>JAQICA010000223.1 GCA_027858775.1 Salinivirgaceae bacterium | reverse complement strand
GTATCGTTTTCGGCCTTTGCCGAATATGTACTGTTTGTTGAACTAAACCGATGAATTAGTACGACACCTTAATATTATTGTGGAATCAATTTTTTTGGTGTTACCTACTTTAAATTAGGTAGGTCTTTTATGAGCAATAATTGACGATTTTTTTGATTTTCTGGTACATTTTAGTTCTTTTATTGACATAGATTTTACTATTTTTCCTAGTGGACTAAGCTTTTTGATGTATTTTGGACATAGATTTCCCATGTCTATTTGAATAATTAGACTATACATTTTACATTCAATTATTTACGATTTTTTCGATTGCATTTACAGGTGGTGCTCTTTGTCTTTGTCTATCACGATAGCGATTGGGGATTGTTTGGATAACTATCATTTTCCCCCCACAGCATTTGCACACTCCGGCTTTTATTCCCATTCTTTTTAAAGCTAAAACCGTACGTGATTCCTTGGTAATTTGAATAGGTGCTTTCACATTTAGAAATGTTCTGATAATAGCCAGCGACTTTGTTTTTGATGCACTGGAAAGAAAACCATAATGCCTGATGCGGGTAAAACCCGGAGCAAGAATATGCTGGCAAAACAAACGCAAAAAGTCTCCCCCTTTTAAGGTGGTTATTTTCTTTTCGTAGCCGTTGTTGTAATCTCTCCATGCAAAAGTCACCTCTGTGGAACTTACTTTAAGTATTCTATCGTTAGAGATGGCTGTCCTGTGTGTGTATCGCCCAAGGTAATTAATTACTTGCTTTGGTTCTGTAAAAGATTGCTTGGCGTAAACTATCCAGTTTTTTGTAAATAAATTATTGGGGAATATACCTTCAATTTGGTCTTCCTTGATTAGTTTCCGTGTCTGTTCTACAAATCGAGCTCTGAAAACATTACTAAGTTGTTTAACATCAAAAAGATATTTGCCTCTCGTGCGAGAATGTTTCCATTTTCCATTAGGCATCAATGCTCCTGCCGGTACAATAAAATGCAAATGGGGATGATAGTTCAGATTTTGACCACAAGTATGAAGAATGGCTGTAGCTCCAAGTTTTCCACCAATCCATCTTTTGGTTTTCCCAAAATCACTCAACACATCCCAAGCTACACAAAACAGTAAATTATACATTTGCCTCTGATTATTCATAAACAAACTATTGAGCTTGTCTGGAACAGTAAACACCACATGGAAGTATTTTACCGGAAGTAAATCTGCCTCGCGATTTATTATCCACTTCTCTTTGTCGATAGCACCGCACTTGGGGCAATGTCTGTTACGACAACTGTTGTGTGCTATACGAACTTCTCCACAAACTTCACAAGCCTCAATATGTCCTCCCATATATTCGGTACGGCATTTTTGTATCGCATCAAGCACACGCAATTTATGAGCTGGTAGTTTGTTATTTGAGTTAAACGAGCAAAAGAAATTCCTTATTACGGTTGCCAGTTCGTATTTACTACTCATTTAACTGAACCGTAGAGTGATTCCATACAGCCAAATTTCTTCACTGTATCTATTTGAGCTATATGCAAGTACATTAGGGTTGAGGCTATGCTCACATGACCTAATGATTCTTTGAGCACCATAATATTTTGTCCTGCTTCTAGCTGGTGTGTTGCATAAGTATGTCTTAGAGAATGAACACTAATGTCTTTTTTTATATCTGTTCTTGCTAATGCCTCTTTTAGCAAAACTCGTATGCGTGTCTTGCTGATGGGAATGCCTTTTCTTTGGTAGTTATCAAACAAATAGACTCGGGGACTGTTAATGGCAAGATGTTTCTGTATCCCTCGTGCAGCATGCGTAGACATGGTCACATATCTGTCTTTATTGTTTTTCGACTGTCGGATATGAATCTGTTTCCTGTTAAGATCAACATCTCTAATTAGTAGATTCGTTATTTCAGATATTCGCAAGCCCGTGTCATAGGTTAAGCCGAACATTACTTTCTCTCGTATATGCACAGGTGCTTTTAATAGTTCTTTTACTTCTTGCTTGGATAATACTACCGGTAACTTCTTAGAGCGACTAATTTCGGGTAATTGCAAAAGCAACTCTTCTCTGTCAAACAACCAATAGAGTTTCTTTAGTCCATAGACCAAATGTTTAAACGAACTTTGGGCATCAGTGTCCTTTTGGATTAAGTAATAAAGATACTCCTCTAACTCATCAATCTCAATCTCCAAGGGTGTCCGTTTGTAATAAAGTGCCAACTTAGACATTTGGCGCAGATAGTTCTCATGGGTGGATCGTGACTTTCCGTTGATTACCAGTTTGCG
>JAQICA010000200.1 GCA_027858775.1 Salinivirgaceae bacterium | reverse complement strand
TGGAAGGCGTAAGTTCTGTTTTAATATTATATCGATCTAGTTTTACTGAATACTCAAATGGCTTTGCTATTTCATTCGATTGAGGAGAATCATGTTCTGTTTCACCTATAGCTAAACCTACTTGCGGAGAAAGCAACAAATTACCGTATTTGCCCCAACCTGTACCGCTTACATGCAACTGACCAAACCCTCTAATAGGCTGACCCATGATGTAGCAATCCATATCATAACCTACCTTACCAGGAGAAGTTTGCGGACTTGGACTTATGCCCGCTTGCGGTAATTGTGGTCCAAGAATAGTACTGGTGTTTTTATCTCTTACGCCTATAAAATTATCTACATAATCAACGGGTTGTTTGCTCTGCTGAGCAAAAACTGCATTCGAAATGGGACTTAAAAAAAATACTAAAATAAAGCACAAGTTTAATCCTAAAATTAAATTTTGTTCATAAAAATTGGGTTTGTTGGTAATTTGTCTTAATTATTACATAAATAATTGTGTTTTTTTCAAAAACAACAAAAGCTTGTGTTGTTCGAAATGGATCACCCGCCTCTTTTTACTTGTTATGATTGAATTAAAGAGTCATTCACAACTCGCTTAAAAAAACATTTTATTCAAATTTCACATTACTTACAAATCCATTAATATCGATTCTAGCCTCGCTCAAAGAGTTTACTTTGACTCCATTAAGCTTTAAATTCCTAAAAGTAAAATTATTGATCAAGCCGGTCGCAGTCCCGTGAATGTCCCCTTCATCCGCATTGGCGCCGTCTATACTTATATTCTCAAAAAGCCAGTTGTTTAATGTTTGGTTTTTTGGCTCAATACCCAGAAATTTACTATTGGTGCTTTTTCGATTTTCTATCCGTATGTTCTTAAAAGTAACGTTATCAATACTAATAGCCCTGGTACCCCCATTAATTATTTCGATAAGTTGCGCTCCATGGGTGTCTTCTTTTCCTATTACATCAATATTATCATAAACAATACCATTAGACGATTTAAATGACATTTGCATGAACATATTGCCATAAGCACCGCCCCACAATACCATGTTTGTAACTTTGCAATTTGTGGATTGATGTGTCGTCATCATATCATCGTTATTGAAGATAAAACAATCGTCTACAATAGTATTTATTCCGTCAAGCCAAATACCGTCAGTAGAAATGTTCCAGTTTATTAGCTTTAAATTTCTGTATTGAGCATTGGTGATGGTGCCGTCGTAACTCTCCATTTGCAAGGTCCATCCCGTACTATTGGTGATCATAATGCCTTCTATCAAGGTGTTATTAGAACCTATATTTCTAATGGTAGATGCCGATTGCATATCCGTATAACCCAAGGATGTTGGGAATTCCCACTCGCCGTTAGAGAGTATTCCCCTGCCCCTTATTGAAACATTTTGTGCACCAAAAGCAATATTAAATGAACCTTCTACAACTGCACCTGCAGCTATATATACACTCTGCCCTGAAGCTATAGGTTTGTTTTTACCAATATTATGTACCCCTGCAGGATAATAGAAAGTAGCACTTGTATTTGGAACATCGGGTGCATCTGCAAATATGAATAAGGGATTGGTACGGCCATTTATTTCAATCGATAATTTCTTGGGCTCCGTGAGTGAAAATGTGACTACATTACCTGAAAGCTGAAAATTAACGCCATCACTTAATGGACGAATGATTGCAGATTTAGCCGTAAAAGTGCTGGTAATCCGAACATCTACAGAAGTTTCGCTAAAGGAAAAATTTGTAAATGAAGCAGCCGTTTGCGATCTACCGCCTATATTAAATGGATTTCTTCCACTAAAATAATTATCTGTCTTATAAACAAAAACCTTAGTGTAACTTGTTTCACTTGGTCTTTTTACCTCCACAATATAATCCCCAGACTCCTTGATATGCTCAACAGTGCTCAAATTGCCTGGACTAGGGGCTACTAATAATGTTCCAACAACGGTAACAGGAACTGAAACTATTGGCGGAGTAGGAACATCCAGTGTGGATTCCTTACACCCGTTTAAAGCTGTCAGTAATAGGCTTCCTATTATTATTAATTGGATATTTCTTTTCATTACAATTTGATTTTATTAGTTTTTAAATTTAGAATTATTTTTTTAACCCTTTTGGATTTATACACTACTATTTTTTTGTTATCACATACGTTCCTTTTCCTGCATTAAAATAAAGCAAATTTTTGCTGTTTTGTACTACCCCTATTGATTGCTTTTTATTATCAATGCATTGTATATCCCAACTGCCTATTGCCAAATCTGTAATAAGCACTTTGGTAATTCCACTATGGGCAATTTTAAGCTCGATAGCTTGATTTTCCACTTCGCTTTTCTTGCTAAAAAGCACCATTCTATCGCCAATTTTAGTTCCAACAAACTTCTCCGTTTCAATGGTTTCAACTTTAAGAGCGTTGTTTTTATCGCCACTGTAATCCATTACCTGCATCACATTTAAAAAATTATCAGTATTGTCCGCATTCTTTGGCGAAACTTCAATCCGCCAAAGTGCACCGTCCCAGGTATTATTTTCTGATGGGAAAGACTGAGGAAAGTTCTTACCAGAAACACTGAACTCATTTCCTTTACCTCCTACTTTATTGATCGTTAAATTTGTAGCAAGCGGCAATAATGTGGTATTTATCATCTGGCCGTTGTAGCCTTTTTCAATCCGCTTAACAAGCGTGGTATTGCCAGAAATTACAGGTTCTTCAACTGTATGAAGCAGCCATGTTTTTTTGAAATCTTTGTTTGTAGAATTTACACGGTCGAACACTACTAATGCTGCCGGAACTTTATCATTCATTAAATTCAGGAAAACGAAAGAGCGTTTAAAACTTTCCAGCTTATGCTTGCTGTAAGATGGTGCCAATTCACCTTTCAGGTAAGTATATTCCGGCTTCATGGTATCGGGACCAAAATTATGCGCAAGCACTTCGCATACCTTACTATTGGCTAGGGTTTCTTGCAAATTCATTACTTCATAGCCTTTATTAGGAAATATCTGTCCGCCATCGTTAATCACTTCTTTCTCCCGAAATAAGAATTTTTCTGCCGGGTCGTAAATCAGCATCGAGTTGTGTGCAATGGTTCGTTGGTAATAGTTTAAGAAATGACTTGAGCCCCAACCACCCTGTGTGCCAATATAAATGCCAGAAGCAGGTGCCAATGGGCCTTTGTAATAAATCTGGAAATTTCCGGCATCTAAATGTTGGTGGCTGGTTAAATTGTACACCCCCACTTTCATTTGGGCTACTACAGCGTTTGAATTAATTCCATTATCCCAACTGGTACGGGCTACCATTTGTCCGTTTGGATCTGGAAAATACTTAGTAAGCGGCAGTCCCGATAAATCTGTGCTACTCGGAGTATTAGGGTTCAAAAATAAGAACTCAAATATATTTTTTCTCCAAATGTTTACCTGCCCTATGGCAGCGCCCATCAAAATGGGGTCGTTGAAATAGCTACCAGCCCACAGATTAGAATACCTGATGTATTCGGTGTCGAATATTGGTGTTCGTTCATTCACCTCATCTCCCTGACGGAGGATTTGCCCATCGGGTGTTGATAGATAAATCCAATAATAAGGTACTTTAACCTGATCTTTCCCTAAAATATTGGGATAACCCATTTTATCGAAAATCAATGTCATAAACAAATCCCAGGTATAACGGTAGGGACCATAAGTAGTTCCCTGGTGTTGGTAAGATGCTTTATAAGACCATGCCCGGGCAGGAATAAATTCGGCTATCAAACGACCTGCAACCAGATTGTATATTTCTGGTTTTTCATCGTAAGTTGCTATCCCGCAAGAAAGCATATCCCGGCAGAGCTGCGCCTCACTACCATGCTGAATAATAGAACTTTGTATTAAATGAGGCCATTCCACTTCCATTTTAGTCGCCAGTGTTTCCATCCGTGCAATCAAATACTTTTTCTCTTCGGCAGAAATTAAATCATAGCACCAATCGTAAACCATAGCCCCGGTAGTAATAGCTCGACCAGCTTCGCGAAGTGTAATCTTTGTATAATCAAATTTAACAGTTCTGAAAAAATTGAGTACTGCTGTAACAGCCTCCTGACCAAAAGCCCGATTATTATCCAGTGCATAAAGCAAGGCTTTTGCTTCAATGGCGTTCGAAACGTCAAGATCCACATTGGTTTTCCCAACCACAGTATAAAGTTTCCCATCGGTAACCATTTCCGCGCTTTTTGCAATTCGACTCCAGCTCTCTTTGAGTAAAGGGTGTGTCATTTTTGCTTTTAATGCGGGTATATCGCCTTTACGAAAATATAATCGTGGATGCTCCTTTGGTGGAATAGGAATTTCCAATCCTATACCTTCCCGTTCGGTGAGCGGAGGGTAAACAATTTCAATTATTTCTTTTATTTCAGTTGGCGAAGTAGCGGGTTGCTGACCAACGGAAATAATGGGAGTAAGTATAATTGCTGCAATGCAAACAACCAAATATTGGAAGAGTTTTTTCATGATGTTTACTTGTTTTGTTTTTAATTTTAATTTTATTTGTGATTCCTAATTATCAAATTCTACTTATATCTACACTCCATGAAATGCCCTCCCGATTCGGGACGAAAAGTTGTCCAGCGTTTTAGCTACAATTTAAACTAATCTCTTTTTTACTCCTTTAAACAGGGCAAGTATAATCAGGCTCCTTTTTGTGATTTACATTTTTCACTCTCAAGCCCTCATTTTACCACTTCAAAGAACTCTATTTGCTAAACAATCAAACTACTCAAATAGACTTTTCCGTTACTTTTTCAGACCATTTCCTATTAATCCATCAGACGAAAAACCATCTTCAAAGGGTGTGAATATAATTATTTAGACATTCCCGAAGGACGAGCATCAGCACCAGTTGCCCAATTTAAATCTGGCATATCCTGCAAGAAAAACGAGAGTTTACCGCCATTTTTTATCTCATCATATTTGATGTAGCTCCTATTTAATGATTTCCCATTTAGCTTAACATCATATATATATTGAGAGGATGATCCCTTTTTATAAACGTTTATATCGAATTTTTTACCATTATTTAGCTGAATAGACACGTTGTCGAAAATTGGAGAGCATAACAAATATTCTCCGGATACAGGGTTTAATGGATAAAACCCAATTGAACTAAATAAATACCAGGCAGACATTTGCCCTACATCATCGTTCCCTAGTAAACCATTTGGACCGTCGATATATGCCTCATCTAATATTTTACGTACCTGTAATTGGGTTTTCCATGGAGATGCTGTATAATTATACATAAACGAAATCTGGTGACTAGGCTCATTACCATGCCAGTATTCCTTTTTCGAAAATATACTGTCCAGAGAAGCTTCTAACTTATTGCTGCCTCCCATAAGATTCGCAAGTCCCTGTACATCATGCGGAACATAAAAAGTATATTGCCTTGGAGTGCCTTCCGTAATATAATATTGTCTTTTGTCTGCGACAAACGGACTTACCCAACTGCCATCAATATGTTTACCTCTTACCATCCCAACTTCTTTATCAAACACGTTTGCATAATATCCGGCCCGTTCAATTAACGTTTGATAATCTGCACTTTTTCCCATTTTCTTCGACATCAGGGCAAGTGCATAATCATCGTAAGCGTACTCCAAAGTGCGGCTTACCTGCTCTTTTTCATGATAAGCGTCCGGAACGCTATCTTCTACCGGTATGTATTTATATTTTAAATAAGAATCAAGGGCTCGCCTTCCTTTCCCGTCTTCATAATCTGCCCGACTGGCTGGTATATCAAAAGCATTTTGGCGCATTAAACGGTATGCTTCATCTTTATTTGATTTACTAATTCCCTTTAAATAGGCGGATGCAATTACGGAGGTGCTATGATCGCCAATCATTTCGGAGGTATAACTGTTCCAACAAGGAAAAATTGAAAGATATCCACCTTGTTGCCCTTTAATTATTAATGACTGCACCATATTATTCACAAACTCAGGCTGGATAATTTCCATAAGCGGTAAATGTGCCCTGTAGGTATCCCACAATGAAAAATCATCATAATAATTCCCTGCAGCTACCTTTTCTAATTTATACTGCGTTGCAAATCTTGGGTAAACGCCATCCACATCGTTGTATAATCTAGGTTGTTGCATGCTGTGATACAAGGCGGTATAAAAAATCCGTTTATCTTTTTCGTTGGTGGATTTTACTTTTACTTGACCCAATGCCTTCTCCCACTGAGCTTTATTCTTTGCTAAAATTTCATTATAGTTCCATCCAGGTATCTCAGTTTGCAAATTTTTACGAGCACCTTCTATACTGCTAAAAGAAGTGCCAACCTTAATGCGTAGAACCTCCCCTTTTTGCATTTTAAATCCTACATAAGCCCCAATATTTTTCTTGTTAGAGATGCTTTTGTTTAACGAAACCTTATCGTTTACAAATGTGCCGCCAAGGTTAGACAAACGCTCTAACTTGATTACGAAAAAACCGTTAAATCCTGCCTTTTTGCCCCAACCCTGGTATATGCGGTGCACCGGATTGAAACCGTATATTTCCCCACTTTTGTTGTCTACGGTAATCGACCCTTCGCCTTCGTCGCTGTTCGGAGTAATCAACAAATAAATACTATCCGATTTCTCAGCCTTAAACTCCAAAATACCACAACGATCTGTTGATGTAACAGATGTTTTTATGCCATACTTTTTTAGATTGATACTATATTGATAAGGTGTAGAAACTTCATCCGCATGAGAGAATTTTGCCTGATACACCGTTGGTTTAGTATTCAAACTACCAGAAGTTGGCATTATCGTTACGCTTCCATAATCTTGCGTACACGATCCGCTTATCCAATGCGAACCTCGGATTCCACTAAATAATTCGTCTTTATAATAATATGGTGGTACACATTTAGTTTCTGATAATTGGGTTTGAGGTGTCCATTGTGTCATGGCAAATGGCGTGGTAACAGCAGGAATAGTGTTGCCAAACAAACCCAACCATTTACCGTGCTTAACTGCATCCGGGGATGTAGCAAGTGCAGTACCCGCCATCGTTTGTACGTATTCTGTTAAGTTTTCCGTCTGGTTATCAGCATTTACTTTGTGCAAAGGTTTTGCAGAAACAGTAATTTCGGCGAGTACGAATATGCTATTTACGAATAGAAAAGCTAATACAAAAAGAGTTGTTAACGATGTTTTTTTGTTTTGAAGTTTCATTTTTTTCATTGTGTATTTTTTGTATAATATTGAATTGAATTGGTACTTTTTACTGATTTTAATTCTCGATTTCGTTATTTATTAAAAGTAGAAGGCGTTGCTCCCATCACAAACTCAATAGAACCGCCATTGGCAATATCCTGATGGGTAAACCAGAATTGTTTCCAAGGCTTGCCATTAATTTTGCAAGACTGAATGTAAATATTTTCATCAGATGCATTTTCCGCTATAATTTTTATCGTTTTTCCATTAGCTAGCTTTATAGTGGTCGCCGGAAAAGAAGAACCCGTTAAATAATAAATGTTTTGGCCGGCATTCGGGAAAAAGCCCATTGCAGAAAATATATACCAGCTGCTCATGGCTCCGCTATCGTCGTTATCAATACAGCCATCTTCGGTAAACCTGTCTTTCATTAACTTGCGGATATAAAAGCTGGCCAAATCTGTACGCCCTGCGTAATGAAAACTATGTACAGCCAGAAAAGCCGGTTCATTTCCATAATCTATTAGGTGATTTTCGAATCCGTGTTGTAGCTTTTTAGCGAACTGTTGCTTGCCTCCAGTGAGCTGAACCAGCTTTTCGAATTGATGAGGTACAAAGTAAGAATACGTCCAGGAACTCCCCTCGTAAAAATAATTCTGCCAAGAGCCCCAGTTCTTTTTTAAATCGATAGGGATAAAATCGCCTCCAAGTTTTTTGGTAGTAACAAAACCCTTAAAACCATCGCTTTCTGCTTCAGGATTCCATAGATTAATCCACTTAGTGCTACGCTCATAATACTTTTTATACTCTTCGGACGTCCCCAAATTTTTAGCGAGTTGTGATGTACAGAAATCATTGTAAGCATATTCAAGAGTAAGCGAGCTACTCATTTTACCAGCTGGTATCCAGCCAAGTTCTTTATACAATTTTCTCGTATCAGATTTTTCGTAATTGGTTCCCTTACGCTCGTTTTCAGCCTGATGTTTAAGCAAGGCATACGCTTCTTTCCAGTTCACACCTTTTATTCCTTTTACATAGGCATCAGCAACTATGTTATCAATATCGTTCCCACCTTGATCGTCGCTTTTATCTTTCAATGCAACATAAGCATCATGAACTACCTTATTTTTTTTCAACCTGGCAATAAAAGAATTTACAGTACCACTTACCATTTCCGGATTGGTAAATATCTTTAAAGGATATAGCGTACGCCAGGTATCCCAAACAGCTAAATGATCGTCCCAAACGGGTACATCTTTACCAAAACCTTCGGCATCGTTTGTGCGGTTGCGTGGCATAATAGAGGTGTGATAAGCAGCCGTATAAAATATTCGTTTATCTTTCTCGGATCCGCCTTCCACTGTAATTTTACTGAGTTCTGTGTTCCAAACCTTTTTGGCGTCTGCTTTTACTTTTGCATAATCCCAAGCCGGGATCTCGGAATTTAACCAAGTTGCAGCCTGATCTGTGCTTTTAAAAGACACGGCGATTTTCAAGTAAATTTCTTCCTGACTGGTAGTATTATATTGGACAAACGCACCAATACGGTCATTGACCAGTTTAGACTTTTGTGAGAACTGATCCTTATTTATTTTCCCATTAAACCATGTGCCGGCCGCTGCCGGAGATTTGCTCAAACGGGCGCAAAAATAAACTTTATAAGCCCCATCCGAAAAACCTCCGGTATAAATTCCATACCCCTGCAATTCAGTGTTATCCGCATTGCTAAAAGTCACACTACCTTCTTGAAATTGCGCCCATTTACCCTTCATAATTGTGGCTATATCCGGAAGATGATGGCTTATATCCAATGCGATATGTGCACTATCCGTTTTGGGGAAAGTAAACCGATAAATAGCAGAATGTACGGAAGGAGTAAGTTCTGTTTTAATATTATATCGATCTAGTTTTACTGAATACTCAAATGGCTTTGCTATTTCATTCGATTGAGGAGAATCATGTTCTGTTTCACCTATAGCTAAACCAACTTGCG
>JAQICA010000168.1 GCA_027858775.1 Salinivirgaceae bacterium | reverse complement strand
ATTTTTGTATCTGAACTCCATAGTCTAACCCCACTTTCACCATGATCAAACGTTCTAACTACGCGTGTATCACTATGCCCATAGAACATTATATCAGGATTAACTTGTGAAATAAGGGTGCTAAAAGCATGCGTTGTTCCGGTATTAAAATCATCTGTACGCATAATTTCTGTACCAAACATACTCTGTCCGCCCGGACCACTAAAATCATTATAAAACGCTCCGTTATCTTCAGCTCCGGCAAATAGTTGTCCATTAGGGCCAAAAGAAACATCGTAAAATTGACCTGTAGTGTAATATGAGTTCATGCGAACAGCAGCTGATTCATTGTTGTACCGAAAAATACCGCCATCGGTTGCCAAAAAATAGTTATCGTCATCGGGATCGGCAATTATGCTGTGTATATTTGCAGTAACATATTGGGGTATATATTTTGGTAAAAAGTTGTAGGTTTTTCGCAGCCACTGGAATGGCTCAACACCTGATACTTTGTATCCGCCCCAAATATCCATCCCGCCTACCATCACATAGTCTTTATCTTTATCATCCACTGTAAGAGCCATCGACTGAATTCCTTCAGTTAATTCAATTTCCTCATTATAAATCATGTGACTACGGTAAAACAACGGAAAGTTATCACTGTTTTGTGCAATCGTTTCCCATTCTCCGGGCTCTCCGGCTGTTGTTGATCGATAAACTCCAAGTAATTCGCCTTCTGCATCGGCACCCAATGCATAGAGGTAATCAGCATCTGTTGGAGCAAACGCAAACTTAAAGCGCACGCCACCTGCATCAATCATCCCATCGGTAATTCCTGAGGTAAGAACAAAATCGCCTCCTAACTTAACATATACTTCACTGTTTACAGCAACCACAACTTTCCCGTCATCGTTAATTTTAACATCTGAAGCATATCCTGAAGGTAAACCTGCTACAGGCGCCCAACTTTCACCACGATTATCGGAAAAATAAACGCCCTTATATGTGGTTAGGTAGATATTATCAACATCATTCGGGTCTACTGCAATACTACTAATTCCAAAGAAATCGGAATTATTAATCGGGTCAGTAGCGGTTAACTGTACAAATTCCGTAGTATTGGGCTCAAGATAAAAAACACCACCACCGGCAAAGGCCGATTTTGTTTGTTTTGAAATGTTGAATTCGGTAAACGCATCTCCCGTGGTATAATAAATGCGATTATCAGCATCTTGAACAAGATCTGTTACAGACAGCACACTGGCATTGTAATTGGTTTTTACACGCTCCCAATACTGGGCATTTGTCTCAGATTTGTAAATACCACCGGCTACTCCACCGGCATACATAACATTCGTGTTCTCTTGGTCGATGAGTATTGCCCTTGTACGCCCACCAACATTAATAGGACCCGCAAACTCCCAGCGAAGATCGCCGTCAGCGCTATTTCCAACAGCGCTTTTAAGCTGACTCCGTATGGATTGAAGTTCAGTAGGATTAAACTCTATTCCTTTAGCTGTTTCCACAGAACGAGTTTTCCCACTTTTCTCTACAGCATTATCTGCTGTATTTTTTTGGTCCCAGTCAGTGCTAGCTGTTTCCATAGCTGTAAAGCCACCGGTAACCAAAACCGCAAAAAACAATAGTAAATGTTTGGTTCTCATAAACTTTATAATTTTATAAACTTTAATTTACATAAATAAAGTGGCAAGATAGAAAATATTTGTCGAATATAAAAAAACCAAAAAAAAAATGTTAATATTTTTTTAACATTCCCCATCCACGATGGATGATTTTCTTATCGGAGCCTACTTTTCTATTTTTAATTTTTCCCCAAATATAGTACAATCGAAAACCTACAAAGAAATACTGTTGATGTTCTGTAGCAAGTATCTTGGGCGGAATAATGTAAAAATTTGCATTAATAGCAACTCCCACTCCATGAATACGGTTCTCGCGCTGCGAAAAATCAACCAAACCTCCCAGTTCAACCGAAAAGCCGGGAGAAACCGTCACCTCCGATACGCCCTTAAACCAGGAAGCTCTGTTTTTGATGTTATTGACATTGTGGAATTCCGGATCGAATTCCTCCGTTATGGTGATGCTACTATCTTGTGCGTAAACAAGTTCGATTCTATAATATGCTGGCTTAACCAAAGCGATATTAATACCGGCACCATAATAGTATCGAATACCAATGGCTTTAGAATTGTTTTTCAATACAACTTTCCGGTGCTTGCCAATCATTGCCTCAACAGGATAGGCATGATGAGATTTTCCATAAATAAACCGCTGCTGATTCGGATATCGCGGATTTAAGCCTTTAATCTCCTTCCTGTGCTTTAATTCCCCTAAGCCAACTCTATAAAAGAAGTACCGTTCGACTTTTTGTTTTTTTAAGTATGTAAAACTTATGCCATACCCATTGGTTGCAATATAGGGCGTAAAAAGTCGTTCTGAGCGATACACGTAATCCAAATCGGTTTGCGTTAATGCATACCGGGGAATAATCAGAACTAAAACAAAAATTAAGATAACGCTTTTCCATTGCATAAGTGAAACAAAAATAGGGAATACAATCAATAATTTATGAACATAACGATATGTTTTTGTCGTTCAAATCAGACAGTTGGTTCTTAAATACAACAATTATTTGTTTTTTTGCTCAAAATCCTTGTGGATTCGGAGTTGATGAATAATAGCATCCAATTTGAGTGATTATCGCTCCTGCAAAGTATCTATTTAATTTCGTTAATTTTGATGCCATGAGAAATCTGTTTTTAGAAGACTTTAATGAGAGCCTAAGCGCATGACTTAGTTAAAATATGATAACGATCTACACAAAATATCTGAATCTGCTTTTAGGATTAGGTGCGTTCTTTTTACTCATCAATGGAAATGTGTACGGGCAAGGACGTGCAGAGTTTTTAGGCATTGAGCATGGGAGTATAACCTATACGGATAGTTCTTCTTTACAAATAGCAGTGACGGGAATTCTGGAGGAGTTTCATCAAAAAGGCTATATTAATGCGGCGGTAGATAG
>JAQICA010000059.1 GCA_027858775.1 Salinivirgaceae bacterium | reverse complement strand
AGGAGTGAATATTCAATAGATATAAATGACATAAAAGAGGCTTGTTCAGCTTTTATAGGTCATTAAATCTATTGAATAGAGCGGGTTGAAGCGTAATTTGATCTTGAATTTTTTGCAACTTTTTTTTTCAAGAAAAAAAGTTTAGTGAAAAAAGTCCACAACTTTTTCAACTGATGCCAGGTTATACCTGGCATAACACCAGGTGGAGCAAAAAAAAAGATTAACCTATAATTCAATAGATTAATCCTTTTCAAGGTCGGGGTGGCCGGATTCGAACCGACGACCTCGTCGTCCCGAACGACGCGCGCTACCGGGCTGCGCCACACCCCGTTTTCATCCCAAATCGTATCATTAGTAAAGCTCGTAAGCATTGTCTAATGACCAAAACTGTGTTTTAAGCCTGCAAATGTAAAAATATTTTTGTGACATTATAAACATTTTCCATTAATTTATGGTTGTAGGTATGTATGAAAAATCTAATATGGTAGGTATTCGTTTTGCCAGTATCTGTTTTCTTTGCGCTAGCCCGAGGTTTAGTGAAAGAAAGGATGAAATTATTTTGAATTTCGATCGGCATTTTATTCCTTTGCACACGCAGTAAAATGCTATTTCATTAGGATGAATTCTTTTGGCACCGGAAAAAGCACTATCCGTTTCAAAAATGCCGACATTCTGATTTTGTTTAAATTACAAACTACTGAAGTATATTAAAGTAGTTTTCTTTTATAAAAACAAACTAAAACCATTTGATTATGAGAAAAATGAACTTTGTTCAATTTTTAAGTATTTTCTTGTTACTTTTTGCAGGATCATCTTTCAGCCTTAAGGCACAGGAAGAAGAAAAAAAAGATGGCTTTACCTTTGGTGGAGCAATGCGTTACAACGTAATGAGCACCAATTACGAGTCTGACCCCACTACGCTAAACACAGATGCAACATGGGATACGTGGAGGCTTAATGTAGATGGAACTATGAAAGGTCTGGACATGAGCTTTGAGTATAGGTTTTATCCTACGTTTGCTACACATTTCATGCATCATGGTTGGATTGGTTACAACTTTAACGACCTTGCCTACATGAAAATCGGTGTAAGTCAGGTACCTTTTGGTATTACCAGCTTTGCATCGCATTCATGGTGGTTTCAGGGTCCATACTACGTAGGCTTGGAAGACGATTACGATATGGGATTAAAATTCGATTTGAATCTAGTTGAAAATCTCGACCTTTCGGTAGCATATTACCGACAAGCTGAACCGCAAGGCCCTGCAAGTGGCAGTGTTAACTGGGGCGGCCCGGGAGCTGGACGTTATTCTTACGATATTACACCATCAGATTCAATTCCAGTACGCGAATTAAATCAGTTTAATCTGCGTGCCGCCTACCATATTACAGAAAATATCGAGGTAGGTGGATCGGCTCAAATAGGACAGAATTACAATTCTGTAAATGATGATGCAGAGCTTTCTACTGCTTTTGCAGGACACATTGTAGCCAATTTTGCAGGCTTCAATTTCAAAGGCGAGTATGTAAACTATAATTATGCCGCCACAGATAAAAACGGCGATGATGTAAATACCATCCCAATGGGAGCCTATGGTTTTCCATACCCGGTTGCCACAGAGGCCAACATGTATGTTGCCGGACTGGCCTACAACATTGATGTAGAATGGGGTCCGATTTCAAGTGTTCAGCCTTACGTAGATTTCACACTAATCGATAAAGTGAATAAAGACTTTGAAGATACCTACCACCTTATACCGGGATTTTTGGTATCGGCCGGTCCTATTTATGCCTATTTCGACTTTGCAATGGGTAAAAACCAACCCTGGCTAACAGATAATTTTGGCGTTGGTCTCGGACAAGGAAGAACGTACGACATGAATGCAGATTCGGATATGGATTACTACACAGAAGATCCCGAATTAAATGGAAAACCCGTTCCGGTTGATGACTTGTCGTGGAACACACGTTTCAACATAAATATTGGATACTACTTCTAAACCATCATAAAGGTTCACCGCCACATAGTGCGGTGACCTTATTATTTATCTAAAACAATATTATGAGTGACATACAAGTAAAAAAGCTCAATGTCATTTTCGGAAAGCGCAAAAAGGAGGCATTAAAACTACTGGAACAAGGACTAGATAAAGCCGAAATACTAAATAAAACCGGCTGTACAGTAGGTGTTTACGATGTCAACCTGGAAGTTAAACAAGGAGAAATCTTTGTTGTAATGGGGCTTTCCGGAAGTGGAAAATCAACCTTACTGAGGTGTTTTAATCGTCTAATTTCACCAACCTCAGGTTCCATTATCATGAATGGAACAGACATACTAAAAGCCAACGATCAGGAATTGCGCCAAATTAGACGGAAAAACATGACCATGGTTTTTCAGCATTTTGGCCTACTTCCACACAGAACTGTTAGTTCAAATGTAGCTTTTGGCCTCGAAATTCAGGGTCTTGATGAACAAGAACGAATTAAAATAGCCTACAAAACCATTGAAACGGTTGGATTGAAAGGCTACGAAGAGCAGATGACCGGTCAGCTGAGCGGTGGAATGCAGCAACGTGTTGGACTGGCACGTGCACTCGCCACAGATCCGGATGTATTGTTGATGGATGAAGCGTTTAGTGCATTAGATCCGCTTATTAGAACAAACATGCAAGACGAGCTGATTCAGCTCCAATCGAAAGTAAAAAAGACCATCCTTTTCATTACGCACGATTTGGACGAAGCGCTAAAACTTGGAGACCGAATTGCCATTATGAAAGATGGTAAAATTGTGCAAATCGGTACACCCGAAGAAATTCTCACAAACCCGGCAGACGACTACGTGAAGGCTTTCGTAGAAAATGTTGATCGGGGCGATATTGTAACCGCGAGATCAATTATGTTTGAGAACCCGGCTAGCATTCGTATTGACCACGACGGACCAAAGGTTGCGCTACGAAAAATGCGCAAGGTAGGAGTAACATCCTTACCTGTAGTGGACAACGACAACCGTTTCTTAGGCTTTGTAAAAGACGAAGAAATGGCCGCACTTGAGCATAAAGGCGATGTGAAGATGAGTGAATACATGCATGCCAAAAAAGAAGTAATGGCTGTAGAGCCCGAAACTCCGGTGGCAGAATTGCTCCCACTATTTCTCGACAACATCTATAATATGGCTGTTGTAGACAAAGATAAACGCCTGCTTGGTGTGGTTGTGCACTCTTCGGTAATTGGAGAAATGATACGAAAAGACCAGCAAGAAGTTGTAAAAATTAAAGAGGAAGGAGGGTTAGTACTATGAGTATAGAACCCGGAAAATATGTAGAAAAAGGTGTTGAATGGTTATCGACTAACGCTAGTGGTTTTTTCGATGCCATTACCGCCGGAATTGGTGGAGTAGTAACTGGAATTGAAACTGTATTTACAATCTTACCCTTTTGGCTTGTAATACTCCTTTTAGCCGCCCTCTCCTACTACTTACCCGCTCGCGGACAATTATTCACTAAAAAAGGATGGAAAGCTGGCGGCGGCATGGCAATTTTTACTGTAGTAGGATTATTTTTACTTTATGCCATGGGCTACTGGGAACAAACCATGCAAACAATTGCACTTATTTTGGCCTCAGCCATAATAGCTTTAGCCATTGGTATACCACTGGGAATTTATTCGGCACGCAACGATAGAGCCGAACAAATAATTAGACCGATACTGGACTTTATGCAAACCATGCCGGCTTTCGTGTACCTCATTCCTGCCATTATTCTCTTTAGTGTAGGCGATGTACCTGGCGTTGTAGCCACCATTGTATTTGCGCTCCCGCCAGCGGTACGCCTAACAAACCTTGGTATTCGGAATGTACCTAAAGATGTGGTAGAAGCATCACGTGCATTCGGATCAACCAAACGGCAACTTCTTTACAAAGTACAATTACCATTGGCTATGACAACCATTTTGGCGGGTGTTAATCAAGTAATTATGCTCTCGCTTTCGATGGTTGTAATTGCTTCTATGGTTGGGGCCGGAGGTCTCGGTCAGGAAGTTTATAAAGGAATATTACAGGCCGATATTGCACTGGGTTTTGAGGCTGGACTAGGGATTGTAATACTCGCAATTATTCTCGACCGGATAACGCAAAATCTGGGAATGGGAAGTAAAATGAATCAAGAAAACTAAAATTGAATTATTATGAAAAAAATGACGTTAACAATGAAATCGATAGCAATTGCACTGGCAGGTGTAGTGTTGCTTTCAATAAATGCTTGTCAATCAGGTCCGAAAAAAGAAAAGACCGCAAAAGAAAAAGAAATTTCAATTCTTTACCCTAACTGGGAAGAGGGCATTGCTTTTACGCACTTAGCAGAAGCAGCTCTTTTGGATAAAGGATACAATGTAAAAATTACACCGCTTGAGCCAGGCCCCATTTATGCATCGCTTGCTAAAGGTGACGCTGATATAATGATGGATGCATGGTTACCAAACACACACCGAAATTATTGGGAAAAATTCGGCGATAATCTCGAGAAAATTGGCGAATCATTCAGCAGTGGAACTACGGGATTGGTTGTACCCAATTATGTTAAGTTAAACTCTATAGAAGACCTTAAAGCCAATGTAGACATGTTCGATGGCGAGATTATCGGTATTGGAAGCGGAGCCGGAATACATGGCAACACAGAAAAAACCATTGAGGCATATGAGTTGGATTTTAAACAAGTAACCTCTAGCGGACCAGCTATGCAGGCAGCACTGAAACGTGCCACAGCCAAAGAAAAACCAATTATTATTACAGGCTGGAAACCACATTTCATGTGGTCGGAGTTCGATATAAAATACTTGGACGATCCGAAAGGAATATTCCCTAAAGACGTGTGTGCAATTGTAACACGCAAAAACTTCAAAAAAGAACGTCCGATAATTGGCGAATTCTTCAGCAACTTTAATCTTAGCGAAGACCAGTTACTTAGCTTAATGACATACATTAGAAAAGGTGACGACACAGCTGCCGCTGCAAAAAAATGGTACAACGAGAATAAAGCAACCGTTGAAGCTTGGATGCCCGAAAAAATGAAAAAATAATAATCCGCTTTTAGGTTCACAACCTAACCTAAAGAGGAAAAAATACTCGAAGAAGCACTGATAATTTTTATTGTCAGTGCTTTTTTTATGCTAATTCAGGTAAAATCACTATTTTTAGACAAAATTCGTAACTATAAAGCTATGACAATGAGAAATACATATTATCTGCTATTCTTAGTACTTGTAATGGTATCATGCACAACAAAAAAATCTATTGAAGAGCGTGCCTTTATAGAGAATGAATGGCACATTGGCGATGACGTTATTTTTCGGGATACCTATTCTGTTTCTTATCAAGAATTTGATACAGTGCAAAAAATAATGATTGGAGATACACTTTTCCCTATTTCAATTACCGATTCGACCATAACATATACATTAATTAAAGGGGTTGGCAAATACAATAAAAACAGGCAATACGAGCTTATTGGCGACACTACCATTACAACGACTGTAGGCTACGACTTTAAAGTGAAAAATAACGAAGCATATTTAGTGCTTTATGCAGAAAATTACCCGAAAGTTTGTACATCGCAAAAGAAAAACCTGAACATCAAGGAAACCAATAATTATGAACAAATCAAATTTCGCATAGCTTCAAAATATAGTATAGGAGAAACAATTGACCGTGAACTTGTTAAGACCCGTGGCATATACAACTACGACACGTACACCATTGAAGATTGCGAACTGATTACCAATCGCGATATAAAAATTAAAATTATTGGGTACAATTATATTTATGCAATTGAACAACACAATATTCCAGACTATCGCATAAAAGATATAGTAAAAGTTGTATCATCAAAACTTGATCAGGAAGCATTGTATGTTCCTGCCAGGCAGTTAAGTGAAACCTCTGATTATGCTTACGAATTCTATTCATGGAATAAAAATGGAGTGAGAATCAAGCTGGAAAGAAGTCACTATATTGGTGATTATGCCTACATGAACCTGCTCGACTCCGATACATGGAACCTCTACTACGACGACGATGTACAAAAATCGCTGTTAATTGAACAACATAGATCAAGCAAACCACACAGTACCATTATCAACTAATTTTTTTTATGAGCCTACCGAAATTTTTTATTTTATGGCTCATTAGTATTATTCTGTTGCTTCCCGCAACATTCTTCGGACAACGGTCTGAATGCTACGAGCCATCCGGGAAAGCCCAAAAGCTTTTCGAAAAAGGTATGGACAGTTGGGGAGCCAATGATAATAAAGCCAAGTCGATTTTGCACAAAGTAATTGACATGGAACCGCAATGGGTTGCCCCACGTTATCAATTGGCTCGAAAACACTACAGACAGGCAGAAATAGTACAGTATGATAGCCGAAAAGTGGCTAGTCTGAGTCGTTTACTCAACTTGGCTTCAGACTATTTTGAAGCAGCTTATAAAATATGCCCTGCATATGAATCCTACCAATCACTCTATTATCTTGGAAAAATCCACTATACCGGAGGCGATTTAGCAGGTGCATTTCGTTGGTTAAACGAATATGCAAGCCATGTTCCACACGAAAAGCAACTTCCACAAACAGATAAAATGCTCGAAAGAGCCCAAACATTTAAGCTACTCACTACTAACCCGGTAGATTTTAATCCAATACCAGTTGCCGGCATTTGCTCCAAAAACGATGAGTTTATGCCGCTCATAGCTCCCGATGGCAGCTACATGCTATTTACTCGTAAAGTATGGAAAAAAATGCCGGGGCAATATTCGCCAAGCTTATCGGAAGAGTTCAGCTACAGCAACTTCATTCGGTGGGATTCTACAGGAAACCCGGTTTTCGATAAACCACAAACCATTCCCTTCCCGTTTAATCAAGGCGAAAATCAGGGAGCAGCTGCTATTACTATCGACAATAAACAACTTTTTATTACCGTGTGCAAGCAAACTCAACTGCCCGATGGCCGCCCGTACAAAAATTGTGATATTTTCGAAACACACAATATTAATGGGAAATGGGGAAAATTGCAGCGAATGGAAAATGGCATAAACGGACTAACTACGTGGGAAGGCCATCCAACAATTTCAGCCGATGGAAAAACATTGTATTTTGCTTCATACCGCCCCGGTGGAATGGGAGGAATTGATATTTATTATTCGAAACTCGATAGTACCCGACAGTGGTCGAAACCCAAAAATTTAGGAGCACCCGTAAATTCGCACCTGAACGAGCGGGCACCTTTTATCCACCCCGATAATAAATCGCTCTATTTTGCTTCAGACGGACATGCCGGCGTGGGTGGATACGATATTTTTTTAAGTCGATACAAAGACACAGTCTGGCAGCAGCCCGTTAATATCGGCTACCCCATTAACTCCAAAGAAGACGAATCGGGGTTTATTGTAGCTACCAACGGGCACTATGCATTCTTTAGCTCCAATTCCCATTCCGGATTAGGCGGATACGATATACTCGGATTTGAACTGCACGAAAAAATTCAACCACATAAAATGTTGTTTGTCAAAGGTAAACTTATTGATGGAAATGGGGCACGACTGCAAAACTTTGCCATCGAAGCAAAAAACACCAACAATAAAGAAGTAAATGAAGGAATGGTCGATAATGCCACCGGCAAATACGCAATTGCCCTACCTGCTGATGCGAAAGACGATTTTATTCTCACAATTAGAAAACCTAACTATACATTTGCATCAAAATTCATCAATACCAAAACTATTTCTGATTCTATAAGCCAGGTGGCCGATATGGAGTTCGACTTTACAGTAAAAGAAGCCAAAGCAGGTACAACAAGCCGTTTAAACGATGTTCTTTTCCCGTTTAACAGCACGGAACTTACCAAAACTTCCATGTTGATGCTCGACGAATTTGCTCAATATTTGAACGATAATCCTATGCTTAAGATTCGCATTGAAGGGCATACCGATAATGTTGCGGGAGAAACGTTCAATATGAAATTGTCCAATAAACGAGCGGCTAAAGTATACAAATATTTAGTTAAAAATGGAATTAATCGCCGTCGGTTATCCTATACCGGCTATGGCCAGTCGAAGCCTGTAGCTCCAAATTCAACAGAAGCAGGTAGAGCGCTGAACAGACGAACAGAATTTGTTATTGTAGAATAAATACTGTTTGTGCCGAAATAACTGCGTCAACAATTGTTATTTTTTTTATTGCAACCTCTCTCTTGTCCACAGCAACTATTTTTCTCCGACCGATCTTTAGTGAATTAAGCAGCATTAAATTGTACCTCGTAAACTTAGTCGACGCACCAACCGATACGTATTTGCGGCAAGAAAAACAAGAAAGCCCACCATAACAAGAGCAGAGGTCATAACCCCGGGAACGATACTAAAATTTTCGAGATTTATGTATCGCTGAGCAAGAAAATCGATAGCCTCGCCCGTCAGCAGATAAACCAAAAAGGCGCTTAATGCGAATACAAAAAGAGCAATAACAGATTGTAAAACTGTGTACACAAAAAATATGGTACGATGAGAATACCCGAGCAAAATCAATTGATAAATTTCATCTTTATTGCGTTGCACCGTCAATTGCAAGGTTAACGCATAAATAATCAGCGCAAGCAAAATAATTAGCGCGGCAATGGCAAGCAGCACCGTGCCACTAATATTGACAAACAGGGCCACTCTCCCGCCCTGAAAGGCATCATGAGTAGTTTCAAAGCCCTTTTTCTCCAAATAGCGATATAAATCTTTTTCCATATTGGGCTTAATCTTCAAAATAAGCCTATCGGGTTTTTGCGTTTCACTATTACTAAAACGACTATTAGCGCTTTTTAGAAATGCATAGGGAACAAGTAATGACTGTACACGGTTTGTAAATCCGGCCACTGAACCGGTATATTGCTCCTTCCGTTGTCTGTCGCTTAGTCGAATGTCGAAAGAGAAGCGCCCCACTAATTTTTCAGAAACATTTGGTAGTCCCTGCGCTTTTGCAAATCCGAAATTATACAAATTCAAGTACTCTTTAGGAATGATAATTGGGATGTGTGTCTGCCCCTTTCCCCACGTAAAATCTTCAGGTTTATGATCTAAAAACCGATTGGGCAAAGCTTCAAAAAACATTTCGGTACGCATATAAGGCATATTGGCAGAAGCTTGTCGCGATGCCTGCACTCCAAAAGTTGACCGAAGATACGGAGCCCAGTCATCGAGAAAGGGTTGCTGCTGTATGTTATCTATCTCGGCTTGTTTAAACGAACTAAAACTACTGTTTAAGCTGTTTAAAAGTCCAACCTTTTTGTTAATTGTTACATATTGCTCACTTTGTCCTTGCGTCGATCCTGTAAACGCAGTGTACAGATTCCAGGCATTAAGTGTAAGCATCAAAAGTAAAAAACCGATTAAAACGCCAACAACAGCGCCAATGGTATAAGTAGCCGGAATATTATTAAACAGAATTTTTCGCAGCATAATTAAAGTACAATTTGATGGTCAGCAGTAATAAATGATTCATTTCCCAGCCGGGTTACAATGCACCCCGCGCCTTTTTCCCGGCAAACCGATGTTATTAAATCCGCAGCCACCTCTGCCGTTTCACGATCGATGTGACTAAATGGTTCGTCGAGCAACAACCAGTCAAACGGCTGTGCCAGTGCCCGAATTAAAGCCAACCGCTGTTGCTGCCCAAAGGACATTAGTCCGGCTTTTTTATGGAGCTGATCAGCAATGGCCAATTTCCCGGCCATGGAAGTAATATCGTTATCTGATAAACACCCCGTTAAACGGTTTTTTAGAGCGATATTCTCCACCCCGGTAAGATGCTTAAAAAGACGCAAACCCTGAAAAACGTAACTAATGTGCGCCCGTCGTAAAGCAGCCCACTGTTGAAGCGGCAGCTTATTGGTAGTCGAACCGTTTATGGCATATGAGCCATCAAAATCTTTTCGCTTTCCGAACAAAATATCGAGCAGTGTAGTTTTTCCTCTTCCTGAAGGAGCAATAATTTCGTAGACCTCGCCTTGCTGAAATTGTAACGTTCCGGCATTCCAAAAACTTTTGGAATGATGTTCCATCTCTTTTAATGGATAAGGTAATACGTTCGAAAGGGAAAGTTCCATGAGAGGCGTTGATTAATTTATAAATTACAGCATAAGTATAATAAAACGGTGTAATATCTAAATTATTTTAACACATTATTTTCTGTGTCGTAAAAAAAATTCTCTTTTACAGCATCTTTACAATGCTGTGCTATAAAATCTATACTAATATTAGCAGACGAGATTTTTTCAGCAGGGATAATAAATATTTGTTTTGGGGAAGAAGGGAAACCACCCAATCCAATTATTTTAAAATCAACTAATTGATCCCTATCAAAATTTAATTTAGTATGCTTCTTTAACTTCAGCAAATCGGCATCCTTTATCAGATTATCATCTTCGCTTTCTTGCCAAAAAGTTTCAATATAAAAAGAACCTGCTTTCCCTTTTATATTATAATTTACTTTAAATAACTGATAGATAGAAGCATTTTCTATTTTAACCTTTTCAAAAGTGAAATATTTATCGGAAAATTTATCAGAAACCACTTGTCGAAAGTCCATTTGCTTTTGTAAACTACGATAGGTCTCTTTTTTGTTTTTTTCAGTAAATGTTACAACTTCCACAAATACACCGGAAATAACCAAAACAATTCCTAAAACAATTAAGTATATCGATTTCCTATTCATAATATCAGCACAATTTTAATTTAACAACATCTAAAAAAATATTTTTACTCTTAAAATTATTTTTCCTATAATATTGCATTTTCCTTCGAGAAATAAAGCGATCAAAAAGCTTATCTAAAGGAATAACGAAGAAATCTTCAGGATTATCGGGAACACCTCCAACTCCAATTGCAACAAAGACCGGAATTTTTGTCTCATCCTGATAATTCCTATAATTTGATATTTGTTGGGCACTTGCCCAAAAAATACCATCTTTTGTATACTTCGACCGATATTTACACTCAACTGCAATTGTTTTTTGTGTTTTTCCTTCAGAATAGCACAATACTAAATCGGGATTTGTAGTAGTTTCTGCATATATTCCATTAATATACTTATCTCCAGCCCACTCTTTCAATTTAAAATATCGGGTATCGAATTTAGAAACAACCAACCGCTCAAAAACATCACCCGATTCTTTTATTTTATCAATAAGCTTTGTTTCTGCATTAGCAGAAGTTTCCTGCAGCCTTTTGGACAATAGCTCTTCCACCAAATATGTTTCTACCCCTAATTCTAAGGCTTTTTTGAGTATTATTTCATGTTCATTCTTCGTTAGTACGCCGTCAATAATCGCAAGGTTAATCATGTTTTCTAACTCTGAATGTATTCCATTAGCATAAGACTCCTCCTCAATTTTATCTTGACTTTCGATGTCTGAACCAAGAGCCCCTTTCTTACTTCTAAAATGAATAATAATACCTAAACTAATGAAAAATACGCCAACAATAAGTAATATAACTCCACTCATAGCTATTCTAAAATCTTTTTTTACGTTTCAATAAAAAGCGCGTGCAAGTTACTAAAAAAACAATAAAGCGCTATGATATTTCCCCATTAATGGAATTATCAGCATTTCTCCTACAGTAAATTGAACGACTAAAAATGTGGTGCTTACTTGTAAAGTGGTTTGCGAATTAAGAAATAGATAATCATTTCGAACAGTTCGGCAAAAATATATGTTCCAAACAAAATACCTACCGACATAATAAAACCAGACACAAGGCCGATAAAGCCATCGGCAAGTAATTTAAAGTAATCTGATGCACTTTCGATAAAGATAGCAGCAAATGTATTTCCCACAAACGTGTTTACCATATTAGATCCCACAGACCCGGCCAAATTTCCCAGAGCTTCTATAGGGGCATAGGGTATTGCTGAGAGAATAATGGCAAAAAACGAAATAAGTGCTGCCGAAATAGGCACTATAGCAACGGCTTCGCCAATAATTTTGATAAAGCGTGGAAATAAGAATACGGCTCCGCCAAAATCTTTCGATTTAAAATCGGTGGCTCTTTTCCAAAAAATTGCAGCCACAACAAAAAACATTGAAGCCGATATGGCAAACGTAAGTACAAAACAAATGATGGATCGCACATATTCGAACGAATCTAACGAACGTAACATGGTGAAGTATCCGGTTTTACCGTAAAGCCCGGTTACCAGCAGATATGCACCGTATATGGCAATTCCGATGGAGGAAATTTTAAATATAAAGTAGAAAATATTTTTAAAAAAATGTCCCGGTTCACGGTCTAACGATTCAAGAGGTCCGGCAATAAGTCGATTGTATAATCCCATCTGTTTCGGGTTTTTGTTATTCCTATTTGTAATAATTTTTAAATATAATATGTTTTTCCTTATTCCGAAAAAAAAACTGCCGCTATCGTAACAGAAATTGGCATTATCAGTCAAATTTCATGTCTGAGCAATCAGATAATAGATGTGCCTAAAGGTAATCAACTAACTATCTGGCAATTGAACAATATTCTACAAAACATGATTATTCACGCTCGCTGGTTCCAAAAAAGGTCTCAATTCCCTGAATTCCTTTATCAACTTCGGCTTGGGGACGAGCAATGTTCAGGCGAATAAAATCGACTGAATCATCGCTAAAATGTTCTCCGGGAATAACCGCCACACCCGATTTTTCGTATAGTTCCATAGCAAATTGAAACCCATCGCCGCCACCGGGAAGTTGTGCCCACACGTAGTAACCACCATTGGCATTGCTTACTGATAAATGGTTACGAACTAAACTCTCGGACATTTTATAATATGCACTTCGCAATTGATTTCGTAAAGCGGCAATGTAATCGTGTCCAAAATTCTCTTGCGCTAAATATGTCGCTAACGCTTCTTGCAGCGGGCTGTTGACACACAAACCTATATAATCGTGAATATCGCGTAAGCCTGTGGCATGCGATTCGTGAGCAAAAAAGTACCCAATACGCCATCCGGTTATGGATAGCGATTTACTAAAACTATTGACATAAAAAATGAATTCACTTAGGTTTTCAATAGGGTAAAACGCGGGCTCATCAAAATAGAGTTCCTTGTACACCGCATCAATAATCAAATATACTTTATGCCACTCGCAAAGTCTGCGCAAAGCTTCCATTTGCTCTTTTGTATAAACCTTGCCTAAAGGATTGCCCGGTGAGTTGAGAAACAAAATTCTTACATTATTATCTACAATACATTTTTCAATAGCATTGATATCGAAATTAGTGGATTTACAGGCAATAAAAGGAATTTGCATAATGCGTGGCACATGTCGGTAACTCTCGTATACCGGATCGAATGCCATGGCAGAAAAGGATCCATTTATGATATTTTTCAAATAGGTTACAATGAGAGACACAGCCTCAGTAGCTCCCTGTGTTACAAGCAGTTGTTCGTGCGTAAAACCATATGAGCTGTATTTTTTCAAAAGCAACTCACGCAACTGCATATTCCCCGTACCCGGAGCATACTGATGAACACTTTTTGTTGATGTATCAGTTAAAGCTTGCAATAAAGCTTGCGGAGGCTCGTATCCCGGAATTCCCTGCGCAAAATTGATTCCACCATACTGTTTTACTTTATTGCTCATAAAGCTGATAAGTGATCCTTGAGGACGTACGTATTCTTTTTGTGCCATTGAAGTACTATTTTTTATGCGAAATTATAAGCATTTGAATGAAAACTGCAACTAATTGCATAAAAAGATCAATTACCCATCATTCCCATATATTCTGAACCATTAAAGGAATCGCGGTTTCCAATCTTATTTTTGAAAAATTCGTAAAATTCTTAAAAAGGTTGTAAATTCCCATCAATAGCATTCTGATATTAATCAAGAAAACATTTATTATTTCACTTATGTAGATATATTTCAATAAACATAAAAAAAACACAACCTTTTTCGTAATAACTTGTTTCACAAAATATGCGTACCCACTTTTATGCATAACAAATGATGGTTATTTTCTTCTTTTGCCCCGTTGTTCGCTAGCTGGCGGATTGGAAGAAAATCATTCACACTCTTTAAAGCCCGGGGTCAAATAATTGATTTTCATAAATATACAAATATAGCATACATGAAATCGGACAATTAAATTCATAAAATAAGTGCAACAAAAATCAAGAAAATTATGAGAAAAGTATCAGTTATTGGAGCAGGTAATGTTGGAGCTACATGTGCTAACGTAATTGCCAGAAAAAACATTGTGAACGACGTAGTCTTACTCGACATTAAATCCGGAGTTGCTGAAGGGAAAGCGCTTGATATGTGGCAAACATCGTCGGTAGATTTTTTCCATACACGGGTTAGAGGCGTTACAAACGACTACGAAGCCACAAAAGATTCGGCGGTGGTAGTTATTACAAGCGGTTTACCTCGCAAACCCGGCATGTCGCGCGACGACCTGATTAGCACAAATGCAAAAATTGTAAAGGATGTAACCGAAAATGTGGTAAAATACTCGCCCGATGCCATTATTATTATCGTTTCGAATCCGTTGGATGTGATGGCTTACACGGCATTTATGACAGCTAAAAAGCCCAAAAACGAAGTAATTGGTATGGCAGGCATACTCGACTCAAGCCGATATAAGGCATTTCTGGCCGATGAACTGAATATATCGCCAAATTGCATCCATGGATTGCTACTCGGAGGACATGGCGATACAATGGTTCCGCTGCCACGCTATACTTCTGTGGCGGGTATTCCAGTGCAACAACTCATACCCAAAGAAAAACTCGATATCATTATTGAACGCACCCGCAAAGGTGGCGGCGAACTGGTAGAATTGATGGGGACATCGGCATGGTATGCACCGGGAGCCGCAGCGGCTCAAATGGTAGAAGCTGTATTACAAGATCAGCAGTGCTTTTACCCTGTGGCTGCTTATTTGGATGGCGAATATGGTTTAAATGATCTCTATTTGGGTGTTCCCATTATTCTTGGCAGAAACGGAATTGAGCGAATAGTAGAAATCGATCTGAATAAGGAAGAACGCGATATGCTTGATAAATCAGCCGCTTCGGTAAAAGAAACACTAAAAACCTTAAAAAACCTGAATATTTTAGACTAAACCTTTCATAATGTTTTCACACAACTCCGGGTCATTTGTATTTACTACGCTACAATGTTCCGGAGTTGTTTTTTCTGGTAAAGAATTCATTGATTAGTGCCAGCACGAACACAATTGAAAAATTGTTTTAATGGGTCCCATCCTAAAGTTGTGGACTTTTAGTTTTTAAAAAATGGTATTGTTCATGATTGTAAATTAAAACTTGGTAATAAAGATCTTGTGTAAGGGCTTCCATCTTTACTTTTGTCTGACACTAGAGCGAAGCAAAACTTAAGTCCAGCCAGCCAGCGAATTTGTGAGAGTGTGGGCGGCAAAAAAGTGCTGCTACCATCTGTAGGTCTTTGCAACTATCTATATGTTCTTTTCCTTAATGAAAAGAACCAAAAATCAAGACTTAGTTTCTTTCGCGACCTTCTTAGCTTTTACAACCGGAATTAAAAGAACTCACGGATGCAACAATCGACAATTCTTCTCATCGCAAGTCCATCCGCATCCGCTCAAACAGCTTTTAATTCAGCGCTTGCTTCAAGCTAGAAGGTACCCGCAAAAGAAACTTATGTCAATCCCCAAACTCATGGTAAATAAGGCACTATTGAGTAAGTACCTCATGCGGGTGGCCTGATCAAATTGGCGGGCTAGCGTAGGGGTGATTGTTCTCCTCGAATTAATCAATAGAATGATTGGTAAATCATAACTATTGATTTTATGAGAGTGAATCCCGATATAGAAAATATAGAAAAATGATTAAGCAATTGTTTAATGTTTTCATAATCGGGGTTCAATCAATATAAATGACATAAAAGAGGCTTGTTCAGCTTTTATATGTCATTTAATTTATTGAACAGAGCGGGTTGAAGCGTAATTTGATCTTGAATTTCCGCCAGTTGTCGGACTAAAGTTTTGCAACTTATTTTTTCAAAAAAAAGTTTATTGAAGATACTCCACAACTTTTTCAACTGATTCGTTTTAATTGTGAATAAGTTGGACTTTTCGGGCAAGCACTATTTATTGTTCATCAATAAACTCCATTTTCATCGTTACTCTTACTCAAACCTGCATTATCCCGATAAATCGTGGACTCAACGGTTTTGAGTTTCGAACCGACCAAAGGAGCTCACGAGCTCCTTTGAATGTTTTGAGGGTTGCGATTAAAGCCTTGAAAATGGATTTTCTTGACTGAACACTTCGGTTTTATAGACAGGCC
>JAQICA010000149.1 GCA_027858775.1 Salinivirgaceae bacterium | reverse complement strand
TTTTTTACCGAAGAAGGAGACTATAACTATGAAGCCGATGTGGAAAAACTTCCGTGGCAAGACCCCATGGAAATGATGATGAGTTTAGCAAATGTGAAGCAGTTGGTTTATAACTATTCATCTTTAATTGAAGAAGCCGAAGCTTTTGAAAACAAAACACTTACTGCCGATGTAAACTCAAATCCTCAGGGACAAGTGCTTAGTATCGATTTTATTTTCTACGGATACGACCGTTACACCCTTCCCGAAGATGCAGCATTGCCGCCAAACGAATTTGATGGATATAACTTATTATATCCTGAAGAAGACAACTCTTTTAGAGTTGTTGGCTCAGAAAAAATCACAACTCCAGCTGGCACTTTCGATTGTATAGTTTTAGAAGTACTCATAGATTCGGAAGCCCGCAAAAAGCTTTGGATGATAAAAGACAAGCCCGGGATTTACGCCAAAATTATCGACGATAAAGAAGGCATGTTCGGTCACTATTATGTGTACAATTTGCAAGCAATAAAATAACACTAACAATTCACCTAATTATTAATTTTCAAAACCCAAACATCATGAAAAGTTTATTTAAAGCATGTATTGCCATTTTTCTTTTTTGTACGATAACCGAAGCCAATGCCCAAATGAGTGTAGGCGCAGGAATGGTTTACGGAACCGAAATTAATAACATTGGCTTTAGTTTAAACGGTAAATACGAGTTTAACGAACTATGGGCAGTGGCACCATCATTTACCTATTTCCTTAAAAAGGATTATATGACCTTCTCGTCATTAGATTTTAACGCCAATTACCAAATTACGGATATCGATAACCTGGGTGGACTTTATGGTATTGGCGGACTAGGCTTAACTTTCTGGGGATTTGATTTTGGCGGGGACGATTTTGGCGGGGACGCTTATGGCGAAGAGTATGACTATGTAAATCCTTTTGTGGAAAGCTTAAATGTCAACACCACCGATTTTGGTGTAAACTTAGGTCTTGGATTAAATATTGCAACCAGCGAAAAAATGGCCATTTCTCCTGAAATAATGTACACTTTTGGCGGGGTTAACTACTTACGTTTTGGCGTTAAAGTGATGTTTGGTTTGTAAAATAACTTATTTATAGTTTTAGCGAAGAAGCGAACTTGTCTATTAAGGTCGGGTTCGCTTCCCTTTTATCAATACGATCCATCGTGCAACAACAAAATCAATTATAAATACATGAAAAAACTATTTTTTTTATTAGCCATATTTTGCAGTGTTTCTGCATATAGCCAGCTAAGGGATGCCGAAAACAAAGCCCTTGATGAATTAATAACAAGCAAAGTAGAAATTGAGGCGGATGCGGTAAAATCAGGCGTTCTAAAAAAGACTTTCGATGCCAGTTTTTTTAAGTTAAAACGAACGCCACATTACAACGAAAATGGCGGTTACCACGAAAGTATTTTAATGAAACAAAACGGTAAAATGCTTGAAGTAAGCGATGTAGAACAATTGATTCCATTTATTAAAAAAGACTTCACGGTAAAGAGCCAGGCGGATGCGTCACAATTAAAAGATGCATTAAAGTTACTACTGGATAGTGCCACCGGTAGCGAAGATGAAATAGTTCAGAAAGGAAATCAATGGATTTTGGTTTGTGAAGAGTGGTTTGGCGATAAAAAAGGATTTGTGGTAACTACCGAAGCGGGTGGAAAAGTAAGCAAAATAGAATACTCGAGCAAGTTAGAATTATAAAAGAAATACGATGAAAAAAATATACACTTTGTTACTCGCACTTAGCTGCATTGTAGCGGCAAATGCACAAAAAAATTACCCCATACTTACCCTCGAAGAAATTGGCGCAGCTACATTTGTTGACGATGAGGTAATTATGATTGTGATAGAAAATATTGGCGAGGTACGGAACCTTGCATTTTACGACCTCGGAAAAAAGGAGTTAATGCAAAAGTTTTCCGCTAAACTTCCAGAAAACCCTGTGTCTCACGTAATTCCTTGCGACGATGGTATGCTGTATTTGCTAACCTTAAAAAAGAATCCAGAGCAAGGCTTTCCCTTATTCGATGCCATTTATTCGTTCGATTATAAAAAGGATAAAATTAAACTGCTTTATACCGAAGAAGAAAAAGTGCAAGCACCTCGAGTTGCTGCAGCTGTTCGTATAAAATTGGTGCTAAGTACAGGTCTTAAAAATCAACCACGTATTTATAATGTCAAAACAGGGGAATTTGAACCTTTTTCCGATGATGAAAATTTACGTATGCTTTGTGCTTCAGACAAACACAACAGTTACGTTGTAGTCAAAATCAACGAGGTTGAGGAAGATGAAACAGTGCCGGTTTATGTGATGGATGAAAACGGAAAAATGAGCGAACAGCTTGGTGTTTACGATTCGCGAATGAGGGCTTCTACCAACAAAGAAGACAACCACATGCCGGGTTTTACCATAACAAATGATGAATACAATTGGATTACAGAAGCATATGATAACAGTGGTTTCCCATTGTCGGGATTTTCCATTGCCATGCATCCGGGGCTTGCCGAAAAGTTTAATCAAACAGCAAATAAGTATGATATTCGTGAAATTGTTGCAGCTAACGAAACGTACATGGCTGCCGAAGGTCAGGGGCAATTTTGGGTGTATAACACAAAAACTATAAATACCACAAAACCTAAAACAGTTAGCGATGAAGACATGGCTGCCATTAACGCTTATTTTAACGAAAAAGCTGAATACAAAAAAACACCCGTGCA
>JAQICA010000045.1 GCA_027858775.1 Salinivirgaceae bacterium | reverse complement strand
ATTGCATCCGTGAGTTCTTTTAATTCCGGTTGTAAAAGCTAAGAAGGTCGCGAAAGAAACTAAGTCTTGATTTTTGGTTCTTTTCATTAAGGAAAAGAACATATAGATAGTTGAAAAGACCTACAAAGCCTGGCTGGCCGGACTTAAGTTTTGCTTCGTTTTTGGTCAACCGAACCGCTGTTAGGCGGTGAGCTCATGACCGAAGGGAATAACCAAAAATGAAGGTTATAATTCATCAAAGGTTAATAAACAAAAAGAATATTATGATTAATGTAAGCTTCTGTTTAATATTAAAATATAATTTTTTTGTAGTCCACAATTTTATGAAGTGACCCGTTACGTTACGTATCACTTTCTAATTACAGTAAACATGATTACGTATGGAGTTGGCGTGCTGAAAGAGCTTGAAGGTTATTTTGCAGCCTTAGCTTTGAATGGATAACAGCGGGCAGTAATTGTACCTGACAGCGAAGGGAGAGGCGATTTGGATTAATATGTGAATGATGTAAGTTTAATTTATTATTATATAACACTTGCAGTAACTAAGGGACTTACCTTTGTTCCGTTGTGGGAATTCATTCACGACATTAAATACATCGAAAATGAAAAAAATAAACAGTTTACTAAGCATCATGCTTCTCATCATGCTTGGCCTTGGAGTAAGCTCTTGTGAAAAAGACACAGAAACATCCAACTATCCTTACGCTATACGAATGACTGATGCCCCCGGCCCTTACAATGCAGTATTTATTGACCTGCAGGGAATAGAAATAACCGGCAACAATGGTCCCGTAGTGCTGACGAATGTAAATACAGGTATTTATAACCTGCTTGATTTTGCGAATGGAGCTGACACCCTCATCTCTTCCGGTACTCTGGATGACGTTACGGTGCAACAGATAAGACTAATGCTGGGATCTAACAACTCGGTTGTGATAGATAGCGTGAGCTACCCGTTAAGTACTCCAAGTGCAGAACAATCTGGTTTAAAGATTCAAGTACACAAAACACTTCAGGCGGGTGTACAGTATAATGTACTCCTCGATTTTGATGCATGCGAATCTATCGTTGATAAGGGTAATGGAAGTTATTCGCTGAAACCGGTTATCAGAACGATTGAAGTTGCTACAAGCGGATCCATCAAAGGGAAAATAACACCTATAGGTACATCAGCATATGTAACCGCTACTTCAGACGCATCGTATTCCTCAAATGTCACTGCTGCCGGTGATTTTCTAATCATGGGACTTCCTGAAGGCTCATACTCGTTTACTGTTACACCGGCATTGCCATTACTTCCTGTTACACAAAACAATATTGTAGTAACCACAGGTGTTTCTACAGACGTGGGAACAATCGCCTTTTAATGCTATAAATAATGAACTGATTCTACTTTGACAGATTAACCTCAAATTAGATTTTTCGCCTTTTTTTGCCCCGACCCTAAAGGGCGAAAGCCGAAAAATCAACCCGTTCCCTTTTGGGCATAAGGCAAATCGGGTTGTTTTTGACAATTTGTCTAAATGTGTCAAAGTAGAACTAAACATATTGTATTTTTACCAAAATCAAAAAACTACTGCACAATGAACATACATCTGATTGAACCGCTAAGTGTTGAGCAAAAGATTATCGACCAAAATGAACACATGCTAAACGAGAACGGTTTAACCTTGAAACAGTGGCGCGACAGAAAAGAAGATACAAATTCGCTTATTGAACGTTGCAAAGATGCCGATGTAGTAATCCTTACCAATATTGCATTAAACGCAGAAGTGATAAATGCCTGCCCGAATTTGAAAATGATTTCAGTTGCATTTACCGGTGTAGACCACATTGATATGGATGCTTGCCGCGAAAAAGGCATTGTAGTGAGCAATGCAGCAGGTTATTCGACCCATTCCGTGGCTGAGCTTACGATTGGATTAATGTTTTCAGCTCTTCGCAACATGATGAAAAACGAAACAAAAACACGCAATCTACGCGGCAGAGATGGTTACACAGGAGCTTTGCTGCGCGGTAAAACCGTAGGAATAGTTGGTGCTGGAGCTATTGGACAAGAAGTAGGACGAATTTGCAAAGTTGCTTTTAATTGCAACGTGCTCTACTATAATCGGTCGAAAAAGCCAACTGACAGTGGAACGCTTGTACCGTTGAACGAACTACTAAAAAGGTCTGACATTGTAACACTCCACTTGCCGCTTAACTCAGAAAGCAAGGGCTTAATAGGCGAAGAGCAGCTTGCGCTGATGGAACCCAGTTCAATACTTATTAACACTGCCCGTGGCCCCGTGGTAGACACAAATGCGCTGGTTCAGGCACTAAAAAAAGACTCTATAGGCCATGCAGCCATCGATATGTATGAACAAGAACCGCCATTACCCGAAAACCATCCTTTACTTAGCACTCCAAACACTACACTGATGCCGCACATCGCATACGCAACCCACGAAGCGTTCGTACTACGAGCCGAAATAGTCTTCGAAAATATTCTAAAATGGAAACACGGAACACCACAAAATGTACAGTAGAGTTTTGTGAGTTTCGGTTCATAATTAACATACAAAAAAGCGGCGCTATCAGACTATTCGTCGAAAGCGTCGCTTTATTTATGTAAGGGGATGTACAGAAATAACTTCGTTAAAGTCAATCAACTTATTCCACTCCAAACCCTTATTGGTATTTTTCCAAAATCGATTTAATCTCGGCAACTTTAGTTGACAGTAAGTCGTCACTATTGGCCTCTACCAGCAATCGCAAATAGGGCTCTGTATTCGATGGTCTGATATTGAACCACCAATCGGGATATTCTACACGATAACCATCAAAATCGTAAAAGGCTTCAGGCTTTTCCTGCTCAAAATAAAAAGCTTTGACCTCATCCATTGCTTGCTGCTTTTCTTCAATACGGAAATTGATTTCGCCTGAGTTTTCAAACCCACGAATGTTTTCAATAAGCTCCGAGAATGATTTCCCTTGCTCTTTTTGTTTTTTCAAGATTCGCATCACAATAATGGCAGCCAAAATACCGCTGTCTGAATAGAAAAAATCGCGGAAATAATAGTGTCCCGCCAATTCTCCTCCAAAAATGCCGTCTATTTCGCGCAATTTTGTAGCGGCATAGGCACGACCTACGCGCCACATGTGCATTTCGCCACCCATTTTTTCTATGTAGTTTTTAACGGCTTTGGATGTACGTATGTCTTGTAAAACACGTCCTTTTTGTTGTTTCTCCTCAAGGAAATAGTGCCCCATAAGTGCAATAATAAGATCGGGCGAAATAAAGCGCCCCTTTTCATCTACAAACATTACACGGTCGCCATCGCCATCGAAAATAATACCTGCATCAGCATTCTTCTCCAGTACTTTACTCTTCAAATCGGCAACGTTATCTTCGATAAGCGGATTAGGCTCATGATTTGGGAAAGTACCATCTATTTCTTCGTAGATATATTCGGGCGAATCGCCAAAAACTGTTCGGGCAAATAGTCCGGCCACGCCGTTGCTACAATCAATCACAGTATTGAGATTACTCCAATCGATGGCATATTTCTTTAAAAAGGCCAAGTAAGGTGTTTTTACATCAATTTCTTTCAATAGTCCGGGTTTAACGGCCTTTTTTATGGGTTGTTCAATCATTTTTTCCAATTCGGCTAAGCCCGAATCATACCCCACAGGCATGGCTTTGGCGCGCGAAATTTTCATTCCGTTGTAATGTGCCGGATTGTGCGATGCAGTAATCATTACAGATGCCTCAAAATCGAAGTTTGCAGTTCCAAAATAAATAAGCGGAGTGGTAGACATACCTGCATCGTACACGTCTGCACCGCTATCGAGAATCCCCTGCACTAAATATTGGCGTATTTCGGGCGACGATTCCCGTGCATCGTACCCCACCAGTACTTTTTCTGTATTGAGCAATTCCGGCAAATAGAACCCTACCTTGTAGGCATCATCTTTATTAAAGTCTTTGTTGTATACGCCCCTAATATCGTAGGCTTTAAATGCTTTCATAGTGTAAATATTTAATTCATTAATACTGTGGTTAATTCTTATTTGCTTGAGTTTGCTAACTATTTGGCTACCTAAAATATGGAATGTGCCCTAAAGCTATTGCTTGAAAATTGACATAAAAAAAGTTTGAGGTACTTAACTAACTACTTACTACAATCATTTGATAATTATATGGTTTAGCACTTACCATCCTCTCAATAAGCTTATGAAAAATACTATCCTTATATATTGAGCGATTAATCCT
>JAQICA010000147.1 GCA_027858775.1 Salinivirgaceae bacterium | reverse complement strand
CCAAAAAAATGCACCTTTTCGTATACACTAAAAAATCTTCAAAATAAGGTTCGGATCGGGGCAAAGCTCCATCATTTCTGCTTTGTTTGTCGGCGAGGCTACTCCAAAAAAGTCTCCTTTCTTGTCAAGCATATCGCAAATTACTTGAAAATGCAGGTGGGGTGGCCAGCCTCCGTTTTCTTTTGGTGTTCCCAATGTGGCAAATGCTTCGCCTGCTTTTATTGGCAAACCGACTGATTTATGATTGAGCGATTGCAAAGAAAGATGTCCGTAGAGTGTGTAAAACGTTAAGCCGTTAAATGTGTGCTCCAGAATAATGGTTCCTCCATAATCTCCATGGTTATCGTTGTTCCTGAAACTATGCACAGTGGCGTCGAACGGGGCCAAAACTTCAGTATGGGCATCGGTCCAAATATCTACTCCCAAATGAATGGATCGGGCATCTGCTCCCTGGCCGAAGTGCTTGCTGCGTTTGTAAACCACTCGGTCTTCGCCATAGCCTCCGATAGCTATTTTTTTGCCGGATTCAGTGATTTTTTGCCGCAGCCAGTTTTCAAATTCATCCGGATTATCCAGATCTACAGAATCCAGTTCACGGTTATTGTCCGAAAGGTCGGGCACGTAAATGTCGGCTACAGAAAAAGAAGTCGAAACGATTTTTTTTCCAGTTCCAGCAGCCTGTATTATTTTATCTGTTTGTTTTTCCATGCTCAAAAATATAAAAAAAGCACCAATCCGAAAATTGGTGCTTTTTTAAAATAAATTGTTGAGTATTTTATTTGCCTAACGTAGCAACCATCACAGCTTTAATTGTGTGAGCGCGGTTTTCGGCTTCATCAAATACAATTGAGTGTTTCGACTCAAATACCTCATCGGTTACTTCCATCGATTCGATACCGAATTTTTTGAAAATATCTTCACCAACGGTTGTTTCGCGGTTGTGGAATGCCGGCAAGCAGTGCATGAATTTTACATTGGGGTTACCGGTTTTCTTAATCATATCCATATTAACCTGATAAGGTTTCAGCAGTTCAATACGCTCTTTCCATACTTCTGCAGGCTCACCCATCGATACCCAAACATCAGTATAAATAAAGTCTACATCTTTAACACCTTCGGCTACATTGTCGGTAATAGTAATTGTAGCTCCGGTTTCTTTTGCTATTTCGTTGGCTTGGTCTACAAGCTCTTTGGTTGGCTGAACGCTTTTAGGAGCAACAGCGCGGAAATCCATTCCCATTTTGGCAGCACCAATCATTAACGAGTTACCCATATTGTTACGGGCATCGCCTACGTATGCAAATTTTACTTTGTTTAATGGCTTGTCGCTGTGTTCCATCATGGTTAAGAAGTCGGCCAAAATTTGTGTTGGGTGGAACTCTGTAGTAAGTCCGTTCCATACCGGAACTCCTGCATATTGTCCGAGTTCTTCAACCACATCCTGACCAAATCCACGATACTCGATTCCGTCGTACATGCGACCCAATACACGTGCAGTATCTTTCATCGATTCTTTTGCGCCAATCTGGCTTCCCGATGGTCCTAAGTAAGTTACGTGAGCACCTTGGTCGTAGGCAGCTACCTCAAACGCACAACGCGTACGAGTCGACGATTTTTCGAAAATAAGGGCGATATTTTTCCCATCGAGGCGTGGTTGTTCTGTTCCTGCGTATTTGGCTTTTTTCAGGCTCATAGACAGGTTGAGGAAAAATTTAATTTCTTCGGGTGTAAAGTCTAGTAATTTAAGGAAATTACGATTTCTAAGATTTACAGGCATAATTTCTAAGATTTAAGGTTAATGAATTAATCTTCGTATTCCATTGTGATTTTTGTACCGAACGATTTATCTTCGAGTTTTGTGGCTTCGGTAATAACCGATTTTCCACCGCCACCTTCGATAAAACGCAAGCATGCGTTAATTTTTGGTCCCATGCTACCTTCGGCAAACATTCCGTTTTCGATGTGCTTCATGGTGTCGGCATGGTTTATAAATTCTAATTTTTGTTCGTTTGCTTGTTTGTAGTTAATGTAAACGTATGGTACATCGGTAAGAATGTAAAATTCGTCGGCATTTACTTTTTTACCCAGAACAGCCGAGGCCAAATCTTTATCAATAACGGCTTCTGTAGGTTGTATGTCGCCTTTATCGTCAATGTAAACCGGTACACCACCACCACCAACGGTAATAATTATTTTACCTTCGCGCGCCATTTCTTCAACGGCTTTGGTGTTCATTATATCTTTTGGCTGTGGCGAAGGCACTACGCGGCGCCAGCCACCATGTGCTTTAACCTCTTCTTTAAATACCCAGCCATTATCTTTTGTAAGCTTATCGGCTTGTTCTTTATCGTAGATTTTTCCTACACGTTTTGTCGGATTCTGGAATGCCGGATCGTCTTTATCTACTACAACCTGTGTTACCAGCGTGATAACATCTTTTTTCATGTTGTATTTGCGCAGGATGTTGCGTACAGAACGCTCAATCATATATCCGATTGAACCTTGGGTCATGGCTACAGCTACGTCCAGCGGAAATTGTGGAACATCGTACTTGGCTTCGCCGGCATCATATTGCATCAGCAAATTGCCAACTTGTGGTCCGTTGCCATGAGAAATAATTAAATTGTATCCTTCTTTTACCAAATATACTACGTTTTCAAGTGTTGCGGTAATGTTGGCAATTTGTTCTTCGGCAGTTCCCTGCTGGTCTCCACGTAAAAGTGCATTTCCTCCCAATGCAACTACAGCTAACTTCTTCATAATTTATTGTATTTAATTGAATTTCTGTTTATTCTAAATGAACCAAACAATCGGCTTTTTAGGAACCACAAAACTAATAATTTTTTTGACTGTGAAATATGTTTTACAAATTGTAGCGGCTTAAAATCGCTCCTTTTTTTATTGGTTGTTTTCTCAATCTGTTATTTGGCAATTGATCAATTGTTTTTGTAGCCAATTTTTGACGATAAAAACGCATCCTTTTAACTGGATATTAGGAAAGTAGTAATTGCTCAAATACTAAATAGGATAACTTATTCCAACTTTTTATTATTTAGCAATGTGCTCGTCAAAAAGAATGTTTATATTTATCCTTTTAATGATTATGGCACATGGCTCCAAGTAGAATAGTATTATTTTTCCTCGTGATTTTTGTTGTTTTTTCTTCTTGTTCTCAAAAGAATCAAGGAGTTATTGAATATACTATAACCTATGAACAGTCGAAGGAGGAAAACCCGCTGGTGAACCTCATGCCAACTCAAATGAATTTCTATTTTACCGATGATAAGGTGCTTACGCAGATTGAAGGATGGATGGGGATTTTTAAAAGCCACCAATTATCAAGCCTTCAGGATAGCACAAATATATTACTAATGAAACTTTTAGATAAAAAGTTTTATTTTACTCGTAAACTAAGCGAGGATCCATTAGCATTCGAAAAAGTAAATATTCTAAAACTAGATTATATAGAAAAAGATACCTTGTACAAAGATTATAAATGTAAGCAAGTATTGGCCGAAGTGATGGTTGATTCTGTTCGACGCCAATTTCGCTTTTTATACACCAACGATATTAAGGTAAACTCCCCCAATCGAAATAACCCTTTTAGCCAAATCCCTGGCGTACTAATGAAATTCAATATGAATTTTAGAGGCATTGCCATGCAAATGGAATTTAAAGATTATCGCGATACAACGTTTACCGAATCAACCTTTGAAATCCCTGCTGATTATAAGGAAGTGTCACGTGAAGAGATGACAGACTTTTTCACTAATATTAGTGCGTTGTAAATCACTCTCTAAGGGTTTAATAAGTGTGCCAAAGAAAAATCCAATAACAGCCTTTTATTTACTTTGAAAGCAGTTATTTCGACACAATCCCTAAACCCGAAGTCATATCACGGCTCTATTTGGTGTTTGCGTGATGTTTTCAGTAACCTTTATTGCAAAATTTGATGACAAAATATGCCAGCCATTTTTAATGAACTATCAAAATTTATTATCTTTCTCAATTGTTTTTTTAACGTGATAATGAAGAAACAGAGAACTAAAAATATTAGAATATGTCTCAAGAAAAATTAGGCTTACTGCATTTAGGAATTGATATTGGTTCTATATCTGTCAATACAGTTGTAATGAACGATGACAAAGAGATTGTTGAAAATCGTTACGATTATTGTCAGGGCAAGCCTTACAACGTTTTACATAAGGTGCTGCAAGAGCTAATAAAAACGTATAGCGATAAACAATTTGCCAACGTTGCTTTTACCGGTAGTGGTGGTCAAAAAGCTGCGGAATTACTGGGCGGTGATTTTGTTAACGAAATAATTGCTCAGTCATCTTCGGTAGCAGAGCTTTATCCACATGTGAAAACGGTTATTGAGATGGGTGGTGAAGATTCTAAACTTATTTTGATGGATAAGAAAGAGGGAATTTCACGTTCGCAACTGGATGATTTTGCCATGAATAGTTTATGTGCAGCCGGTACAGGCTCTTTTCTCGATCAGCAGGCCAAGCGTATTGGTGTTTCCATTGAAGAAAAGTTTGGAGAATTATCACTCCAGTCGGAAGACCCACCACGGATAGCCGGCCGTTGCAGTGTATTTGCCAAGAGCGATATGATTCACTTACAGCAAATTGCCACACCGTTGCACGATATTGTTGCGGGACTTTGTTTTGCGGTTGCCCGCAATTTTAAAAGTAATCTTGGGCGTGGAAAAACGTTTGAAAAACCAATTATGTTTCAGGGCGGTGTAGCGGCTAATGCCGGTGTTGTAAGAGCATTTACCGAAGTGCTTGAATTAAAAGAAGGCGAATTGGAAATTCCCGATTACCATGCTTCCATGGGAGCAATTGGTGCCTTGATGAATGTATTTGAACGCTCACAAGATGCTAATTCGTTTAAAGGACTAGCGAATTTAGAGCAGTACCTTGAAAATATGACCAACGAGAGTGTTTCGCTGGAACCACTTGTAGAGTCAAAAGCAAAATATCAGAAAGCTCTGGTGCGAAATTTTCCCGAAGATGGTTCAAAATTGCCTGTTTATTTGGGGTTAGATATAGGTTCGTTGAGTACCAATGTTGTGTTGATTGATGATAATAATAATGTTGTAGCACGAAGATATCTGCCCACCGCTAGCAAACCGTTGGACGCTTTTCAGCGCGGGTTGCGCGAAATTAAGGCCGAAGTGGGCGATAAAGTTGAGGTTGTTTCTGCTGGTACTACAGGATCGGGGCGTTACCTTACCGGCGACTTTATTGGCGCCGATAGCATTCAAAACGAAATTACTGCTCAGGCTACAGCAGCTATTGCCTACGATCCTACGGTCGACACTATTTTTGAAATTGGCGGACAAGATTCAAAATACATTCGTATTAAAGACGGAGTGGTAGTTGATTTTGAAATGAATAAGGTATGCGCCGCTGGAACTGGCTCGTTTCTCGAAGAGCAGGCCGAAAAATTGGGCATCAATATAAAAGAAGAATTTGGAAATCGCGCATTGAGTTCAAAAGCTCCGGTAAAAATGGGGGAAAGATGCACCGTTTTTATGGAAAGTGACCTGAATTCTCATCAGCAGCGTGGAGAAAGCACCGAGAATATGGTTGGCGGATTGGCCTACTCTATAGTCCAAAACTATATAAACCGAGTTGTTGGAGATCGAATTATTGGCGATAAAATATTTTTTCAGGGAGGCGTTACCAACAATAAAGCGGTAGTGGCTGCCTTTGAAAAAGTTACGGGAAAGCCGCTAACCATTCCACCGCATTTCGATGTTACAGGGGCTATTGGTGCAGCTATGCTGGCTCGTGAATCACTTAAGGCTGGTCAGAAAACGCGTTTTAAAGGTTTCGACGTAAGCGAAAAAAAATTCACGCTTGATAAATTTACATGTGAAGCATGTTCGAACCAATGCGAAATTCAACGCATATCGATCGAAGGCGAAAATAAACATCTGTTTTTTGGCGGGCGGTGCGATAAATTCGAAGTCGATGAACGAAAAGGAAAAGGTGCAGGTATTCCAAATCTATTTAAGGAACGCACCCAAATATTGCTCAACGGCTACAAACCTGAGCTTACAAAACGCGGTAAAACTACAATTGGCATTCCCCGTGCATTGATGATTTTTTACCAACAGTTCCCTTTCTGGCGCACATTTTTTGAGGAGCTCGATTTTAATGTGGTGCTCTCGAAAGAAACAGATATGCAGCTTTCAAAGAAATCACTTGAGCTAATGGCATCTGAAACCTGTTACCCTGTTGAAGTTATGCATGGGCATGTGAACGATTTGCTCGAAAAAGAGGTCGATTATATTTTTATTCCGTTTATAGTTGATACGAAAGCTGAAAAAGATAACCCGACGACCAATTGTAACTGTCCATGGATACAATCATACCCGTTTATGATGCGTGCTGCATTTCAAAAGCAGGAGGTACGCAATAAGTTTTTAATACCTACACTACATTTCCGTTATTTTGGTCGCGTGTTGAACAAGGAGATAGGCGATTATTTCAGGGAGAAATTTGGCATTTCAAAAGCAAAAACCAAAAAAGCTATTCAAAAAGCTGATGAGATGCAGGTGCGTTTTGAAATGCAGGTTAAAAAAAGAGGACAGGAGGTAATGGCTAGCCTGCCCGAAGATAAAGAGTCCATGGTGATACTGGGGCGTCCTTATAACACAGGAGACCCAGCTTTAAATCTCCGGTTGATTGAAAAACTGATTAACTTGGATGTGCAACCTATTCCCATCGATTTTCTACCTCTTGAGGAGGAAAATATTTTTGAAGATTACCCGATGATGTATTGGCCCAATGGTCAGAAAATATTAAAGGCAGCACGCATAGTTAAAAAACACCCACAACTTAATGCAGTATATTTGGGGAATTTCAGGTGTGGACCCGATTCTTTTTTGAATCATTTTGTAACCAAAGAAATGGGTAAAAAACCATTTTTGCACTTAGAAGTTGACGAACATAGTGCCGACGCAGGTCTTATTACGCGTTGCGAAGCATTTTTAGATAGTCTGAAAGGATACAAAAAAATTAAAGATAATAACCCATCTCAGGAAAAAATTGAACGTCAATACTCCAGCGATCGTGTGCTTTACTATTCTTATATGCGCGATTCGGCCTACGTTATAGCTGCGGCATCACGCTCATGTGGTATGAAAGCCGAAGTTCTTCCTATGCAAAACGAACGCGATTTGGAGTTGGCCAGAAAGCATACCAACGGTAATGAGTGCTTTCCATTGATTTGCACAACCGGAAGTTTTCTAAAGAAACTTGAAGAACCAGGTGTTGATCCATCCAAAGTGAGCTTTTTTATGCCAGATCATAATGGTCCGTGTCGGTTCGGAGAGTACAATAAGTTGCAACGGCAGATATTTGATAAACTTGGGTACCACGATGTTGAAATTTTGGCTCCCAGCAATGAAGATGCTTATGCGGAAATATCAAAGGGACAAGCAACTAAATTTCGCTTTACAGCCTGGAAAGGATTTGTAGCAGTAGATATGTTGCGAAAAATGCAACAAGAACGACGTCCCTACGAGGCTGTGCCGGGTTACACCAATAAAATTTATAAGAAACACCTGCAAGCTATAGTTACTTCATGTGAAAACGGAGCGAAAGATATTGTAGGACGAATGGAGGAAGCAGCCAAAGAATTTGCCTCTATACCTATTCATAATGGATACCGGAAACCTGTTATTGCCATAGTTGGTGAAATTTTTATGCGCGATAACGCCTATTGTAGTGGTTTTCTTGTTGAGCGGCTCGAAGCCCTCGGCGCAGAAACCGTAATGGCACCAATGAGTGAGTGGCTCACGTACTCTACTTATCGGTATAAGCGCGATAGCCTTAGAAAAGGAGATATTGTAGGACTGTTCAAATCGAGAATTCAAAAGTATTCACAAGATATTTCGGCTCATAAAATTCATAAAGCAGTAGAGGGTGTTGCAGAGTTAGACCGAGATATTTCGCTCAACGATATGCTTTCAAATTGTAGTAATTATGTACATAAAGATTATGACGGAGATCCACCTCTTTCATTGGGTGCAGCATCAAAAATGGTAGATGGAGAAATATCAGGTATTGTTGCCATTTTGCCTTTTACCTGCATGCCGGGAACCTTAATAGCCTCGGTATCGCAACTTTTCCGTAAAGACCATGGAAATATACCGTGGGAAAACATAGCCTATGACGGACAGGAAGATTCAAACATAGAGACACGTTTGCAGGCATTTATGCATCAGGCATCTGAGTTTTCGAAAATTAAAGGCTACACCAAACCACGAGACTGGGCAGAAGGTGCACAGGTTTTGAAAGAACATATTGAAAAAATTAACGATTACGGAAACCAATAAAAATCAGGGGTGGTCAATTGAGCAATCGATCGTCCTTGGTTTTATTCACTGAACACTTCGACTTTATAGACAGGCTCTGGTTTTTACGTTTTGATTTTGCTGATTTTTGATAATCACTGACTCAAAAACATCGTTCCGTATTAAGGCTTGTGGTTGGCTGAATTACTTCTACTTCAGTTTTTAGGTGTGACCAAAGTTCTTGCTTTTAGAACAGATAGTTAAGACCGATATAAATCCCAGTATTTCCGTATTGTTTTTTTAAACTTTGGGCTACATCCAGTGCTATCACAAAATTTTGGTTCATCGCTACCCGAAAACCACATCCCACGCCAATATTCAGTTCCTGCTTGTCGGCAAAAAACTCTTCCGCCTCAAATTCCGGATTGTCTGCTTTGGCCAGGCCTATGGCTTTATCGCGGTCGAATGGAATGTTTTCAACAATTACTCCGGCATCTGTAAATAGATTTGTACCGATGTAAAAATTTTGGTTGAGCAAATGAAAGCGCCAGAGCTTATATCGCAATTCAATATTTCCGAATGCTATGCTTTTACCAACAACTCGGTTGCGGAGTACGCCACGCACTGTTTTTGCTCCACCTAAGCCTTCGCTGTTCGCTCCCTTAAGGTACGACGTCGAAATGAGCGGATAGAGATAAAATGGACTGTTGCCAACTGTTGTTTGGTACAGCAGGCGTACTGCTAGGGCCAAATCGTTGGGAATTAGTGTAAAGTATTGGCGGTGCGTAAATGAGATTTTGGCATGACTGTATTTTTTGCTTTCGAAAATTCCGGGGGCTCCCTGCACCACAAATTCTGTCCAAATGCCGCTCATGGGATTGGGCTCGTTGTCCCGTGTATCGTAAACTATTCCGCCTTTTAAATAGTGGTGCGTGCCGCCATCTTTTTCGTCTTCGTCTATCATTTGCCAGCGCACATACAAATCGTATAGTCCAGCTGTATCAGGTAGCTCAGAACTCGCCGCCTGGCCGCTGTTGAGTTGGTCGATATCTACTGATCCAATTTGAAAATTGTACGCTTCGTAACCCGCAATCCAGCCCCAGTTTTTGATCGGCAACTTGCCTTGAAAGTCCGTTTTGAAACGAAAAAGTTTGCGTTCGTGACGGTAAAAGACGCGCGAAATATAATCATCCGATTGATCATCCTCCCAGCTGCTATTGTAAAATGCTTCGGCACCATTAAACCCGTAAAACGGCAGGGCTTTTTCGGTGAGGTAACTAATATCTGCCGTAAGTCGCACGCCCGGAATCAAGTATTTTGAATCGTAAAACAGACGGTTGATACCACTACCTTTGGTAAATCGGCTTATTTCGGTGTAAATCGAATGACGATACTGAGGGTATGTACTGCCGTCGCCGTAAAAAAAGAAGTTTACCATTGCGCCGTATTGCAAGCCAAAATCTGAATCGTACGTAATAGTAGGCAAGGCTCCCAGGTTAAGCCCCGTTTTTACGCTATCTTGCGGTTCATCTTTAGCGATTGCCACAAATGTAAGGAATGAAACCGCTATTAGAAATAATATTTTCTTACGCATATGTTTTAAAATCTTTCCAATACCTTTTAAAATTATTAAATTCGCACAGTCAAAAGTAGAAATTATTTCGAATAAGCATTTAGTATGGATACATTAATTAAAAACATAAAGAAGCTTGTACAAACAGAAGATGTACAACGTAAATGGGTTGCAGGTAAAGATATGGCTAAGTTGCCGTCGATCGATAATGCCTGGTTGCTCATAAAAGACGGATTAATTGCTGATTTTGGAACAATGGATAATTGTCCCGAAGTGGATGAGGGTACGGAACTCGATGTTCAGGGACGTATGGTGTTGCCATCGTTTTGCGATTCGCATACGCACATTGTTTATCCCGGTAGTCGCGAAATTGAGTATGGTGACAAAATCAAAGGCTTATCATACGAGGAAATAGCCAAAAAAGGCGGGGGAATCCTTAATTCATCGAAACTTTTAGCCGAAACCAGTTCCGATGACCTTTATGAACAAGCATTGGAGCGTATTCACGAAATTATTAGTTTTGGAACCGGCGCGGTAGAAATAAAATCGGGTTACGGTTTAGATACTGAAAATGAATTGAAAATGCTCCGTGTAATTCGGCGATTAAAGGAAACGACGCCCATTACAATAAAAGCCAATTTTCTTGGTGCGCACTCTATTCCTATGGAGTATCGCAACGATCAGACAAAATTTGTAGATAAGGTAATAAATGAAATGATTCCGGCTGTGGCTGCCGAAGATTTAGCCGACTATATTGATGTGTTTTGCGATAACGGTTTTTTTACCGTCGAAGATACAGAACGTATTCTGATGGCAGGAATGAAATATGGTATGCGCGGGAAAATTCATGCCAATGAATTGGATTATAGCGGAGGTATTCAGGTTGGGGTAAAATACAACGCCCTTTCGGTCGATCACCTTGAATTTGTGGGCCCCGAAGAAATTAAGGCGCTCCAAGGCAGCGAAACCATGCCTACCGTTCTTCCGGGTGCTGCGTTCTTTTTAAATATGAAATCGTCGCCGGTGCGCGATATGATGAATGCAGGACTTCCGGTAGCTTTGGCATCGGATTACAATCCGGGTTCATCGCCATCAGGCAATATGAAATTTATAATGTCGCTTGGTTGTATTAATTACAAAATGACACCCGAAGAAGTGATAAATGCCACTACCTTGAATACTGCCTACGCCATGGGCGTGCAAGATGAGTTGGGCTCGATTGCCCGTGGAAAAAAGGCTAATCTGATTATTACCAAGCCTATTCCGTCGGTGGAATTCCTTCCCTACGCATACACCAGCCATTTAGTTGAACAGGTAATTTTAAACGGTGAACTGGTTGCTCTGGATTAAGTGGAAGTATCAAACACCCACGAATATTATTGTAATTGCCTTTAATACAATAATTTATGATATTGGCAAGTGTGTTTTTTATCATTAAAATTTGTTCCTGAAATGTAATTACTACGTACAGCCAGAAGATAAGTATTTAATAAAACCACATAATATAATGACTATGAGAAAACTAATTGAGTGTGTCCCCAACTTTAGTGAAGGGGTAGACGAGAATATAATTAAACAAATTACCGATCAGGTAGAAGCCATAAAAGGAGTTCGTTTAATCGATGTTGATCCCGGACAGGCAACTAACAGAACTGTGGTTACTTTTGTTGGAGAGCCCGAGCCTGTTATTGAGGCGGCATTTAATGCCATAAAGAAAGCCCAGCAATTAATTGATATGCGTAATCACAAAGGAGCGCACCCACGCTTTGGTGCAACTGATGTGTGTCCATTGGTTCCCGTTGCCAATATTTCAATGGAAGAGACTGTGGAATATGCTCATAAACTGGGAAAACGCGTAGGCGAGGAGCTGGGTATTCCGGTGTATGCCTACGAATTTGCTGCTAAAGAAGAGAAGCGCCGCAGTTTGGCAAAATGCAGAAAAGGCGAATACGAAGCAAATAAAGAACGAATTACTTCTGCCGAATGGAAACCTGATTTCGGGCCAGATAAATGGAGCGAAAGTATTGCCAAATCGGGTGTTATCGCTATTGGCGCGCGGAATTTCCTGGTGGCCTACAATGTAAACCTTAACACCACATCGGTGCGTCGTGCCAATAGCATTGCTTTCGATGTGCGCGAGGCGGGTAGAGTAAAGCGCGAAGGCGATCCGGTAACGGGTAAAAAAGTACTCGATGAGAACGGAAACCCGGTACGCGAACCGGGAAAACTGAAAAAAGTACGTGGAATTGGTTGGTTTATAGAAGAATACGGTATTGCGCAAATATCAATGAACCTTACCGATATTTCGGTTACATCCATTCATGAAGCTTTTGACGCCGTTTGCGATAGTGCCTCAGAGCGTGGTTTGCGTGTTACCGGCTCAGAGCTGGTGGGTGTAGTACCTTTGCAAGCCATGATTGATGCCGGCAAACACTATTTGCGTAAGCAAAATCGGTCGACCGGTATCCCCGACAGCGAAATTATTGAAATTGCTGTTAAGTCGTTGGGACTTGATGAGTTGTACCCGTTTGAAGCCAATAAGAAAATTATTGAGTATACTTTAGAAGAGGATAATTCCAAGGCATTGGTAAACAAAACATTGGTTGATTTTGCCAACGAAACAGCTTCGGAATCGCCGGCTCCGGGTGGAGGCTCTATTGCTGCCTATATGGGCGCAATGGGTGCCGCATTAGGTACAATGGTAGCCAACTTGTCGTCGCACAAGCGCGGTTGGGACGATCGTTGGGAAGAATTCAGCGACTGGGCAGAAAAAGGAAAACACTACCAGGAAGCCTTAATGAAAAAGGTGGACGAAGATACGAAATCGTTTAACTGTATTATGGCTGCATTTCAAATGCCTAAAAGTTCTGACGTAGAAAAAGCAGAACGAAAAAAAGCCATCGAGGAGGCTACCAAATATGCTACACAAGTACCTTTCGATACAATGAAGCTTTGCTACGAATCGATGGATGTGGCTAAAGCTATGGCCGAAACCGGGAACCCAAATTCGGTAACCGATGCAGGTGTAGGTGCATTAGCAGCTCGTTCTGGTGTGTTTGGAGCTTTTTTGAATGTGAAAATTAATGCTTCGGGTTTGGAAGATAGGGCTTTCGCCGATAAACTCCTTAAAGAGGGCGAGACGATTAAGAAAAAAACCATTACACTCGAAGAGGAAATTATGAAAATTGTTGAGAGCAAAATGTAATCTATATTCCGCAAGGATTTATTTTTTGTTGAAAATGCTTGTGGATATAGCTGACCCCGACTTAGGAAGCCCTCTGTTTGTGTGAAGTTGTGAGCTCAAACAAGATGGTTTGCTAGTGGAATCCGCAGACTTATAGTAATTTCTAATTTTTATGCGTGCGGATTTTGGGTGTGAAAATGCTTTTTGTGAAGCTAGAAGCGTTGGTTTTACGCACTTTATTATAAACCATTATAAAAGTGGCGCTTACATAGGTAGGCGCCACTTTCTGTCTCTAAACCAAAACTATTTAGAATGAGTGATAACTATTTTTCCGGTAAAGTCTTTAATTCCACTACCATTCAGCCGCACTTGACCGATCCGGGTGAATTTGAGAATTGTCAATTTAAAAGTTGCGACTTTTCGTCGATTGATTTAACCGAATTTGTATTTTCTGAATGCGAATTTAGTGCATGCAATTTTAGTTTATCGACTTTGAACTATACGGCGTTACGCGATGTGAAGTTTATCGATTGCAAAATGTTGGGCCTTCATTTTGAGCAGTGCAATACTTTTGGACTTGCGTTTAGCTTCGAGAACTGCGAGCTTAGTCATAGTACTTTTTACGGCATCAAAATAAAAGAAACGGTTTTTCATAATTGCCGTTTGCACGAGGTTGATTTCTCGGAGAGCGACCTGATGCGCTCCATATTTTCCGATTGCGATTTAGCGGGAGCAAAATTTGAACGTAGTAATCTTGAAAAGACCGACTTTAGAGGTAGTTATAATTATTCTATCAATCCGGAAGTGAATAAAATTATGAAAGCAAAGTTTTCGTATCCAGACGTTTTGGGACTGTTGCATAAATATCGAATAGAAGTTTTTTAATACATATGAAAGATCAAACAAAACTTTTCCCGGTATTGATTGTCGGTACAGGATCGGGCAATTGCGAAACGCTGACAGTAAAGGCTTACAAAGCTATACAAGAGGCCGATGTGGTGGTTTACGATAGTTTTCAGACCGAAAATATGTTGCCGCTGTGTAAGGAAGGAGCAGAAATCGAAAAACTTGACAAATCGCCTGTTATTGATGAATACGCTGTGCGCGAGCAGGTTGTAGATGTTATTGAAAAGCACTATCGCCGTGGGAAACGTGTAGTGCGGCTGAAGGTAGGCGATGCATTTATTTTTGGTCGTGGAGCCACTGAAACCGAAATAATAAAAAAACGTGGTATTTCCATGGAGATTGTTCCTGGTATTACGGCTGCAGTAGCTGCTTCAGCAGCATTTGGAATTGCCCAAACCGAAAAAGGCGAATCCGACGCCCTCATTTATTTTATGGCTGCAAATTTCCCGCAAAACCGTCCTATGTTGCACGCATTGGTGCCTGCCATTGAAAGTGGGGCTACCGTTGCACTGTACATGGCTTGCAAACATATTGACCATATTGTAGCGGAACTTCAACAGCGAGGAGTAAAAAGCGATTTGCCAGTTGCTGTAGCATCGCAAGTAGGGCTTCCTAAGCAACATAGTTATATGTGTACGCTCAAAAGTTTGCCCGAACTGATGAAAAAGTACCAACTTGAGGAGCCGGTTACGTTCTTTGTTGGACAGCACGTACGGATGTATAAAAGTTGATCTTGGTTTTTTCCTACTCTAATTACCTAATAAAACAATATGGATGTCCGTTTTTGTACCTAAAGTAGAGCCAATATGAAGAAAATCAAATTCAAATTGGGTACAAAAACGGATAACCATTAAACAAAAACAACCTATGAGTTTACTAATGTTGAAAAAATATTCAGTAATAGGAGCTCATGCTTTTTGCCGACATAAAACAAAACGCAGATTGAGGTATTAACAAATACTTAACAAAAATATATGTAGTTGAGTAAAATCTATTGCCTAATCGCCGATAGGCGAAACATTTAGTTGTGTAATGAAAGGTATTAGTACCGTTGGTATTTACAAGCCCTAATAACAGAATGCGAAAGAAATGAATGAATATAAGTTATTGGTATTTAGAAGTTAATAGAATTATGTGAGTCAAGAGTAGGCATAATGAAGGTACATGTACTTGATTTATTTAATTCAAAATATCATATTTATTACCAGTCGAGACTATTAATATTCATCTGTAATCAAACTAATAAATAAAAAAAATCTCTATTTTTGATGTTATTAGAAAATATCTAAATGGAACCTTGATTAAATAATGAATTACTAAATTTTACATGATGAAAAATTACTATGTTCTAAAAACGACAGTTATTATGTGGTGTCTTATATTGGCGCAGGCTGCACAAGCTGTTCCCGCGTGGCCACACTTAATGAACTACAAACTTCCTGATGGAACAACCATTGAGTTAACTATCAAGGGCGACGAAAAAATCCGTTGGGCTGAAACCAAAGATGGATACTCTCTACTTTTAAACAAAGAGGGGTTTTATGAATATGCCAAATTAAATGAAAATGGCGATATGGTTCGTTCGGGAATCAGAGCATATAATTCAAATGAACGCACCCAAGAACAGATGAGTTTTGTATCGAAACTTAACAAAAAAGTGCACTTTAGCCCATCGCAAGTGAATCTTATGCACCAAATATAGGACATTCATGAAAAGGAGGGGACAAAAGCATTTCCTACTACCGGCAATAGAAAATTGGTTTGTGTACTCATCGGATTTACCGATAAAGCTTTCACTAAAACACAAACCGAATTCAATAACCTTTACAATCAGGTTGGATACTCAGCAGGAGGGGCAACCGGAAGTGTTAAAGATTACTATTTAGAAAACTCATATAACCAATTCAATCTTACGGTTGATGTTGCAGGTCCTTATACCGCAAGTCAGAATATGGCATATTATGGCGCTACCGATGGAACTTCACACGATTCTAATCCACGTGCACTTGTAACTGAAGCCGTAAACTTAGCAAACCCTGACGTAAACTTTGCCGATTATGATAACGATAACGACGGAGCTGTGGATGCCGTTTATATTATCTATGCTGGATATGGAGAAGAAGCAGGAGGAGGAACCGATGCTATTTGGGCACACGCATGGACAATTCCTACCGTTACACTCGATGGAAAAACATTAAGTCGTTACTCTTGTTCTGCTGAATTACGAGGCAGCTCGGGCACGAACATAACCTATATCGGGGTAATTTGCCACGAATTTGGACACGTTTTGAGCGCTCCCGATTATTACGACACAAACTATGATACTGATGGCCAATACCAGGGAACAGGAGCATGGGATATGATGGCAGGTGGATCGTGGAACAATGGAGGAGCTACTCCGGCACACCACAACGGTTTTACCAAGGTAGTTTATTACGATTGGGCAACCGTTACCGAACTAACATCGCCAACTACTATAGTGCTAAACAACGCAGCTGAAAATAGTAATAGCTTTTACAAAATAAGCACTTCTACTCCCAACGAATATTTTCTAATCGAAAATCGCGAAAAGCACCTTTTTGATGCTGCTATTCCAGGAAGCGGAATGATGATTTACCACGTTCACAGTGGGGTATTTGATGTTGGAAATCAGATTAATGCAACTCACCCTCAACGAATGTACCCGGTAGCCCAAAACGCTACGGGAGAGCCAACAAGCACTTCAGCATCATATGGATCAATTGGTTCAGCAACTTGTGCGTGGACAGGAGCAAGCTCAACAAAAACAGAATTTTCAGATGTCTCAACCCCAAGTTCAAAATCGTGGGCAGGAGCTAATACAAATAAAGCCATTACAAACATCGTTCGAAATGCTACCGACAAAACAGTAACCTTCGATTTTATGGGGGGAGCCCAGGGAAACCCATTTAGTTTTAATGCTCTATTGGTTGGTACATCGCAAATTGACCTTAGTTGGGATAAGAATGAAAACCGCGATGCACTGTTAGTGTATAACACAAGCGGAACATTTGGAACTCCAATCGACGGAACCAACTACACGGCTGGAACAGAAATTGCTGGTGGGGGAACCGTATTATATGCAGGAGCTAACGAAACATATAGTCATACGGATTTAGATGCATCAACAACATACTATTATAAAATATACACAAAATTAAATACAACCCCCGAATGGTCACCCGGAGCAGAAGTTCAAGCTACAACACCTTGTGCTGCAGTATCATTGCCTTTGTCTGAAAACTTTGACGGATCAACGACAGTTCCATCATGTTGGAGTATGATCGACCATCAAGGGAACGGACAAGGTTGGTTGTTTGGCACACACACAAATGGATTATCGGGAAGCACAGGGAATTACGCTTATTTGAATAGTGATACCTATGGCAACGGCAATTCGCAGGATGCCGATTTGGTAACGCCTATCTTTGATATGACTGGATTTGTTGATGTCACACTCTCCTTCAATCACTACTTTCGCGAGTATGAAGGATCTGCTGCAACTCTTAGCTACAGTATCGATGGAGGAAATACATGGACACAAATCCAACAATGGAATACATCAACAGCCAATCCTACAGCATTTAGCCAAGTGATTTCACAAGTTGCTAATCAAGCGTTTGTTCAATTCAAATGGAACTACACAGGGAGCTATGGTTATTACTGGGATATCGACGATATTCAGATAACCGGAACTGAAGGCGGAGTTGCTCCAGACTTTACTGGAACACCAACATCCGTTTTCGTTGGAGGAACCGTTACATTCACAAATAATTCCGTTGGGCCAATTACATCCTGGAGTTGGGATTTTGGTGATGGAGCATCTCCTGCTACTGCAACCGGAATTGGACCACATGATGTTGTATACAACAGTGCAGGTTCAAAAACAGTTAGTTTAACAGTCAATGATGCCGAAACGATGGCAAAAACAGACTACATTACTGTAAATGAAAGCCCATTTGCCGCCCCACGAAACCTTAGTGCCGAAAACTCAGGGAATACCGTTGTAATGAATTGGGAATCGCCGGAATTAAACGACGATTTTGAAATGTACACCGACTTTGATCTCTCATTCGGATCATGGACACAACATGACCTTGATGGAGGAGTAACCTATACAATACAAGATGTAACTTTCCCAAATCAGGCATACACCGGTTCATACATTGTATTTAATCCCAACGGAGCAACTCCCGCGTTAACTGATGCATGGGTTCCAAACTCAGGGGACAAATATTTAGCTTGTTTTAATGTTGTAACGGCTTCAGCTCCTAATAACGATTGGCTTATCAGTCCAAAAGTATCGATTCAGGAAGGCGAATCGCTTAAGTTTTTTGTGAAAACACTTAACGATACCTGGGGACAGGAAAGATATAAAGTTGCAATCTCAACTACCGGAACAGAAACTTCTGACTTTACAGTCATTTCCACCGGTGCTTATGTTGAAGCTCCGGCAGACTGGACCGAAATAACCTATAGTTTGGCAGCATATGCAAATCAGGATATTCATTTTGCAATTATTTGCGTATCGAATGATGCTTTTGTGTTTATGGTTGACGACATTCAAATAACAAATGCAAAAGGAGACATTACTTTCAATCAAGGTTTTGAAGATACCGATTCGAATCAATTATATACTCGTCAAATTTCGACGAATGAAAATCCTGTAATTGCAACCAATCCTAAGCAGTTTGCTTCTTACAAAGTCTTCAGAAATGATATTGAAATTGGTGAAACAACTGACTTAACCTATACTGATCTAAGTCCGGTTATTGGAGATGCAACATATTACGTAAAAGCAGTTTATGTTAATCCGGCAGGTGAATCTGATCCATCTAACATCGCCAATGTTAATTATGATCCTATTGTGCACAATATTGTTTTCAGCACTATTGGAACAGGTGGAACAATTAGCGCAAATAATAACGGCGAAGCAATAACCAGCGGAAGCGATGTAATTGAAGGAACAGACGTTGTTTTTACTGCAACTTCAGACGACAATTATAGAGTAAAAGAGTGGAAGCTGAATGACCTTGCAATTCCAGGCAACATTTCAAATACCTATACGCTGGACAATATTACAGCCGATGCAAATGTAACGGTCGAATTTGAGGCAATTCCTCAATATACACTTACAATAAGTATTGTAGGCGACGGTATTGTGAATGTTGACGAAACGCTTTATAGTGCAGAAATTACGGCTTACGAAGGAACTTCATTGGCTCTTGAAGCTGTTGCAAACGAAGGCTCGCTATTTGTGAATTGGACGGGCGATTTAAGCTCAATCAATGCAAGCGAAACAATCGAGTTGAATGCCAATACAACCATTACTGCTAATTTTAGATTAATGGAAACTGCAGAGCTTAATCCTGTGGAAGGATATTTCGACGAAAATAGTCCAACAAACCCATCGACCACAATTATGTGGAACGATGCCTCAACTCTAGAGTCAATTACCTATGATCTTGAAGGGGAAACATACGAAATGATTGAAAACGAAGAGTATTCAATTACAACGATAGACGAAAATAGCTCACTACTTACATTCCTCATTGCCGATGGCGGAAAAGGTAGCTTCAAAGGCGAAATGGATATTCCATTCTATTTTGCTTTCAATATTGGCGATCCTGTAGATTATACGCTGCATTATACCTATATCGATGAATATGAAATTGAATTTATTGTAGTAGATGACAGCGAAAACGCTATTACCAATGCAGTAATTACTTTCGATGATGAACCCTATGAAGCTGGCGATTATTTTGCTTATGCAGAGGCAGGATCATATAACTACACTGTTGAACTTGATGGATACCAATCCGCTACGGGAACAATCGAAGTTGTAGACCCAGACCTTACTGAAAATGTTGTGCTCAATATGTATCACAAAGCCACATTTAATGTTGAATCGGGAGGAGTAGCTGTTGAAGGAGCTTCCATTGCAATTAATAATGAAACAATTTCTACTGACGCAAGTGGTGTTGCCGAAATCATGCTTGTAAACGAAAGTTATAGCTATGAAATATCAAAAGACGGTTTTGATCTATATCAAAGTTCGGTAACAATTGCTGATGAGGACGTTTCAATCGATATTGAACTAATGTCGGGGATTGCATCTGGAAATAGTATTGGATTAAAAATGTATCCAAATCCGGTTAATGATGTTTTAACGATCGAGCGTTCAACAACAAATGTTGTAAGTATTGAAATTTATTCAAATATGGGACAACTCATCTCAACACAAAATTGGGATAACGAAAAAACGAACATCAATACTGAGAATCTAACTTCAGGAATATACTACATTCGTATTTCAGGAGAGAATAGTAATTTTAGTTTTGTAAAGAATTAGTTTATAGTACATTGTTCGAATAGTATCAAGTTAAGATATTATACGGTCATTGAGTAA
>JAQICA010000023.1 GCA_027858775.1 Salinivirgaceae bacterium | reverse complement strand
TCAACAATTGTTTTATATTTTCATAATCGGGGTTCAATGAATATAAATGACATAAAAGAGGCTTGTTCAGCTTTTATATGTCATTTAATTTATTGAACAGAGCGGGTTGAAGCGTAATTTGATCTTGAATTTTTTGCAACTTTTTTTTCAAGAAAAAAAGTTTATTGAATGAAGTCCATAACTTTGAAGTTTGAATCGATCTTTTTCGACTGACCTTATATCCATAAAAAAGGCCACCACAATGTTGTTTTAACAGGACGTGGTGGCCGTTTTAGTTTATAATATCCTTGGGTTACGACAGATTACTGATCTGTTGCTCCAGTGTTTGAATTTTTAATTCGGCATCGGCTTTTTTCTTTTGCTCTGCTTCAACAACGTTGGCAGGTGCATTATTTACAAAACGCTCGTTGCCGAGTTTTTTCATAACGGTTTTTAGAAAGCCTTGTGTGTATTCCAGTTCTGCTTTTAATTTTTCCAGCTCTGCTTCGGTATCAATTAAATCGCCAACAGGAATAAACAACTCGTGGGTGCGCACTAAGAATGATGTGGCGTTATCTACGTTTCCAGCCGGTTTGTCCATTTTCGAAATGTTGCCCAACTTCATTATTACTGCTTCGTATTTTGCCGGCCACTGATCTTCTCCGGTATTGACGAAAAGCTCCAATGAGTCTTTCATGGCAATGTTTTTCTCTTTTCTTACTGTCCTGATGCCCGATACCACTTCTTTTGCCTGTTCGAAAAGCTCCAAGTCTTCTTTGTTGTAAGATCCGCGCTGTGGTTCAGGATCAATCATCAGTGAATCGCCTTTTTTGCGTTCGCCCAGGTAATGCCATATTTCTTCGGTAATAAATGGCATAAACGGGTGAAGAATGTGCAGAATGCGATCAAATATTCTGGTGGTGTCCTTCATGGTTTGCGCATCAATGGGCTGCTGGTATGCCGGTTTAATAATTTCCAGATACCATGATGAGAATTCGTCCCAGAATAATCGGTAAACAGTCATAAGAGCCTCGCTTAAGCGGAATTGGTCGTACTGTTGATCGTGTTTTTCTGCCACTTCGTTCAGGCGGTTCTCGAACCATGCAACTGCTGTTTCTGAAGCTTCGGGTTGAGGTATTGATGCGTCAACTTCCCAGTTTTTCACCAATCGGAATGCATTCCATATTTTGCTGGCGAAATTTCGTCCCTGTTCGGGAAGTGATTCGTCGAATAGTAAATCGCCGCCGGCAGGGGAGCAAAGGAGCATGCCTACCCGCACACCATCGGCACCATATTTATGAATTAATTTAATGGGATCGGGCGAGTTTCCCAGCGATTTGCTCATTTTGCGCCTTTTCTGGTCGCGTACAATTCCTGTAAAGTAAACGTTTTTAAATGGTTTCTCTCCAAGGTACTCGTACCCTGCTATAATCATCCGGGCTACCCAAAAGAACATAATTTCGGGGGCTGTTACCAAATCGTTAGTGGGGTAGTAGTAGTTAATTTCGTCGTTGCCCGGTTTTGTGAGTCCTTTGAAAACGGAAATTGGCCATAACCAAGACGAGAACCAGGTATCCAGCACATCTTCGTCCTGGCGCAGATCCTCAATTTTCAGCTCTTTGTTGCCCGTTTTTTCGATGGCCAGACGTACTGCTTCTTCTTCCGATTCGGCCACCACAAAATCGTTGCTTTGTGGTAAGTACCATGCCGGAATTCGGTGTCCCCACCAAAGTTGACGAGAAATACACCAGTCTTGAATGTTTTCCATCCAATGGCGATACGTGTTTTTAAACTTTGAAGGATGAAATTGTACTTCGTCGTTCATTACCGCATCTAATGCCGGTTTCGAAATATCTTTCATTTTCATGAACCACTGCATCGATAAACGAGGCTCGATAACTGCATCGGTGCGTTCCGAGTAACCAACCTTATTGGTGTAGTCCTCTATTTTTAGCATGTTGCCTGCATCTTCAAGCAAAGGAATAATTTTGTCGCGTGCTTCAAAACGATCGGTGCCTACTAAAATTTCAGCAGCTTCATTAAGTGTTCCGTCATCGTTAAAAATATCAATAGATGCCAAATTGTGACGTTGTCCTATCTCATAGTCATTAATATCGTGTGCAGGTGTAATTTTTAATGCCCCGGTACCAAATTCCATATCGACGTATTCGTCTTCAATAACGGGAATTGAACGGTGAATAAGGGGAACAATGACTTTTTTGCCCACAAAATCCTTAAAACGATCGTCTTTGGGATTGATACACACTGCTGTATCGCCCAGAATGGTTTCCGGACGGGTGGTAGCAATGGTAAGGAATTGCTCTTCATTCCCTTCTACAAAGTATTTTAAGTAGTATAGTTTCGACTGTACTTCTTTGTGAATGACCTCTTCATCGCTAACGGCGGTTTTTGCGCTTGGATCCCAATTTACCATGCGTACACCGCGGTAAATTTTATCCTTCTTATATAAGTCAATAAAAACCTGAATTACGCTGTTGGAATAGTCTTCGTCCATGGTGAACGATGTACGGTTCCAATCGCACGATGCCCCAAGCTTTTTAAGCTGATCGAGAATTATTCCTCCGTGTTTTTCTTTCCATTCCCATGCATGTTCCAAAAATCCATCACGGGTTAAACTGTGCTTGTCGATGCCTTCTGCGCGTAGTTTGTTCACCACTTTGGCTTCTGTGGCAATCGATGCATGGTCTGTTCCGGGTACCCAACATGCATTTTTACCCTGCATGCGTGCACGGCGCACCAAAACGTCCTGAATAGTATTGTTCAGCATGTGTCCCATGTGCAATACTCCGGTTACGTTGGGAGGCGGAATTACTACGGTGTACGCCTCGCGTTTGTCTGGCTCCGAATGGAAAAATCCCTGATCTGACCAATATTTGTACCATTTGTCTTCTTTCTCTGTGGGGTCATACTTTGTTGGTATATCCTTCATATTCTTCGAATTGATTTGTTTCCGTTTACACACTGTGGTTCTTCTTATTAAAGCCTACAAAAATAGTAATCTTTTACGAAAATTCTTCTTTCCGTTTGTTTAACCTTATGTAAATCACAAACTCGTAAATGTTCGGTATTCGTTACATCAATATGGTAAAGTGATTCTTTCTGTCATATGTAAAAAATTGTGCGAAGATGCCGTGCAGTGCTAATTAGTTGCATTTATTTTTTGTTTTCAGGGATTTCCAACTATTTTTGCTTGTCGTACATTGCTAAAAAGTGAAAAAACGATGAGAAACAGCCGAAAAACAGAACTTTTTTCTGTTATAATGCACTATTGAACCTAACTAAAACAAATTCATATGAGAAAGAAATTATCACTCCTACTCTTTGTGCTCTTTGCAGCTCCGATTGTGTCAATGGCTGGAGAGGCCGATCTTGTTGTTCCCGATTTATCACTTTTTAAAGCTTTAGGTTCCGATGGCTGGACTTTGCTTGCCTGGGGACTTGTTGTTATTGTTTTGGGCTTGTTTTTTGGGCTGGCTCAATTTCGTCATATTAAGAAATATCCGGCTCATAAATCAATGCTCAATGTGGCCGATACGATTTATCAGACATGCAAAACCTACTTGCTACAACAAGGACGGTTTTTAATTATACTATTTGGAATTATTGCAGTTGCAATAATCTATTACTTTGGCTTTTTGGCTCGTCCTGAAATTACCAAAGTCGAGGGCGGAATTAGTGTAGTAAGTTTCGTTAGTATCATTCTATTGTGGACTGTGCTCGGTATTTTAGGTAGTTACGGGGTTGCCTGGTTTGGTATCCGCATTAATACATTGGCTAACGCCCGTACTTCGTTTGCATCGCTTAAGAAAAAACCTTTCCAGGTGATGAGTATTCCGTTGCAGGCAGGTATTAGTGTAGGCATGCTGCTTATTACCGTTGAGTTATTTATGATGATTTTTATTTTGCTTTTTGTGCCTGGTGAAATTGCCGGAGCCAGTTTTGTGGGCTTTGCTATCGGCGAATCGTTGGGTGCATCTGCTTTGCGTATTGCTGGCGGTATTTTTACTAAAATTGCCGATATTGGTGCCGACCTCATGAAAATTGTATTCAAAATTGGTGAGGACGATCCACGTAACCCGGGGGTAATTGCCGATTGTACAGGTGATAATGCAGGCGATAGCGTTGGGCCTACTGCCGATGGGTTTGAAACCTACGGTGTAACAGGCGTGGCGCTTATAACGTTTATAATATTAATGTTTGGGCAAACCGGAATTTTACCCAATCCACAAATGGCATCCACACTTATTGTTTGGATTTTCGCCATGCGTGTAATGATGATTGTAACATCGGCGCTGGCCTATTATGTTAATAATCTTATAGCCAAAGCACGTTTTGAAAATTCCGATAAGTTTGATTTTGAACAACCACTTACCAGCTTGGTGTGGATCACATCTATTATCTCCATAATAGTTACATTTATTGTTAGTTATATTCTTATTGCCGATATTCCTGGCGGATTGTGGTGGAAATTATCATTTATTATTTCGTTAGGAACGCTGGCCGCAGCTATTATTCCTGAACTTACAAAAGCCTTTACTAGTTCTAGCTCGCGGCATGTTCAAGAGGTGGTTAATGCATCGCGCGAGGGTGGTGCTTCGCTTACTATTTTAAGCGGTATGGTTGCCGGTAATTTTTCTGCTTTCTGGAAAGGTCTGGTAATGATGGGACTTATGGCTGCCGGTTATTTTGTGGTGAAAGATATGACTGTTTTCGGCGACTATCCGGCAATTTTTGCGTTCGGACTTATTGCGTTCGGTTTTCTCGGTATGGGACCCGTTACCATTGCCGTTGATAGCTACGGGCCTGTTACTGATAATGCTCAATCGGTTTTTGAACTTTCGCAAATTGAAAAAATTGAAGGTATTGAGGCTGAAATAGAACGGGATTTCGGGTTTAAACCCAATTTTGAGGAGGGGAAACACAGACTCGAAGAGAACGATTCTGCCGGAAATACATTTAAAGCAACGGCTAAGCCTGTGCTTATTGGTACTGCTGTTATTGGAGCAACAACCATGATTTTTGCAATTATTTTATTACTATCGAAGACCATGCTCGATGGAAGTCCAATGCTTGATATAGGGCTGACCTCAGCGCCTATTCTATTGGGACTTATCACCGGTGGAGCCGTCGTATTCTGGTTCTCTGGTGCTTCTATGCAGGCAGTTACAACGGGTGCCTACCGTGCTGTTGAGTTTATTAAAAAACACATCAATCTGGATAAGGCAGAAGCCGATATTGAGGATTCAAAAAGTGTAGTGATGATTTGCACCAAATATGCCCAGAACGGAATGTGGAACATTTTTGCGGTAATTTTTAGTTTGACTCTTGCATTTGCCTTTTTCGATCCGAACTTTTTTGTTGCCTACCTGATTTCTATTGCAATTTTTGGTTTGTTCCAGGCTATGTATATGGCCAACGCCGGTGGAGCATGGGACAATGCTAAAAAAGTGGTTGAAGTAGATTTGAAAGAGAAAAATACACCACTGCACGATGCAACTATCGTGGGCGATACTGTGGGCGATCCGTATAAAGATACTACTTCGGTAGCTCTGAATCCCATTATTAAGTTCTCCACACTATTTGGTTTGCTTGCAGCCGAAATTTCAATTGAAATGATTGTGAATGCCCATGAAACCAATAGCTTTAACTATGGCCCGGTGATTGGAGTCGGCTTATTCCTTGTGGGGCTGTTTTTTGCTTATCGTTCGTTTTATAGCATGCGTATTCCCAGAAAAAAAGAAGAATAGTTTGTACTTAAAATATTGTAGAAAGGCCGCGACACAAAGTCGCGGCCTTTTTTTATAGTGACTTTTGCATCGTGGTGTTTTACTGTCGATTACGCTTAACAGCGTTTTGATTCATCTGGTACATAAATAAAGCAATCCTCTTAAATTTGACAATTGCTTTTTTGTTGCATTTGTGCCACTCAACTTAGGTTTTAGTTTTTTTGATGTGGCCACACAAGCAACTTTCCCATCAATGAAAATGTTGAGGAAGCATTTATGAACCTTGAAAATTATGATAATCGAAAATTTATCTGTATTTCACCATGAAAAGAACGATTCAATCAAAACTTTCACATTATTAGATGGAATTGTGAGTTGGTACAACAGGGCTTAGGTGCTCGGTCAATTGTGAGGCCGTAGCAAATAAAACCGTTCGATCCATCGCTGCAATACACTTGTAAACCATGGCGCAATTCCTGCTACTACAGGCCAATCCATATAAACAGAGCAACAACAAGCGCTATAAGTAAGTATGCATATATGTTTCCAAAATTGATGGTCCATCCGCGATATCGGTCTTGTTTGGGAACAATTACCCGTTTGTCGGCAGGGTTGTAATAGAGTATCCCGAACTTGTAATTTTCGGGATCGTTGTTTTCTTTGTCAATTTTTTGCTTCATGATTAGTTGTTTTTGATGAATGTGGTAATTTTTTCCACAATTCCTTTGTGTAATGGTAGATCCGGATTGCTGTACGATTGTATGTTTTGCTGCATTTCACCATCGATGGTTTTTAGTACATGGTTCATGCCTTCCATTTTTACAAGCGTGGCTTTTTCGGTTGTATTTGCCAGTAGGCGCGCGTCATCCATGCTAACCTGAATGTCTTTTTCGCCCTGAACAACAAGAGCCTTGCAGTCGATTTTTTTAATGAGCTCGGCCGGATTGTAACGGAACCAGCTAATGAGGTAGGGTTGAACCGAAGCTCTGAAAAGCATTCCTAGTTCTGGTGGAGCACTTGTTACCTTATTTCCGTTGGCAAGGCTATCAATAAATTGTGCAACCATTTCGAATTGCTCATGCGGTAGCTTGGGTTTTAGTTGTGTCTTTAAAATTTGATCGGCCGAATTGCCTGCGCCGGCAATAGATACAAACCCATCAGCTTTTTCGTGCTGCAATGCAATGAGTCCAATTAACGATCCTTCGCTGTGTCCAATGATATAGATCGATTGATGTCCGTTTTCTTTCAGGTAGCGTATTATAGATTGTACGTCGTTTGCGTATTGGTCAATAGTTAAGCCATCTTCTTTGAAATCTGCGTAAGCGCTTTTCGCGATTCCCCGTTTGTCGAAGCGTAACGTTGCTATGCCGTTTTCGACTAGTCCATCCGAAAGAAGCTTTAAACTATTGTTTTTCATGCCGGGTTGGTTGCCATCTAAATCGGTTGGCCCCGATCCCGCAATAAAAATGGCAATTGGCGCTTTCTTTGTTCCTGCAGGTGTTGTTTTTACTGCATGAAGCTCCACTCCGGGGAGTTTAATTTTCAGCGTTTCTGTTTGTTTTTCGGGTTGCTGGCACGATTTTAAGCCTGGTGTAGCTAAAAATAGTAGTGTTACGATTATTGTTACTTGTTTTAACATGGCAGTGTGTTTTAGGTTATGATGTGTGTATCAAGATGTGATATAGCTGATTGTTAATTATCAATGTTGCGATGATGGACAGAACCAATCCCGTCACGAAGAGAAGTGCCGACTTGGGCTCTTTTAGATTTGCCGATATTTTAAATCCGTTGTACATGAGTGTTACCATCCAAATGGTTAGCAAAAGCATAATAATGATGAGGAAAATGGCCAGTGTAATACTGCCCGGACTCATGATCATTGGATTGCCTTGTTTCATTGTCTTCCATAAAATGTATTGGCCAAAGTTCTGCAAGGCCGGGAAGAAACCAATTGTTGCCGCTATTAAGTAGGGCGCTCTGGCCAGCGCAAATGTGCCGGCAATGTCGATTATTCGAACGGTGGTTTTCGAAAATGGAGCAGCTATCAAGTACATTATTAGTGATGTAATGATCCAGTTGATGAGGTTTTGCGCTATACAAAAGTGTAATGGAAAGCCAGGGCTAACTTTGGCCGATAGCACATCGGGGAAGTGAATGTTGCTAAAGTGTCCAATAATTGAAGTTGCCAGAATTACTGCCAGTCCAATGAACAATGATGCTCCTCCGGCAATAAAGATATAAGGGTTGAATAGCTTTTTTATCATGATAATTCGTTTTGCAGAAGATTGATTTTCTCAATGAGGTCGTCGAGCATGTTGCGAACACTTGGGTAACTGAGCTTGAGTTTCTGTGCCATTAGCTTCAGGCTGCCGCTGCTCTGAATGAATTCAATAATAAAATCCTGCTCGTGTTGTTCCAGCTTGAGTAGCAATGGTAAACTGTACTGCCCGCTAATTGTTGTGCTGCAAGCTTCGCAGTGCAGGCTTTGCACGTTGAGCTCGTGGCTGCAACTCGGACATGATATGGGGAGTTTCTTAATCATAAATGCAGTTTTATGTTTATCAAAGTTACATTAATAATTAATAAAATTGAAATATAGTTGAATAAAGTTAAACTATATTTAAATTATTTAAAATATTTGTGGAAATACAATTTTTGGCTAATCTGTAAAAGTAGGACTAAATCAGAAAAGTGCAGCTTCATTTTAAAGGCCTAGGTGCCCGATAAATGATTAACAGTATTTTCGGACGGAGTTCAGTATCTCTAAAATTTAACAGAAACTAAAGATATTATAAAGGTGAAAATAGCTGATAGGCAAGACGTTAAGGTCGATGGGGCAGGAGTCTGTGTTGCTGGAGAAATAGGGTGACTATATACGACAACATCTCGAGCCTATACTTATCTGTTTACGCATGGGAATAGCCTTCACATGGTACTTGAAAGGTTCAATAACTTTACTAGGAGGGTTAGTGTCTGATTACCTTAATAAGTATTTTTGATTTAATGAGTGTGAATATGTACTCTGTGGCGTGTGCATTCTACGTTAATTAAAAACGGAACCGCTACCGACTTAAATGCAAAAAAAAAGTTTTGAACAAAATAAGGATCGAAGCTTAATTGAATGCTTGATAAGAGAAAAAACTGCCGTATTGATATTTGTTATTGATGGTGAGGTTCCCTTTGCCAAAGATCTAGCAGGGCAAGGTGTAAAGCCACTTAAGGTTATGTGAAACGTATTCCGTGGCTTTAGTAATATTTGTAGGAGATGAAATATATGCGCGGATTTAGGAAGTATTGCCACAGTCGGAAAGAACAAGCCAAATCTATCTTTAGAGTTTAGTAATGCATTTGGAATGTATTACTAAACTCTGAAATATGCTTGTAAATAGTTGTGATTTTTTTAAATTGCCATAGATAGACGATCTAAATCATAATCTCTGCAACAAGAGCTAATTTATTGTGGGGTTTGTATATTCACAAAATATATCTATATGAAAAGAATTCGAATAGCTATAGTCTCCATGATAATCCTGATTTTTTTAAGAGACTTTATTGTTAAGATCATTGATAATGTTATTGTTAATCCGATACTCAGTGAGATCGAAAGTTCTTTATTTAATGATATATTGTTTGTTGGGATATTCTTTTGGATACTTTATATAATCGGGGCCAATTGCAAGAAAATGGTTACGACAGATGTGTATCAGGTATTGTTATCGACTTGGTTAATAATCGTTATCATTAATTATAGGTTTATCTCTGATCATTGGGAGTTTACTAAAACCACATTGATTGATTTTATCGCTTATTTGGATATTCTGATACCAATATTAACGATTGAAATCTTAAAGTTTTTTCTTCCAAAAAAGAATCAAGAAGATATTGATGAGGGCAAAAGATTTTACAATGATAATCCAATTCATTCAGATAAAGAAGATAAATTAGAAAGACAAACCCTTGCAGCTTCTATAGCAGAACACATTTTGAATACCCGTATTGATAAAAGGGCTTTTTCAATTGGGATATATGGTGAGTGGGGGTC
>JAQICA010000272.1 GCA_027858775.1 Salinivirgaceae bacterium | reverse complement strand
CCGAAAAAGTTCCCCAATTCAATTTGCAGTACATCCAAAAATAGTGTAGATTTACGCCACGCTCTTTGAAAAAAACACTGAGATTGGCTTCTACGAAACACTTTCAGCCTGTTTCCTAAGCCCCGACCCCTACGTTCAAATGCCCGGCAACACCCAGAATTTGAACCGATACAGTTACTGTTTGAATAATCCGTTGATTTGTACGGATCCCGATGGGGAGTGGTTTGTAATAGATGATTTGATTTCAGCTGGTGTTGGTGGTACGATAAATGTAATAGCTAATTGGAATGACATTGACAATTGGGGTGAAGGATTTGCTTATTTTGGATCCGGTGCTGTGGGTGCATGGATATCTGTACAAAGTTTTGGTTTGGCTGCTCCAGTAGGTATGGCTATTACAGCAGGAACCAATAAGTTTTTGGAAACAGATGTTTTATATGATCAAAGTATCCATACTGTTACAAAAGAAGAATGGACAGACATTGGAGTTAGTGCACTAATTGGCGGCGGTGCCGGTTATCTTGGTGGCGTTGCAGGCAATAAAGTAGCCACAAAGGTCATCGAAAAAGGAGTTAAATCATACTTTTTGAAAGAGGCGTTAGTAAATAGCACTTCAAACGCTGTAACTGGAGGTCTTGATGGTTTTTTTCAAGCAAAAATTGTTGAAGGGAAAGATTACAAAGAATCATTTATTTCAGGAGGTATTGGCTTTAGTGCTGGTTTAGCATTTGGATTAACCTACAGTTCATTAAGATACGTTACAAACAAATCAGGAGTTAAAACCACATGGGATCAAAAGGAGATTGAATTTAAGTTGAAAAATCAAGGTGGTGATTTTGAAAATTACTACGAATACAACTTTAATTACAAAAACGCAACACCAAAACCAAGCTCCCCATGGAACCAATATAATCCAAATCCAATGAATTCTTATCCAAGGAATAATTGGGCAATCCCAATAAATGAACCAGTTAAATTTAATAATTTTGACCTAAAATAATGGATTCAAGAAAAATAATAATAGGTGTTATATTTGCTTTGTTTATCATAATAGTTAGCAAATGGAATAGAGATAGCAAAAAAGACAATGTTATGAAGATACTTGAACAGGGGCAATGTGCCATAGGTTATTTTACAAAAGCCATTAAGGCTGGAGGTGCCTGGCCAGGTTATCCTGATAAGTCATCATATTACTTTTGTATCGAAAATGATACAATGCACGACCTAAACCGAAATTTATACCCGCCGCCTGAAATTGAAGCGACTATAAAAAAAGGGGATAAATTCTTAGTATTATATTTAGAAGATGACCCAAGATATAGCAGAATAATATTTGATTATCCTATCAAGGATTCATCAGACTTTCAAGATTACAAAATGTCCATAGACACTATAAGGTCACAAGTTATAAAAAAATGGAAAGAGAGTTTAGATAAATAGATATTGCATACATTATTAACTTCCCCTACGCTCCGCTGCGAACGTATCTTCACGTGTGGCTTCAAAAAAACAACGGCAAGGTTTTAGACAGATCTTTGCCGTTGTTTTTTGTGAGAAGTTACACGCACTCCTCACAAATCCGCCAGCTGGAGGAAACTGCCCGCCGCACCCTTTATGCCCTTTGCTCCGATAAATCATGATGTGGATTTTGGATTAGTAGTTTGTAGGAATCGCCAATTTCGAATAATGGTTAAGTATTTACTCCGTGACTATAAAAAACATTGATTCAAAATTGATGGAAGTTCCCCAGGTTGAAACAAGTTTTCGGGTCCTCAGTAAAAACTAAGTCTTGATTTTTGGTTCTTTTCATTAAGGAAAAGAACATGTAAACAGTTGAAAAGGAATAATGCATCTTAAGGAGTAAACTTGCGTCCCCAATTAGTGCCGAAACTGTTAAGCCAAAAACCGAAAAAGTTCCAAACTTCAATTTGCAGCACAACCAAAAATAGTGTAGATTTACGCCACGCTCTTTGAAAAAAAAACACTGAGATTGGCCTCTACGACCCACTCTTAGCCCGTTTCCTAAGCCCCGATCCCTACGTTCAAATGCCCGGCAATACCCAGAATTTGAACCGGGACAGTTACTGCTTGAATAACCTACTTATTTATACTGATCCGAGTGGGGAGTCGATATATTTAGTTGTAGGCGCTGTAATAGGAGGTGCTATAGGTGGTGGCTAGGGCGCTTTTGCCGGAGGGGCTACAGCAGGTGGTCTTGGTACGGCCATGCAAAAAGGTGCCAAAGGAAAAGATATAGTTATGGGTGCACTTATGGGAGGTACTATCGGATTAGGTGCTTACCACGCTTCACTGGCACATTCTTACTTTAAATCAGGGTTTAATGAAACCGGCTTAAATTACCATCAATACGCCAAAATGATGGTCACGACCCAAAGACCAATGTTTTATAATAGAGAGGCTAAATGCATTCCAACTATAGATGGAGGTTTTCAGTAAATAGATTGGGAGAAAGGAATACAACCGGAAATGTTAAAGGGTCGGCTTACAAGAAGGCATTGTTTGATTATCATTCACATCAGGAATTTGGATCCGATGGCTTTTCAGGAGCAGGATATGATGCAGAAGCTTTTCGGATTTTTATCACGCGGCAAAGTTGGGACTGATTGATCAAACGACAATGTATTTAGGTACACGAGAAGGAAATGTGCATTATTGGACGCCAAATAATGATAAGGGAACAATGAATTATGATTTTTTACCGATTTTCAGACAGCATTATACACCAATTTGGTCTTTTAATGAATTTTAATTAGAAACTATGAAAAGATTGTTTATTATAGTACTACTTGGTATGATATTAAGTCCGGGAATTGCTCAAGACTCAATACCTCAAGAAGATTTTTTAGAAATTCAATTAGAAATTTCCGGAATGAATATGGATCCTGAATATACAAGAATTGATATTCGACCTATGTATGACAGTATCATTAAGGATAGTGCGATAGTAGAAGTACGATACAAACCTATCAAATTTGTATTTCCAGGCAAATTTGCCGATATTCATTACATTATCCCTAAAAGTATCTATGATTCAATATTGAATATGGTTTATAATCTTTCATACCAGAAAATACTAAAGGGCAATGATCTTTGCATTTGGCATGATGCTCGATATTATAGATTAAAAGTATCTGTTTCTGGTATAAACACTTCGGTTTCTATTGCTTCTCCTCAAATAGATCCAGAAAAAAGAAAGATAGTGGACTATTTATATATTTGCAAAAGGATCATCCGTGCAGCCAGCTTAGATGAAGATGTCTATTTTTAGCATTGGGTTGAAGTGATTTTTATTCATACAACGACAAGGTTTTGAACAGAACCTTGCCGTTTTTTTTGTTTTGCGTGAAATGCCACCCCGCACCCTCACTAACGCTCAAGGAGCGAACTCCCACCACGCAGTTTGTGCGGTATTGCAGCCCCCGCTCGCGCCGATTTATAATCGGTGCGCTTAAGCTATAGGAAATGAGACGTAGAGAATTTCAATCTCGGGCAATTTACCAAGAGCCAAGTTTGTAAACCTCGACAATAATCCCATTCAACAAAAAGGAATTGTTTAACGTTGCACCAAAAAAAACAAAAATATGTCAAACAGGTAC
>JAQICA010000192.1 GCA_027858775.1 Salinivirgaceae bacterium | reverse complement strand
AGTGAAATAAGCTTACAAATTATTGGGGATAAACGAATTAGCGTTTATTGCAGGAGCGATAGTGCAAACATTTAAATTTGGATAAGAATTGTATATCTGTATGAACAGTTATACGGTTTGATTTTATGATAAAGAATTCACAAATAGAAGTAGAGAACAAACTCATTTCAATTGTTAAACAGGATGAGCAAGATTATATATGCTTGACTGATATGGTTCGAGACGAAGAGGGAGGTGTCCATATACGTAACTAGATGAGAAATCGAAATACTGTGGAATTCATCGGGTTGTGGGAGACTTTAAATAATCCGAATTTTAAATATGTCGAATTCGACACCTTTAAAAAACAAGCAGGATTAAACAGCTTCAATCTGACACCTAAAAAATGGATTGAGACAACGAATGCAATTGGTATAATTTCAAAGTAAGGAAGATGTGGAGGAACTTATGCTCATAAGGATTTAGCTTTTGAGTTTGGTTCGTGGATAAGCCCAATGTTTAAATCGTTGATGATTAAGGAATATCAACGATTAAAAGAAATTGAAAGCAATCAGTATAACCTTGAATGGAATGTTAAGCGGATTTTGACCAAGACCAATTACCAAATACATACGGAGGCAGTTAAGGACTGCATTTTACCTGAGAACAATTACGAAAAGGACAAAGAATGGCTGATTTATGCAGAAGAAGCAGATTTATTAAATGCTGCATTATTCAAATGTATAGCAGAAGAGCAATTTCTTACCAACGCTTGAAGAAGAAATTATATCTTTACTCAGTATTAAAAAATTAAGCAATTAAAATATATGTCAGAAGACCAAAAGAAAATATTAGAATCCCAACTTTGGGGGATTGCAAACCTGCTTAGAGGGAAAATAAGTGCAGACGATTACCGGGATTACATTCTCGGTTTTATATTTTATAAGTACCTGAGCGAAAAGCAATATCTGTATGCAAATAAATTATTGGAAGGAGAACAAGTTACCGACTACAAAAAAGTCACTGACAAAGAAACTCTGGAAGCCATAAAAGAGGAATCACTTTTAAAACTTGGTTACTTTCTGCAACCCAAAGAATTGTTTTCTGAATTGGCGAAAAAAGGAAATTCCGACACCGAAAGCGAAAGTAATTACATTATTGAAGACCTACAAGCCGTTATGAACCACATTGAGCAAAGCACAATGGGAACAGAATCGGAAGACGATTTTAATGCTTTGTTTGAGGACTTGGATTTAACATCTACAAAAATTGGTAGAACGGTTGGGGCAAGAAACGAAGTGATTGTAAAAATCTTAAATCATCTTGATAAAATTGACTTTAAACTTGACGATATTGAAGCCGATGTTTTGGGCGATGCTTACGAATACCTAATTGCAAAGTTTGCCGCTGGTGCAGGAAAATCGGCAGGAGAATTTTATACCCCGCAACAGGTATCTAAAATATTGGCAAAAATAGTAACCACAGGAAAAACAAAACTAAAATCAGTTTACGACCCAACTTGCGGTTCTGGTTCGTTGCTTTTGCGTGTGGCAAAAGAGGTAAAAGATGTAAGCGAGTTTTACGGACAGGAATTGAACCGAACGACTTACAACTTGGCGCGTATGAATATGATTTTGCACGACAAACATTTTCGTGAATTTGACATACAGCAAGAAGATACTTTGGAAAATCCACAACATTTGGATAAACGATTTGAAGCAGTTGTTGCAAATCCACCATTTTCGGCACATTGGAAAGGCGATAAAAACCCATTAAACAGCACAGATGAGCGTTTTAGCCAATACGGTAGAATTGCCCCAAATACCAAAGCCGATTATGCCTTTGTTTTACACATGATTCATCAATTGGCAGACAATGGAATTATGGCAACTGTACTACCGCACGGTGTTTTGTTTCGTGGTGCTGCCGAGGGAGTAATTCGTAAATATTTAATAAGCGAACTCAATTATTTAGATGCCGTTATTGGTTTGCCTTCCAATATCTTTTACGGAACAAGTATTCCTACCTGTATTTTGGTGTTTAAAAAATGCCGCGAGGTTGATGATAATGTTGTGTTTATTGATGCCAGCGGAGACGACCATTTTATTAAAAACGGCAACCAAAACGAACTGCGTAATGAAGATGTAAAAGAAATTATTGCCACTTATCGGGCAAGAGAAACCAAGGATAAATATTCCTATGTGGCCACATTGGAAGAAATTGCCGAAAACGATTATAATCTCAACATACCACGATATGTGGATACTTTTGAGGAAGAGGAACCCATTGATTTAAATGAAGTTGCTTATTCCATAAAAGCTATTGATCAAGAATTGATTAGTGTAAATGAAGAAATTGCAAAATATTGCACTGAATTAGGAATTGAAACCCCATTTTAAATTTGATAATGATGAGTGAGATTATACAAATGGACGATATTCAAAATCGCATTTTTACTTTTAGAGGAATGCAAGTAATGGTCGATAGAGACCTTGCAGAAATGTATGAT
>JAQICA010000165.1 GCA_027858775.1 Salinivirgaceae bacterium | reverse complement strand
GATGTGGGGTTAAGTATCTTTCAGAATAATACAAAACAAAAAAGGTCAACCATTAATGATTGACCTTGGTGGGCGATGAGGGATTCGAACCCCCGACCCTCTGGGTGTAAACCAGATGCTCTGAACCAACTGAGCTAATCGCCCGATTTTTTTAGTACTTATTATCATTTTCTATTTTGACCTTTTGAAGCCTTTTCATAAGGTGTTTTAAAGAAAACGATTGTTGTCATCGCAACCACTATTAGTCGATTGCGGATGCAAAAGTAGGTGCTTTTTTTTACAATCCAAATTTTTCCGCAAAAAAAGTAAAAATATATTTTTCGTTATGTCAATATCTTGAAGAATCGACAAAAAATACGACCTTTGGGTTTCTAATCAAAAATATTCAAAAAAAATGAAAAGCTATTTAGTATTTTTTGTCGCACTGGCAATGTCGCTTCAATTGTTTGCACAAAAACAGGATATAACAATTGATGATCTTTACAAAAACTACACTTTTTATGCTAAATCGGTCTACGGACTGAACTCTATGAACGATGGATTACACTACTCGACCCTTGAAAACCAGGGGACAGCCATTGTGAAGTACAGCTACAAAACAGGCGAAGTTATCGACACCATTCTTAATGTAAAAAAATTAGACGAAGACAGCTTGAAGAATATTGTCGATTATCAGTTTAATGACAGCGAAACCAAAATTGTTTTTTATACAAATCGTGAACGCATTTACCGTCGGTCTTTTTTTGCCGACTACTATGTGTATAATCTGGAACAAAACGTACTGACCAAGGTGAGTGAAAAGGGCCGCGAACGCCTGGCTACACTTTCGCCCGATGGAAAATATATAGCTTATTTGCGCGATAATAACTTGTTTGTATTAACCATAGAAACAGGCGATGTTGAGCAAATTACAACCGATGGTGAGTGGAATCAAATTATTAATGGAGCTCCCGATTGGGTGTACGAAGAAGAGTTTGGCTATAACCAGGCATTTTACTGGTCGCCATCGGGCAAAAAAATAGCCTATTGCAAATTCGACGAACGTGAAGTAAAAAAGTTTGCCTTACTAAAATACAAAGGATTAAGACCCGAAATTGAAGCCAATAGATTGTATCCTGAAGTGTATGATTTTAAATATCCCAAAGCCGGCGAAGACAACTCTGTAGTTTCTGTTCATAGCTACGATATGGATACCAAAAGTACTCTCACATTCAATACCGGCGAAAATACCGATGTTTATTTTCCCAGGGCATTTTGGACGAAACAGGAAAATACACTTGCAATTGTAAAACTTAACCGGTTGCAAAACGAAATGGATATTCTTTATGGTGATGCCAATTCCGGAGAAACCAGTGTGGTATATAATGAAAAGAATAAGTACTACATTGATCAGCCCACATACGAAAATATTACTTTTATTGATGAAAATCAGTTTTTGTTTATGAGCGAAATGGACGGCTGGAACCATTTCTATGTTTATAATACCGATAAAAAAACAACCGAAAAAGTTACTGATGGCGATTTTGATGTTGTGAGTTACTATGGGTTCGACCCAAAAAAGAATACGGTTTACTACAGCTCTACAGAAGAAGGAGCCATTTACCGAACGGTTTATTCAATTCGTACCAATGGTAAAAAGAAAACCAAACTTACCGAGCAGCGCGGGAGTAATAGTGCTGATTTTAGCAAAGGGTTTAAATATTATGTGAATTATTATTCCAACTCGAACCAACCCACATTGGTAACTTTGCATAATGAAAAAGGCGAACAAATTCGCGTGTTGGAAGACAATGCAGCTTTGCAGGATACACTTGAAAGTTATAAAATAGGCAAAAAAACCTTTTTTAATTTTGAAACTTCAGAAGGGTTTATGCTTAATGGCTGGATGGTGAAACCTTACGATTTCGATGCTTCTAAAGAATATCCGGTCATAATGACGCAGTATTCAGGTCCCAATTCGCAACAAGTATTAGATCGTTGGGGAATCGATTGGGGTCAAGTATTGGCTGCCCGCGGTTTTGTAGTGGTTTGTGTAGATGGACGCGGAACCGGTGGAAGAGGAGAGGAGTTCAGAAAATTAACGTACAAAGAACTTGGAAAATACGAAACCATCGACCAAATAGAAACCGCCAAACACCTGGGTAACCTCGATTTTATTGATAAAAACCGCATTGGTATTTACGGATGGAGTTATGGTGGTTTTATGGCATTGAATTGTATGACACAGGGAGCCGATTATTTTAATACAGGAATTGCCGTTGCGCCCGTTACCAATTGGCGGTATTATGATAATATTTACACCGAACGCTTCATGCAGAAACCACAGGATAATGCGGATGGTTACGACAATAATTCGCCCATAAATCACGTAGAAAAGTTAAAAGGGAATTTATTAATTGTACATGGATTGGCCGACGATAATGTGCATCCTCAAAATACATTTGAAATAACCGAAGCATTGGTGCAGGCCGACAAACAATTCGATATGGCTATTTACACAAATCGGAACCATAGTATTTACGGCGGAAATACACGTGTACATTTATTTACCAAAATGGTTAATTATTTTGTCGACAACTTGAAAAACACTAAGTAATTAGTATTTATAAAACCATAAAAATAGATCTATCATGAGTGATGAAATTAAAAATTTAGAGCCCAAAGTTATTTGGGAGCATTTTTATAGTCTTACGCAAATTCCTCGTCCTTCGAAGAAAGAAGAGGCTGTACGGGCTTTTATGAAAAAATTCGGACAAGATTTAGGATTAGAAACCATTGAAGACGAAGTTGGGAATATTATTATCCGCAAGCCTGCCACAAAAGGGTATGAAGATCGCAAAGGTGTAGTGCTGCAAGGCCACCTCGATATGGTACCACAGGCCAATAGCGATAGCAACCACGTTTGGGAAAAAGATCCAATTGACGCTTATGTCGATGGCGACTGGGTTACCGCTAAAGGAACAACCCTTGGTGCCGATAATGGAATGGGAGTAGCTGCTGCAATGGCAGTATTGTCATCCAACGATCTGGAGCACGGTCTTGTTGAAGGCTTGTTTACAGTTGATGAAGAAGCCGGAATGACAGGTGCAAATGCACTAAAGCCAGGCATTCTGAAAGGCGATATTCTATTAAATATGGATTCGGAAGATGAAGGCGAGCTTTATGTTGGCTGTGCCGGTGGCGAAGATGCAAATATTACATTTACATTTGATAATGATAAGTATCCTGCCGATTACAAGGCGTTTAAACTGTCAATTACCGGATTAAAAGGCGGACACTCGGGACTGGATATTCCTTTAGGACGTGGGAATGCTAATAAAATTTTGTTCCGTTTGATGAACAAAACACAAAAAGAATTTGGTGTGCGAATGGCCGATATTAACGGAGGTAGCCTCCGAAATGCTATTCCACGCGAAGCTTTTGCAGTTATTGCCATTCCATCGGCAGCCGAAAAGCAGTTTAAAGATTACCTTGGCGAGTTCGAAGGTATTGTGAGAAAGGAACTTTCTGCAGTTGATCCGGGTATCAGTATTAAACTTGAAGCTACCGATGCGCCAAAGTTTGTAATTGACCTGAAAACACAGGAAAACCTCACCGATGCTGTTAATGCAGTGGCCAACGGAGTAATTCGTATGAGCGATGCAATGCCCGGATTGGTAGAAACATCTACAAACCTCGCAGTAGTAAAAACAGTTGAGGGGAACAAAATTATTGCTCAATGCCTCTTGCGTAGCTCTGTCGATTCTGCTAAAGAAGAACTTGCAGAACGCATGATTTCAACTTTCCGTTTGGCCGGAGCTCAGGTTGAGCGAAGTGGTGCATACCCTGGATGGAAACCAGACATGGATTCAGAAATCCTTAAGGTGATGCAAAAATCCTACAAAGATAAGTGGGGCAAAACACCCGAAATTAAAGCAATACATGCTGGATTGGAATGTGGAATTCTTGGTAGTGCTTACCCAAATTGGGATATGATTTCTTACGGACCAACAATTCGTTTCCCTCACAGCCCCGATGAAAAGGTAAATATTGCTACAGTTGAAAAATTCTGGCAATGGACATTGGAAACATTGAAAAATATACCTAAAAAGTAATTAAAGGAATCGCAAAAAAACCACTCTCACAAGGTGGTTTTTTTGTGAACCTTTTTTAAAACAGGTGACAAATTTGATCTCATAGCAGATTATTCAACTATATTAGCAAATTATTTAACACAAATTAACTGATTTACAGATATAAAAACAATGTAAAAATGAATACAAGTACGAAAAGTTTGCGTCACAATCCAGCCATGCGCTGGTTCATGTTGCTCCTAATTTCGGGGCTTACTTTCGGAACCTATTGGTTTCAGGATTTTTTTGGTGGCTTAAAAACCATCATGGAAAACGATATGGGTTTTACGAGTGAGGAATTTGGTCGTTTGATTGGCCTCACAACAATAGCCAACATGTTTGGTATGATTATCGTCGGTGGAATTATCCTCGATAAGTGGGGTGTTCGTATGGCCGGTATTGTCTTCGGAGGTGTAGCCACACTCGGTGCCACCATCACTGCAATGGCCTCGGCTGGTTACTTTGGCGACGATCATACGGTAATGCTCAACATGATGATTGTCGGTCGGATCCTCTTTGGATCGGGATTGGAGGTGGTCTGCGTTGTGGCTACCCGAACAGCTGTTAAATGGTTTAAAGGGTACGAGCTCGCTCTGGCCATGGCACTCAACATGGGACTTGGCCGTCTGGGTAGTGCTATGGGTATTGCCCTGGCTCCCGATATTGCCAACGGTAGCGTGCCCTCGGCCGTGTCGTTTGCAGCTACTCTTATCGGAATTGCTTTAATAATGTTCCTTGTTTACAGTGTGTTCGATATTAAACTCGATCGCCAGGAAAAAGTAGAAGGAGAACAAGAAGAAGCCGAAGATTTCAAATTTTCAGATCTTGTTAAACTTATTACGAACAAGTCGTTTTTATACATTGCACTCTTATGTGTTGCATTTTATTCGGCAGTTTTTCCATTTATTCAGTATGCTCCGGATATCTTGATCAATAAATTTGATTTTTCCATTCTTTTACCTGAAAGTGGTAATATTGAACTTTTTGGGTCGACCTCGTTGGGTAATGCCAGTGTATTTGTCGCCCTTTATATTTTTGCCATTGCATTTGCGGCCATTCCAAAACAAATTAAAAAGACCACTACGCGGAGAGTTTATATGGTTTTTGTCGCTTTATTGTTTGCAGCATTCATTGCCTCAATTTGGGATGTAATGGGTGTTTGGTTGCAAAATGGCTCTAAAACAGCGGCTCTTATTCCATTGGGAACAATTATTTTTACGCCCATATTTGGTAGTTATGTAGATAGCAAGGGTAAGGCAGCGTCCCTAATGATTCTGGGGGCATTACTGTTGATTTTTGCCCACGTTTCTATGTCGCTATTTAATTATGCCTGGCTTGCATACATGGGATTAATAAGTTTGGGAATTGCCTTCTCGCTTGTTCCGGCTGCTATGTGGCCGTCAGTTGCGAAAATTGTTGCCGAAAACCGACTGGGAACTGCATACGCCTCGATGTTTACAATTCAAAACTGGGGTCTTGGATTTTTCTTCTGGGGAATTGGTGCAATGGTTGACTGGTTTAACCCGAAAATTGTGGCTGCTAAACAGTCAATTGCTGAGCAGTTAAATGCGTTTAATTTGAAAGATCAAACCATTACAAGTATTCGAAACGGATTACAAGATATTGGTTTGGCTGCAGAAAATGAACGCGGCGTGATCCAGCAAATGCGATTCGATGACATTACAACTCAACTTGCGGCAAACAATAGCCCCGAAAAAGTTGACGAAGTGATGAATTATTTAAGATCGTTGGGAGAAATTCCTGCATACGATTATACCTATCCCATTTTAGCGCTCGTTGGACTTGGAGTAGTATCTATATTCCTCGCTATCCAGCTTAAAAAAGCCGATGCAAAACAAGGATACGGACTCGAATTACCATCTGGACAAACTCCGGATTAATCAAAATACTTTTTAACCTATGCGGGTGTCTTCTCTTAGAGGACACCCGTTTTTTTTTGAGATAAAAAAAATAACACCTCATGTGAAATTTGTTTTTAGCAAATAATAGTTAAGTTTGCAGCCCTAATTATCAAAAACTTACATAATGACTGAAAAGTTAACGAAAACAATGAGAGATAACCCTGCCATGCGGTGGGGAGTTTTAATCCTGACCAGCATGGTCATGTTCTTTAACTATTATTTTTACGATGCTTTATCGCCACTTAAGGATTTAATGCAAACCAATCTGGGCTTTTCATCGACAGATTATGGATTGTTTATGTCGGCGTACTCGGTGCCCAACGTATTCCTGGCTATGGCCGTTGTAGGTGGAATTATTCTCGACAAACTTGGTGTCAGGCTTACCGGATCTATGTTTGTGATATTAATGGCTATCGGTGGTGTTATTACAGCTTATGGCGCATCAGAAACCTATCTGAATGGCGGCTTTGGTTATGCATTCATGAACTCTTTCCTTACAGGTTACTCACCTGCGTTGAAAATGATGTACTTCGGATTCTTTATTTTTGGACTGGGTGCAGAAACGAGTATCGTGGTTCTTTCCAAAATTGTTGTCAAATGGTTTAAGGGGAAAGAACTTGCCCTGGCCTTAGGACTTAATGTTGCTATCGGCCGGTTGGGAACTGCTTTAGCACTGTTCCTCTCTCCATATTTGGCTACTCCCGATTGGACAAATGCAATTTGGTTTGGCGTGTTTCTTTTGTGGCTTGGTATATTATTTTATATCATCTATATTCTGTTGGATTTAAAACTCGACAAACAAGAGAAACTGAACGATGTAATTGAAGAGGAAGAGTTTAAATGGTCCGATTTGAAAGACCTGCTCACAAACCGCACGTTTATTTACATCACGTTGCTTTGTGTGACCTTTTATTCAGCCGTTTTTCCCTTTATAAAATATGCACCTGATTTATTGATGAATAAGTTTGCAATGTCGCGCGATATTGCCGGGCAAATAAGCTCCATACTTATGTTTGGAACCATATTGCTGACACCCATTTTTGGATGGATTGCAGATAATAAAGGAAAGAGCGCTACATTAATGTATTTAGGATCGGCCTTGCTGATAGTTTCGCATTTAATGTTTGCACTGACCAATATCACTCCATTTATCCCCATATTTTTATTAGGCGTAGCCTTTTCGCTTGTTCCTGCTGCCATGTGGCCTGCGGTTACAAAAATTGTTGGCGACAATAAGTTGGGCACAGCCTACGGATTTATGTTCTCTGTTCAGAATATCGGGCTATGGGCATTTCCAATGCTTATTGGTTACATTTTGGAAGCATCGAACCCGGGAGTGGGTGATGCAATAATAGCCGGCAAACCTGCCGTTTACGATTATACAAACGCCATGCTGCTCTTTGCCAGTACCGGCGTATTGGGACTTGTTTTCTCATTCTTACTGAAACGCGACGATAAAGTTTCCGGATACGGACTGGAGCAACCCAATATTGAAAAATAAATAGTACTTTAACGTATAAAATTATAGGCAGCGATAATTGTTTTTATCGCTGCCTTTTTATAATTATCAAGAAGCCGTAAGCAGAGAAATTATTTATTTAGTTCGGGGTTAACCTAACCTGAAGTAGCCAAAGCCCAACAAGAGTGCTTTTGTATTAAGTTCACAGAATAGATAAAATTAACCCACATTGTTGGATTTGAGCATTACTGGGACGATTTTTTGGAGCCTCGCTATAGTCCAGGATTTTTCGTATACAATAACTTCTGCGTGTATTTCAAATTTAATAGATCGATGCAGCATTTGCAACGATTTTTACTGTAGTGTGTTTCGACAAAATTACCCCTTTCTTCTTTTCTAGTTGGTAGTAACTACTATTTGAGGTTTCCCGAACCAGACAATTTCTTGTCATCATGGTCGATACGCTTAAGTTTCAGCTGATATCTGAGTGTAGATACCAACGACTAGACCCGTAAACCTAAATTTGCTATTGGTCAAAAACCATTAAATTTGTCTCTTATATACCAATTTTGTTATATTTGATAAATATGATTTAGAAAACATATGAGTTTATCTTTAATATTTGAATACTATGAAGTGCCTAGTAAGATTAACAACGATTGTTTTTTTAACAGTGAGTACAAATTTACTCGGTCAAAATTGGCAGGAGCTTGGATATGAAAAATTAAAAACAAAAGGGTATGGTGAAGCGGTACTTTATTTTTCAAAAGCAATAGACCAAAGCCCAAATGGCTTTTGTTTTTGGAATAGAGGTTTAGCAAAATTCCATTTAGGTAAACATCATGAAGCAATTAAGGATTATAAAGTAGCATTAAAGTATTATCAAAACAATAAGGAGACAAAAAGTGCACTTCATAAAAATATTGCTCTGACATATGAAGTATTAGAGGATTATAAACTGGTCATTGAATATTATAGTTTGTCGCTTAAAGAAAATCCAGATGGATCATCTTATTGGAATAGGGGCCGAGTTTATTCAAAAACACAAAAATATCAAGAAGCTATTGAGGATTTTACAGCAGCAATAAAATATTATCAAAATGATAATGAGAGTTTATCCATTTTATATAATAACATTGGGTTGATAAATACTACCTTGAATGAATATGACAAATCTATACAGTTTTTTAATAAATCACTGGATCAGAAGCCTAATGGCATTGCATTTTGGTATAGATGAAAATCATATGCGCATTTAGAGTCATATGAAAATGCCATTAAAGATTTAAAAAAAGCATTAAGTTATGTTACAGGTAATATTGATGATTTAAATGACATCTATCAAGATATCGCAGAAAACTATGAGAAAATAGCAAAATACAAAGATGCTATTCTATTTTATTCTAAAATAATAGAGAATAAACCAAACGGGGCTTCTTATTGGGCTAGTGGAAATGCTTATAGTAAATTAAATGAACACGAGAAAGCAATAAGCCATTATACTACTGCATTAAAATATTATCAAAATAATAAAAAGGACTTAAGTAGCTTACTTCGTAGAATAGCAGAACAAAAAGTATATCAAGAAAAATACAAAAATGCAATAGAATTTTACAATCAATCAAACACCAATAAGGCAACAGCTTATGCATATTACCAGACTGCTAAAATAAAACATGTTTATTTGAAAAATAAAGTGGACGCAATCGCAGATTATAAGAAGGTTATTGAATTAGATAATGACTCAACATTTTACTCAGCTTTTGCTAAAGGTTTAAGTGGCGATATTACAGGAGGTTATAAATTAATGATGGAAATTATCAATAAATCTGATGATAAAAGTGGTGAATACTACAATATGGCATGTTTAAAGTCGCTAACGGGAAAAGAAGTTGACGCATTGAAATACATCGACTTAGCACTAAGCAACGGATATAAAGATTATAATTGGCTTAAAAAGGATGACGATTTTCTATATATTAAATATAAACATGGCTTTAAAGCATTGCTAAAGAAGTATAATATTCCTAATAACCTAAAAATGGATAATTTGAAGTTTGTTTTGGAAAATGAGCTACGAATAGAAGTTGAAAAATGGGAGCAAAAAGGAG
>JAQICA010000069.1 GCA_027858775.1 Salinivirgaceae bacterium | reverse complement strand
CTGTTTAATATTAAAATTTAAGTTTTTTGTAGTTCATAATTTTGTGAAGCGACCCATTTTCTGTCGGGTATTTCTAAAAATAAACCGTTCACATTCTGGTTGTCCAAACGATGCCAATGGCCTCCGAATAGGTAGTGCCAGCACGAAGACTACCTGCTTTTTGGTGTGCTTGATTCGAAAATTTAATCAATATGGACAATAGAAATTAATATTGAAAGAAATTAATTTTATTTCAGTCCATCAATACTTACACCCATTACTAATATATCATCGATTTGGACAGAATCGCCCTTCCATTTTTGGAATTCATCTTCGAGCAATTGGTTGTAGGATTCCAACGTGTTTCCGTAATTGGAAATTAAGAGCTCTTTCAACCGACGCTTTTTAAATTTCTCATCTGTTTCACCATTAAACTGATCAATCATGCCATCAGAAAAAATAAAAAAGAAATCGCCGGGCTCAGGAGTAATTTGATGTGCTTTAAATGGAATTTCTTTCACATATACACTAATTGGATTTGGCGTACCTTTAATCTCTTCCACGCAAGGGTTTCCGTTATTTTCTTTTAAAATCCATAGCGGATTCTGTGCTCCGGAATAATCTATCACATTCTTTTGAGTATCATATATACAAAATGCAATTTCAAGTCCATCCTTACTTCCAGCTTTATAGTCTTTTTGACGTAGAGATGTTTTCACTTCATCCCTTAAATGATCCAACACCTGAGCCGAACTAATTATCTCACGTCTTCGAATAATTTCATTAATAGCAGAAATCCCTAACATACTCACCATTGCTCCGGGCACTCCATGGCCCGTACAGTCTCCCACAGCAAACACTACATAATGATTTATTCGCCGCACCCAATAAAAGTCCCCACTTACCACATCTCTGGGTTTATAAAAAAGGCAATAGTCACTAAACAAAGCATCCAATTGCTCCTTATGGGGCATCATGGCCTGTTGTATTCTACTGGCATAATTAATACTGGAGGTAATCTCCCTGTGCGATTTTTCTACGATCTGTTTTTGCTGCTCAAGCTCTTTTGTTCTTTCTTTCACTTTCTCTTCAAGAACTTTTCGATCCCTGATAAGTTTCTTTTCGCGGGTTTTTATAAAGATAAAAATTGCAGTAATTAATAAAATAACATAGGTAATATAAGCCAGAGTTGTGCGGTACCAAGGTGGTGAAACAGTAATTTGCACATTACGTCCTTTTTTATTCCAAACACCGTCATTGTTTGACCCAATTAGATTAAACGAATATTTGCCCGGACTAAGGTTAGAAAAGTTCACATACCTACGATTACCAATCTCTATCCAACCATTTGTGATCCCATCCATTTTATAAGCATACTCATTTTGCCCCGGATTTGTATACTCCAATGCAGCAAATTCAATAAAAACTTCATAATCGTTATGCTTTAGGGCAATATTATCATCGTACACATTTACATTGTATAGTTTGGAATTATTCCGCTTGGTAAAATTAGATATTACCACAGGTGGTATATATGAATTTATATAGAGAGAATCGGGATAAAAAGAATTAAATCCATTCATACCTCCAAAAAACATCTCTCCATCGCCAGCTAAATGTGCGGCATTGAGATTAAACTCAGTGCTTTGCAAACCCTCTTCAACAGTATAATTTCTTGCCTGATTCTCTGTCGTATTAAAAAAGGCAAGCCCCTCTTGCGATGCTAACCATAAGTTATTATTCTTATCTGCAAGAATCTCATAAATAAGCTTAGCTGGGATATTATATTGTTGGTTATAATATTCAAATACACCACTTTTTTTATCATACTTAAAAAGGCCACTTTGTGTACCAATCCAAATAAAACCTGGATTAATCTGGCAAAGAGAAACAATAAAGTTTTCACCGATAGTTTTATTATTATTTGGCTCAAAAACATATTGTTTAATTTTGCTCGTCTTTCTATTTAATACGTTAAGGCCATTACTCGTAGCAATCCAAAAAAGTCCTTCGTCGTCCTGAATAATGTCATACACCAAATTATTTGTGAGCCTTTCACTTTCATCCTCATTTTCAGCGGCATAATGCTTCATTTGCCCAGTAATATAATCGATGCAATAGACCCCTTTTTGAGTTGCAATCCAGTAAAACTTTAGATTATCTTGTATTATATTGTAAATGCGATGACCGCCAAGGTTAGGCATATTTTGAAAAGTTATCATAGCATCTGGACGCCCGAATTCCTTCGCCCTCTCATCATAAACTAACAAGCCATCACGGGTACCCAGCCAATAGTAATCCATATGGTCTTTAAAAATCACATGAACAAAATCATTTGTAAGCTTTCGGTTTCCTTTTTCAGCTGTTGAATAATGCTGAACCTCTTTGCTATTTCGATTAAATACATTTAATCCTTTGCCCCAATTCCCAACCCAAACAACACTATCATTAACTTTATAAATAGAAGCTATCACATTATCTATCAAATCAATTGAATTAGGATTAAGCGACTTACGATAAGTACGAAACTTGCGCGGTTTCAAATTAGTTTTATTTAAACCATTAAGTGTACCAACCCATAAATTTTCAGAATGATCAATCAGTAAATCATAAACAATCTCGTGGCCTAAATCTCCAATTTTAATAAGATTATTTAAAACTAAATTGCCATTATCAGTACGCGGTAGGCCTTTAAATAAACCTGATTCAGTGCCAACCCATAGCCCTCCCTTTGAATCTTCGATTGTTGATCGCACTACAAATCCATCAAAACTGCTTATTGCATTGAATGTATTATTGTCTTTATCGTAAGCATAAAGACCTAATTTTGTCCCAATCCAAATACGATTCTGTCTATCTTGATAAATTGAAGTAACCTCGGGAATATTGCCAAGCTCATTATATCGAAAAGGAGTTATTTTCCCATCTTTGTAAATAAAAACCCCTCTTTTTGTTCCTATCCAAACCCTGCCCGACTTTTCTCTAAACACAGGAATTTTCTGATTAGTAATGGCATCATCCTCACCATTATAGGGTACTGACTCAAGCTTCTTATTATCAAAATGATACACATAAAAATTAGGAAGTGCGTTTAATATTAAATCCCCATCATCATCAAAACCCAATCCATACACTACCTTACTAGTCATGCGGTTTTCTGCACCCTTTGTATGATCTAACCTTTCAAAGGCACCTCTCTGTTTGTGAAATCTATTCACGCCCTGCTCGGTAGCAACCCAAATAAACCCTTTCTGATCTTCCACAATATCATAAATCCAGTTGCCTGAAATAGTATTAGTGTCATTAGGATTGTTTAAATGGGTTTTAAAAGTGTATCCATTGAATTGGTTCAAACCATTTTGGGTACCAATCCAAATAAAACCTTCGGAGTCCTGATAAATACAATTTACCACAGATTGAGATAATCCATCCTGAACGCCCCAATAATCAAAAGTATAAGATTGAGCATTGAGGTTACCTATTACAAGTGTAAAAAACAGAAAAAGCAACTGAGCGTGTTTAATCATGGATCATCTGATTTAGTTGGAATAAAACAAATGTAAGAAATAATACAATATGAATTATAGTTTTAAAGTTCAAGGCCTGGCCTTTCTGAAATTCAAGGCGTCCCGATTCTCGGAATAACTATTTTCAGAAAGGGCGTTACGCAGAGCCTATAGCTCACGAACAGAATTGAAAAATTATTTTAATTGCGAGTAACCTGAACTTTTCGGGCAAACACCAGATAAAAGAACACCTGGCATCAGGTCAAGTATAAAATAACGGGTAAGTTGAAAAGATTTTTGTTTATAGCAAGAGAAAAAGTGTGCGCATAGCAGCGTTCTGTAAGCTTTTTTTAACGCAAGTAAAAATGAAAAGATCAATGACTGGCTCGTCAGGTTATAATTAACATGTGACACTAAGTGCGGAAATATGGAAAGCCCGGTTATGAAAACGCAATTATCGCAGAAAAAAGGGATGGCAACTGCCATCCCTTAAATTATTTTTCAATGAAATATAGCTTATTCGATCATCACTTTCTCAACCCACTGTTTATGTGGTGCTTGCACAACAATCAAGTATAGACCTCCGGTTAATGAGGAAACATCAATCTGATTGGTCAATCCGTCGCTATTAACGTTCATTAGCACCTCTCCTTTCATGCTTACAACAGAAATGACTGCATGAAGATATTCGGCTGGCACCGCAATATTTAAGAAATCGCTTGCAGGATTCGGGTATACTGCCAGTTTGGGCTCAATAAACTCATAAGTACCAACGTAATGACGTACAGCCACCGTCCAGTCGTTTTGATTTGTTCCATTCTGCGCTGTAACAGTATAAATTACCGGTCGCACAAAATTATTGACAGTTACTCCACTCTCTTGAGCCATACCATCAATTGAAGCTGTAGCTCCCGAACTTAATTGAAACTGTGCCACCATATTTTCCCGCGAAGTTCCTGCAGGCACATCAACATACACGGTACGTGTAGTAGCGTAAATGGTTGTATACTGTTCATCAGCGGGCACACCTTCTACTGAAAATGCCAAAATATTGGTCGATGCATTTTGATCTGTAGTAACCTCAACCGTCCAGTCACTCTGCGTTTGGCCATCTTCTGCCACAATGGTATACACTACATCTTCCGTAAAATTCATTAAACTTTGTCCGCTCCACTGGATATCTTCTCCCACGTATGCAATGGCACCTTCTGACAAATAGAACATAGGAATAAGCTGTGACACATCGAGTTGCGGATCGAGATTAACAGAGATGGTGCGTGTAGTTTCATTAATATCGGCCGGATTGGTTTGCCCATAAAATCCGTAGTAAAGAATATTCGTACCATTATTCATATCGCCTTCTACTGCGACTTTTACGCGCCAATATCTCGATTGTCCGGATTCAGGTATCAGGCGATATTTTACAATTTCTGTAAAGTTATTTGGCGTAACGCCACTCTCCTGCGCAGTACTTCCAATACGCACATTAGTGCCATCGACGACCTGATACGTTGCCACAAGAGACGTAAGATCAGTCCCAGCGGGCAATTCAACGCGAATATAGGCGTTCATCACATCAATTTGTCCATCAACACCATTAATACTATAGTTCAGGAAATCGGCAGGCGAGCTTTGCTCCTCAGTAACCGTAACCGTCCAAAGCTTATCGTTATCGTCAATTGCCGTTACCAGGTATTCTACCGATTGAGTAAAATTATTCGCACTTACACCACTTTCTTGTACAATGCCATCTACTGTTGCAATAGCTCCTTCAGACAATGTAAATTGTGGTACCAACACTGACAAGTCAGAGCCAATTGGCATTGTTATATCAATGCTGGCAGCCGTAGAATTTATAACTGAATTAACTTGTCCGGGAATAGTAAATGAATTAAACTCGGCCTCAGCTGCAGCAGTGGTAACAAAAACGCTCCATTCTTCATACGTTACACCATCTGATGCAGTTACTGTGTAGATAACCTCATTGGTAAAGTCATTAACCGTTTCTCCCGAAACCTGTTCTACTCCACCAACGGTTGCAACAGCACCTTCTGTTAATGTAAACTCCGCTACTAACGATGAAACATCTGTTCCGGCAGGCATTTCTATATCTATTTGCTGTTCTGAATCACTTATTGTATTACTTATTTCACCTGGAATTGAATAAGTTAATATACCAACATCCGGAATTTCTACATCAACAGTTACTTCCCACTCCGCAGTTGTAACGCCGTCGGAAGCAGTAACTGTGTAGGTCACCGGATCGGTAAAATCATTTTCTGTTACACCGGACTCTTGCTCTACTCCGCCCACTTTAGCTGTAGCGCCATCGGTCAATGTAAATTCGGCCACCAGTGATGTAATATCTGTTCCTGCCGGCATCAAAATATCGATCCGTTGTTGAGCGTCGTCCATTGTGTTACTCAGTTCTCCGGAAATGGAGTATGATAAAATTCCCACATCTGGAATTTCAACATCAACCGTTACTACCCACTGTGCGGTGGTAACACCGTCGGCAGCAGTAACAGTGTAAGTAACCGGATTAGTAAAATTATTTTCTGTTACACCGGACTCTTGCTCAACATCTTCGATGTGCGCTACTGCACCCTCCGATAACGTAAACTCCGCTATTAGTGCGGTTACATCAGTACCCGCCGGCATTGTTACATTAATTTCATTTGTTTCTTCATCGATGGTAGACGAAACCTGATTTGGAATTGAATAGGTTAGAATATTCGCATCGGAACTTTGCTCAATAACAGTTACCTGCCATTGCTCCGTAGTAACACCATCGGCGGCAGTTATGGTATAAGTAAGCGGATCGGTAAAATCGTTAACTGTTTGTCCGCTCTGCTGCGCTACACCACCAACAGCAATAGTAGCTCCAATAGAAACCGAAAATTCAGGAATGAGCTGCGAAATATCTGTTCCGGGTGGCATAATTACCTCAACCGTATTTTGTGAATTATTGATAAATCCATCGATTTGATTGGGTATAGAAAATGTTAATAATTCAGCCTCATCGGCCGGAAGCTGTGTAACAATAACAGTCCACGTATAAACATTTCCACTAGGGCCGTCTATTTGATAATTAACATCATCGGTATAATCGTTAGCAGTGACACCACTTTCCTGCACTACGCCATCGACTTTAACAACGGCACCCGGAGCAACTGAAAATGTTGCTACCAAACTTGTTATGTCGGCATTATCGAACACTTCCACTGCAATAGTTCGGTTCCCCGGATTGATTACACTTTTGTGCTGATTTTCCAGTTCGAACTCTACAAAATCGCCTTCACTTGGGGTATAAATCTCAACTGTAACGGTCCAATCTTCAGTGGTAACACCATCGTAGGCAGTTACAGTATACGTAACCGGATCGGTAAAATCGTTGGCTGTAACACCACTTTCCTGAGTCACTCCATTAACCTTGGCCGAAGCTCCGGTAGCCAACACAAAATTGGCCACAAGCGCGGTTACATCGGTGGGCTGCGGCATGTAAACAGTTATTTCATTTCCGCTAAAAATGGCATCAGTAACCTGGCTCGGGAAGCTAAAATCGATAATGGCCGTTGCCGAAGTATTCATTGTATTTACAAGTACCGTCCAATTTCTTGTGGTCTCACCATCTTCAGCAGTAACAGTATACGTAACGGGGTTGATAAAATTATTTGCCGTAACACCACTTTCCTGTGCAGCGCTACTAATTGTAGCCGACGCCCCATCGGATAAAACAAATTCGGCAATCAAATTCGATATGTCCGTTCCCTGTGGCATCAAAACTGAAATATTTGACGTTGGGTTGCTTATACTTGACTGAACCTGTCCGGCAATCTCGAAAGCCAAAACTTTAGCATCACTAGACGGTTCCACAGTTACAGTTACCGTCCAATCTTTAGTGGTAGTTCCATCCTCGGCTGTAACGGTGTAAACCACCGGCGAGGAAAAATCGTTGGTGGTAACGCCACTCTCTTGTGTAGTAGTTCCAACTTCTGCTGTAGCTCCGGCAGACAATGTGAAATCGGCAGCCAGATTGGTTACATCGGAACCCTGTGGCAGTTGTACTGAAATAGTTCCAGCGCCCGAATTAATGGTCGCATCGGTTTGGCCGGGAAGGGCATAAGTTAATATTTCTGCTGCCGCTGATGCTGCAACAGTTACAGTTACCGTCCAGTCTTTAGTAGTAGTTCCATCCTCAGCTGTAACGGTGTAAACCACCGGCGACGAAAAATCGTTGGTGGTAACGCCACTCTCTTGTGTAGTAGTTCCAACTTCCGCTGTAGCTCCGGCAGACAATGTGAAATCGGCAGCCAGATTGGTTACATCAGAACCCTGTGGCAGTTGTACGGAAATAGTTCCGGCGCCCGAATTAATGGTCGCATCAGTTTGCCCGGGAAGGGCGTAAGTTAGTATTTCTGCTGCATTGCTCACAGCACCCTCACCGGGCGCAAAATTTGCCCAAATACCAGGCGTTTCTGCAATATAATTTACCGATCCGCTCATCAGTAGAATTCTACTCAAATCGGACGGAGCCTGTCCGTTTGGGTCAGCACCAATAACAATAGCCCCATCATTTGTTGGGTCGCCCCCGTTAAACATGTGAACCATAGCCAGATATTCACCGGAATTTTGAAATTGAAAACCCCCTTCAAAAGGCAGCGTAACCTCAGAATCTAAATCTGCTGTACCGAGTGCAACCTGTGCTGATTGTACAAGTGATCCACTTAGAAAGTTCCACTCCCCTGTACCTGAATCTTTCTCCCACAACACTGCAATAAGTTGTGCATTCCCATTTTCGATTACTTCAGGAAGTTCATTTTTCACATATATACTCAGGGAATTTAAAACAATGGGGGCACCCGTTGTCGCAGGCACATCGAGAACAATTCCCAATCCATCGCCGCTAGCAGCCATTGAATTACCGAAAACATTGTAAGAGCCAGTCATATTATTTTTATCGGCAAACCCGTAAACTTCCTCGGTAATATCGAATACAAATTCAGCATGATTGTTTGCTGCAGCTGGGTCATTAGCACTTGAAATATCTGCCTCAAGCAAATAATTGCCTGGTTGGGTGTAATTTATAGGTTCGCCAAACGTAATTACATCGCTTTCTCCTGTGCTCAGAGTAAACTCATTGGTTTGATCGTACACCACAGTGGCAGCACCATTGGGATCTTGCGTAAGTTGCAACTGCCAATCGAACGTAATGGACTCAGCACCGGGATGATTTACCGGCAACCCGATTGTGGAAAATCCATCAAAAAAGTGCTTTGGAATATATTTGTGCCCACCATAATAGGTGTACGTTCCATCGGTAATCGATGCGTTAGGGATATCGCCTTTCAGGGCAGGCCAAACCTCACTAGTACTTAAGTCAACGCTTTTGCCCCCTTGACCCATAACAGGCAGGGAAAAACTTGCCAGAAGCAGCAACGTTAAGGTAAAAATAGCTTTATTCATATCTGATTAGTTTTTATTTACACATTTGGTTTCTTTCGGATTTTTTAGCAATATGCAAGATACGTATTTTTGCATTTAATAGATTCATTCTAATTGGCTTATTTGATTAACAGGCAGTTTTTTTACATCGCATTATTTTAATAATCGATTACTGAGCTCAAAATGCAAAACCCGCTATTGTGGAGCGGCCTGGTAATTTCTTCCCTGCCATGTATCCCGGCGTTTCATTTCATTTGCTATAAAATCGGCTAGCTGATGGTTCTTAACTCCCTGCCACAATTCCACTTCCAGCAACTCGGGTTTAGATTCCGAAGCAAATCGTTCAATAACCATATCGGGTGATAACAATTCGGCAAATCGAATACATAAATCAATGTACTCATCAAGGGCAAAAAGAGGAATGCTTTGCGGACTTTTATGGTATAAATTTGCCAATGCCGTATTTTTGATGATCTGTAACTGATGTAGTTTAATGGCATCTAAAGGCATGTTGCCCAATATTTTTGCATGTTCAAGAATATCATTCCGGGTTTCGCCGGGCAAACCCAGAATTACATGTCCGCCCAAATGCAAGCCTGCATCTTTAATACGATAAATAGCATCGGTAGTTTGTTCAAACGTGTGGCGTCTGTTAATTTGTTTGAGCGTAGCATTTTTGGTAGATTCGATACCAATTTCGACGCCGGTAAACAGCTCTTTATTAATCGATGCCAAAAGCTCGACTACCTCCTCGCCAATACAATCGGGGCGAGTGGCAATTATTAGTCCTTCAATCCGGGGATGTTCGGCGGCCTTTTCGTATAACCGTCGCAATTCGTCAACACTGCCATAAGTGTTTGTATGCGATTGAAAATAAGCAATATACCCAGTATCCGGATTGTGTTTTATAAACTTCGATATTCCCTGATCTATTTGTTTGAAAATATCATTGGGTTCGAAATGGTAATTGGGGTTAAAGCTGGCATTGTTGCAATAAATGCAGCCTCCATGGCCGATACTCCCATCGATATTTGGGCATGTAAAACCGGCATCGATGGAAACTTTCTGCATACGTTTACCAAAGACCGATTGTAAATAATCAGTGTATCTGTTGTAAGGATGTTTTTTACTATACTTTAAAGGGTATGCATCAACCATTTTGTGCAAGTTTTCGAATTTCTGCCACAAAAAGCTCAATGTCATCTACCGTAGTATCGAACGAGCACATCCAACGCACCTCATTAACTGCTTCATCCCACATATAGAAAAAGTACTTGTTTTGCAGTGGGGCAATCCAATGTTCCGGAATAATAGCAAACACACCATTTGCCTCCACTGGCCGTGTAATTTGTACCTGATCGATATCTTCCAGTTTGTTCTCGAGCAAGCGAGCCATTTTATTGGAATGCATGGCCGATGTAAGCCACAAATTATCTTTAAAATATGCGTTAAACTGTGCCGATACAAAGCGCATTTTGGAAAATAGCTGCATATGTTGCTTACGCAGATACTTGAATCCTTGCGAAAACTCTTTGCGGAAAAACAGAAGAGCTTCGCCCATTATCATACCGTTTTTTGTTCCTCCAAAAGAAAGGACATCGACACCGCAATCGCGTGTAAATTTGCGAAACGGTAAGTTTAATGATGCGGCTGCATTGGCAATTCGTGCTCCATCCATGTGCAACATCATGCCATGCGAATGAGCCAAGTCGGCCAATGCACGAACTTCATCGGGAGTGTAAACAGTACCTAGTTCAGTTACCTGACTTATGCTCAAAATCCCCGGCTGCGAGTGGTGTTCAAAACCAAATCCATGCAAATGTGGCATCACCCTTTCGGGCAATAATTTTCCGTTTTCGTGCGGCACGCCAATTACCTTCGTTCCGGCAACTTTTTCGGGTGCACCGCATTCGTCTACATTAATGTGGGCAGTGTCGGTACAAATAACTGAATTGTACGATCTGCCGGCTGCCATTATTCCCAAGACGTTGGAAGCTGTACCATTAAAAACAATATTTACATCTACATCGTCGCCAAAATGTTCTTTAAACAATTCTGTAACGCGGCGAGTATATTCATCGTCGCCATATCCGGTAGCGTGCCCCTGGTTGGCTTCAATCATTGCGGCAAGTATTTGTGGCTGAGCTCCAGAGTTATTATCGCTGGCAAATCCTTTCTTTATCATATCGGTATCGGTTTTCCGGCAAAGTTAACATTTTTAATCCTTTGTACCGAACCTGCTGATTTCTATGTTGATTAATCCACCTATTTTACTAATTTTGTGGGTTTCCAACCATCGATAAATGCTTATTATGAACTTGTCTGAGGTAAAATTCGATTGCATCCATTTTAAAGGGGTTATTCCCTGCAAGCCCAACAAAGAGCACGGAGTGCAGTGCAACAATTGCCAGCATTACCAAACTGCCGAAAAAAATATTTTAATTATTAAACTCGGCGCCATGGGCGATGTAATTCGTACCACTCCCCTTGTGGTAAAATACAGAAAATTGTTTCCCACTGCCCGCTTCACATGGCTTACAGATTTCCCCGATGTGCTGCCAAACGATGTAATACAGGATATTTTTAAGCCAACGGCTTTCAATTTAAGTATCATCCGAAACAGACGATTCGATATTGCTATCAATTTAGATAAGGAAGAGGAAGCTTGCTTATTGCTAAGTGAAGTGCAAGCATCGGAAAAGCATGGCTACATTTGGGAGGATGGGCATTTGGCAGCAGCCACCCAAGCCGCTGAACACAAGATTATTACGGGTCTTTTTGATCACATCAGTATTAAAAACACCAAATCGTACCCACAAGAGATTTTCGATATTTGCCATTTGGAATTTAATTATGAAGAGTATCTGCTTAACTATAACAAGCACCTGGCAAAAAAATGGGCAGACCAACTTAAAGCAAAGGCCAATGGCCGGAAAATAGTTGGGCTAAACACCGGCTGTGGTAACCGCTGGCTCACACGCCTTTGGCCCGATGAATACTGGGTTGAGCTAATTAACAAGTTCGATCACAATGCTGTGCTTCCCGTACTTTTGGGTGGCCCGCAAGAAGATCGCAAAAATGCTATGTTGGCTGAAAAAACCATGGCGTGGTATCCGGGTACTTTTTCGTTAGAAGAGTTCTTCGCGCTAACGGCCAACCTCGATACAGTTGTAACGCAAGTGAGTATGATGATGCATATTGCGGTAGCACACAAATTGCCTATGGTGCTGATGAACAATATTTTTAATAAACATGAATTTGAACTCTACGGGCGAGGAGTAATTGTGGAACCCGAAACAGGTTGCGACTGCTACTACGGAAGCAAATGCACCCGCACACGAAGTTGTATGCGCGATATAGCACCTCAAACCATTTTCAACGAATTACAAAAATTACTGTAACCGGTTTCGATACGTAAAAACAATTCCATGAACCGAGCCATGAAAAAAATCTTGCCACACAAGCATGAATTATTTTGAGGCTGAACATATTGTGTATCGTGGACGTATCGTAGCGAGCTCCTTCTAACAACTAAAATCATAATTATAAACAGATGAATATTTCATTCTTATCCACCATGTTTCCCTTTCGCGGCGGAATAGCACAGTTTAATGCTCTCCTGTATCGCGAATTTGAGAAAAAACATGAGGTAGATGCTATAACATTCAAACGGCAGTATCCCGAAATATTGTTTCCGGGCCAAACCCAATACGTTACAGAAAATGACAACCCCGACAAGATTAAAACTAAGCAATGGTTAGATAGCATTAATCCAATAAACTGGATACGCACTGCACGACGCATAAAGAACACATCGCCCGACTTACTTTTAATGAAGTTTTGGCTCCCGTTTTTTGGCCCATCGCTGGGCTACATCGCATCACATTTGCATAAAAATACCAAAACCATAGCCATACTCGACAACGTTATTCCCCACGAAAAACGCTTTTTCGACATGCCGTTCTTGCGGTATTTCCTCAAAAGAGTAGATGGTTTTATTGTAATGTCAGAGCAAGTAAAACGCGACTTACTGTCCCTAAAACCTAATGCAACGTACGAATTTCAGCATCACCCGCTGTACGATCATTTTGGAAAGCCATTGGAACAAAAAGAAGCACGACATAAACTGGGACTTGATCCGGCAAAAAAGACCATCTTGTTTTTTGGCTTTATTCGCGAATACAAAGGCCTCGATTTGCTTATTGAAGCTTTTGAAAAGCTCGACGATACATACCAACTTGTGATTGCCGGCGAAAACTACGGTAGTTTTGATCCTTACCAAAAACTCATCGATGCAAATAAAAACAAAAGCCGTATCCACGCATTTGTGCGATACATCGACGATGGAGAAGTCCCCCTCTTTTTCTCTGCGGCCGATGTGTGCGTGCTGCCTTACAAATCGGCTACCCAAAGTGGCATCACTTCCATTGCTTATCATTTTGAAGTTCCCATGCTGGCAACCGACGTGGGAGGCCTTAAAGAAATGGTTATTGATGGTGAAACAGGATTAATCATCGAGCAACCCAATGCGAACGCAATTCAAAATGGTATTGAAAATTTCTTTAATAGCGACAGAGCTACTTTTTCAAACAACATCAAAAACCGGAAAAAAGAACTAAGCTGGGAGGAACTTTACAATAAAATAATGGTGCTTTACAATAGAATTGAAACAGAATAGCTTCGGGGTTGCGAAAAATAACTTGACTAAAACCAACAACGTATATTATTACAAGACCTTACACGCTATTTGCCAGCACGAAAACCACCTGCTTTTCTGAGTGCTTGATTCGAAAAGTTCAAGTTCTAGGCTTGACCTTTCTGAAAATCAAGGCGTTTACTTTCGTAAATAACTGTTTTCAGAAAGGGCGTAACGCAGAAATTGGACTTTTCGGGCAAGCACTATTTAGCAAACAAAATGAGTGGAAACAACTCCGATTTCTTTCCGGATATCGTGCCAAACACTGCTTTGGTATTATTAATAACATCAACAAAGGAGAAACAACCCTTTTTCGTTTCCACCGAGGCTCTCATGTACTGGAGAATGGGCGATCGGTAATCGTCGGGCCAGGTAGTTTGAATTCCCATGATAAAATCGCCATGGTACGGAAAAACGCTTACTTGTTCGCAGGGAGGGCAAGCACATTCATCGACCTCAGTAAACATATTTCCACTTGGAGTAATAGCTTCTGAAACAATAGCTTTAAAACGGACACTCTTGTAGGATTTTAACACCGTAGGCAATATAGAAGTATTGAACCATGTGCGTTTATCGTCACTCTTACCGGCCATTTGCCAGTACGAATACCGCTCTTGCTTTTTGCCCCTTCCAATATAATAAATCAAAAGCGCCTCAACGCGGTTCTCATTAATTAGTCTGGTCATTTTAAATAGCAACTCACGCTCCAATTGTTCTTTCGTAAGTCCCGAAAAAACGATGGTACTATCGATCAGGAAATTATCGAGTACTTGCAGCAACGAGTCTTTATGGTTTCGTACTGGCTGCAACACTTTATTATCGACACTATCGCTCACAACCAAAACCACATAGGTTTTCCCTAAACGCGAGCGCTTCAGCGATATAGTATCCGAAACGGCCACTGGATAGCGCTTCTCAATGCTATTCCCGAAATAATCTTCGGCAACAATTACCACAGTGTCTTGTTTTACAATATCGAGTTGCTCAGTAAAACGGTATACGCCTTTCCCAAGCGACTTAACAGCGATGCTTTTCTGATTAATTTCAACAAACTTCAAAGTCGATTCCTCGGTAATTGTTCCTTGTATTGTGAGTTGCAGTGTATTTATGGTATTCGTTTGAGCTTCTTTTAAGTCGGGTGAGCGAAGAATAATCTTAGGAGGGTTTTTTTCAGCCTTAATTATGTTAAATTCTTTTACCTTTTTATTATGATATTCATCAACTGCAGTTACAAAAATACTTTTAACAGAATCGACTTGAATTTGGCAGCTAAAAACATACTTGCCGGTTTTAAGAATGCCAAAATCGATAGCACGATTATTCACTTGTATGGAAATTATCTTACTGTCATCTCGTATATTCCCTTTAATCGTAACTTCTGATTTGCCGGCATCGATAGCAATGGTATTACGGTCGGGGCCAACGGGCGATACAATTTGAATTTCAGGAGGATACGATTCTCTGTTAATTCTGAGAATGGCTTTTCTTATACGTTTTTGCTCTTCAGGGTGCTCCGTAAGTTCTAAAGCATTTCGGTAGGCCAATTCTGCTTTCCTATCCATATGTAAATCATCAAGCAACTCTGCTTTAAGTATCCAGGGATCGTACGAAAGAGAATCCCATTTCAAATAGATATTGATGTCAGACAATGCATTCTGAAATAAGTTGGATTTTCGGTAAAGCAACGCTCTTCGGTAGTACAGGTCGATACGTGTGCTATTTAGTGTTAATATTTTCGTGATATCGACAATTTGAGCTTGTGAATTTCCCATTCGGTCGTAAACTAAAGCCCGTAGCCGATAACTTTCTTCATCATTAAACCGCTTGGCTGCGTCAGTAAATACTTGTATTCCTTTGTTTAGGTAGCCGTTGCGAACAAATATTTTACCCAGTGCATGATACGGCAGCTTGTATTGTTTGTTTGTTTCAATAGCTTGGCGATAATAAGAAACAGCATAATCGAACAAACCCAACGAATCGGATGCAAGTGCTTTGGCATAAAACAATTCTGCATCTTCTCCGTAGGCTACTGCCCGATCACAGGTGAGCAAAGCACTTTCTGCGCTTCCCGTATTCACAAGTCCTAGTGCCTGCAATTTGAGCGCTTCAAAGTTATCCTCATCACGGTCGAGCGCAATGGTAGCGTATTGAAGCGTTTTATTGTAATGTTCCTGCTCGTAGAGCAATCGTGCTGCCCGCAAGGGTGCATCTGCATTTTGGGGAAGTAACTGGGTGGCAATCACCAAATCGTCGATAGCCTTACTATCATCGCCCAAAAGCATATAACTCAGTCCACGGTAATAATAGGCCGTATTATATTTACTATTTCCGGCATTTATGGCAATCGATAACCAACCCGCAGCTCGTATGTATTCCTTTTTTTCGAACGATGTCTTGCCCACACGAAATGCCTTTCGAGGCCGTTGCGCCTGAATGGTCACAGCCACGATCAAAAAAATTATTACACCAACCCATTTACGATTCTTCACCATTCGGCTCACATATTACTTTACTTTCTTATTGCACAAAACGTATTTTGGTGATCATTCAGTATACACTGCAAAACAGAGGCTAATTTAGCCACAGTTTTACATTTTTTGCGTTACTCAACGAATTATTTCGTTACAATCCTGCTATTTTCTTGATTTCATTCAGCTTATTGAGCGCCTCTATAGGAGTAAGATTGTTTACATCAAGTTGCGATATTTCGTCGCGAATTTGACTTAGCACCGGATCGTCGAGTTGGAAAAAGCTCAGCTGCATACCCTCCCGGTTATTGGAAATGGCCTGTGCCGGTGTGCTCATGCCATGTTCGTTTCGGGCATTTTCGAGCTGTGTTAAAATTTGATCGGCGCGTTCTACAACAGACGGAGGCATGCCGGCCATTTGAGCCACGTGAATTCCAAAACTATGCGCACTGCCACCTCTGACCAACTTGCGTAAGAACACAATTTTGTTGCTCACTTCGCGCACCGACACATTAAAGTTTTTAATGCGTTTGAAGGTTTTTTCCATCTCATTCAGTTCATGATAGTGGGTTGCAAAAAGTGTTTTTGCTCTATGAGCCGGATGCTCATGCAAATGTTCTACTATGGCCCATGCCAGCGATATACCGTCGTATGTGCTGGTTCCGCGTCCAAGCTCATCGAGTAGTATGAGGCTACGCGACGAAATATTGTTCAGAATGCTTGCGGCCTCATTCATCTCTACCATAAAAGTAGATTCGCCGGCCGAAATATTATCGGATGCCCCTACCCGTGTAAAAATTTTATCGACCACGCCAATCTCAGCTCCAGCGGCAGGAACGTAGCTCCCAACCTGTGCAAGCAAGGTTATAAGTGCTGTTTGGCGCAACAAGGCAGATTTTCCGGCCATATTCGGGCCGGTAATGATAATGATTTGCTGTTTTTTATCGTCAAGTGTTACATTATTGGTTACGTACTCCTCACCTGCTTCCATCTGTGTTTCAATAACCGGATGTCGTCCTTCCGAAATTTTCAGCTCCGTTCCTTCATTAATCGACGGACGATTATAATTATTAGTTATAGCCAAACGTGCAAATCCCATAAGCACATCAAGGCGGGCAATTAAACCTGCATTCATCTGAATTTGCGATACATAATCGCCCATTGCCAATACAAGTTCATTAAACAAGCGGGTTTCGAGCGCCAGAATTTTTTCCTGTGCACCTAAAATCTTGCTCTCAAACTCCTTAAGTTCTTCAGTAATGTAGCGTTCGGCACTAACCAGCGTTTGCTTTCGTATCCATTCTTCGGGCACTTTATCTTTATGCGTATTTCGCACTTCGATATAATATCCGAACACGTTATTGAATGCAATTTTTAGCGATGTAATTCCGGTTCTTTCGCTTTCGCGTTGTTGAATTTCGGTCAGATAATTTTTTGCGTTGGTTGAAACATTACGTAAGTCATCCAACTCCTCGTTCACACCTCCAGATATAATTTGTCCTTTATTAATGTGCGTGGGTGGCTCGGCCTGTAACTCTTTTTCGAGCTGCTCTCTAATGGTCATGCATAGATTTATCTGCTCCCCAATTTTTTTCAGGTTTTTATCACCTGCGGTGTCGCATATTTTTTTAATCGGCTCAATGGCTTGCAAAGCGTGTCGTAATTGCGCCATTTCGCGCGGATTAATGCGCATTACAGCCACTTTAGAAATTAATCGCTCAATATCACCTATTTTCTTTACATGCTCCTCCAGCGTGTCGTGCATTTCAGCATGATCGATAAAGTAGTTAACAATTTCGAGGCGTTCATTAATTGAGGAAGGGTGTTTGAGCGGCAACGCCAACCAACGCTTGAGTAATCGCGAACCCATTGGCGACACGGCCTTATCGACCACATTGATTAGCGATCGTCCGCCCTCCTGCATTGCATTAAAAATTTCAAGATTGCGAATCGTAAATCGGTCGAGCCAAACGAACCGGTCTTCATCGATTCGTGAAATACCGGTAATATTTTTTATGTTATTGTGCTGCGTTGCTTCCAGATAGTGCAAAACAGCTCCTGAAGCCAGTACGCCATTTTCCATGTGCTCTATACCAAACCCTTTTAACGATGTGGTATCGAAATGGTGCAAGAGTCGTTCGCGCGAAGTGGTATACTCATACACCCATTCATCGAGCGGGAAAAGGTAATAACGAGAGCCAAAACGTTCGTAAAACGCCTCCTTCTTTTCTTTTTCGTAAAGCACCTCTTTGGGTGCAAAGCTTTGTAAAAGCTTATCGACATATTCAAAAGTACCCTCGGCAGTATAAAATTCGCCGGTTGAAATATCGAGAAAAGCAATTCCGGCAATGGATTTTCCCAAATACACAGAGGCTAAAAAGTTATTCTCTTTATTTTCGAGCACATTATCGTTAAGCGACACGCCCGGCGTAACCAATTCGGTAACGCCACGTTTCACAATATTCTTCGTGAGTTTTGGATCTTCAAGCTGGTCGCAAATAGCCACCCGTTGCCCGGCACGTACTAGCTTAGGCAGATAATTATCGAGTGCATGATGTGGAAAACCGGCCAACTCTACATAAGAAGCGGCTCCATTGGCACGCTTGGTAAGTGTTATACCCAGTATTTCGGACGCTTTAACGGCATCGTTTTCAAAAGTTTCGTAAAAGTCGCCTACGCGGAACAGCAGTATAGCATCCGGATATTTGTCTTTTATCTGGTAATATTGTCGCATCAACGGTGTTTGAACAGCTTTCTTTCCCACTTCGCTACTTTTTTTATTTTAAGGTTCAAAAATACAATTTCAAACGGGTATTTTATAATTAGCACCCGTAAGAAAACTTCCATAACTGCATTATTTCCGTTTTAAAAATAATAATCCCAAGAATCGTGACATCTTGATTTTGTACGTGAACGACCTCCCAATTCTCGACGACAGCCGTTTTCACGATGCAATTACTACCAATGTTGATTTTTATTAAGCAAGAAACACGAATTATTTATAAAAACACACATTTAATTTTATTTTGTCTAAATAACAATTAATGCACAATGAAAAAAATCAGCATTACATAAAACTGAATGTTAGCACATTACAATAGCGTTCGAAACAAAGCTGGAGAATTTGCAATTTTTTTACAAAAAAAATTTGTGGGGAATGAAAAAAGCTCTACTTTTGCAACGCTTTCAAACAGCGAGGTGCCATAGCTCAGTTGGTAGAGCACAGGACTGAAAATCCTGGTGTCCCTGGTTCGATCCCGGGTGGCACCACCTCGAAAAAGGCGAAGTATTACACTTCGCCTTTTTTGTTTTCTCTTTTTTTCAGAAAAATTACAATTTGGTCACAACCTTCATTCATAAGGACTCCAAAATAATCCCTATCTTCGTGCTTCAAAATTAAACACCTGGCAACTATGAGTCAACAAAAAAAAATACTTGTAACCGGAGGTACCGGATATATTGGTTCGCATACTTGTGTCGAACTATTACAAGCCGGTTACGAAGTCATAATTATCGATAACCTTTCTAACTCCGACGCAGGAATTGCAGACCGAATAGCGGAAATTACAGGCAAAAAGCCGATACTGTATAAAGCCGACATGACTGACAAGCAAGAAATAGGCGAAATAATTGCATCGGAAAAAAACATTTTCTCGTCTATCCATTTCGCAGCTTACAAAGCAGTGGGCGAGTCGGTAGAAAAACCATTGATGTATTACGCCAATAACCTGAACTCACTCATCAACCTGCTCGATCTATCATTGGAATACGGCATCAAAAACCTGGTTTTTTCGAGTTCGTGTACCGTTTACGGGCAACCCGAAAGCCTCCCGGTTACGGAGCAGACACCAGTTGTAAGACCAGAATCGCCTTACGGCAACACAAAACGCATTAGCGAAGAAATTATGGAAGACTTTTACGCAGCGCACGAAGACTTCAAAGGCATTGCACTGCGGTATTTTAATCCAATTGGAGCGCATCCATCGGGGCTTTTAGGCGAATTGCCCAGCGGAGTCCCCAACAATCTGATTCCCTTTGTAACCCAAACTGCAGCTGGTTTACGCGATGAAATAAAAATTTTTGGAAACGACTACAACACTCCGGATGGCACGTGTATTCGCGACTACATTAATGTAGTAGATTTGGCCAAAGCACACGTGGCCGCCATTGACAGACTAGCGCAAAACAAAACAAAAAAAGCATTCGAAGTATTCAACCTGGGCACCGGTCGCGGGATTTCGGTATTGGAGATAGTGAAAGGCTTTGAAGAGGCTACGGGAGTAAAACTAAAATACACCATGGCTCCAAGACGTGCCGGCGATGTAGAGCAAATCTATGCCAACTCCTCATTTGCCGAAAATGAACTGAACTGGAAAGCGGAAAAAACACTTAAAGAGACACTTGCATCAGCCTGGAACTGGGAAAAAAAAATCAGAGATATTCAATAATTCAAAAGAAGTCGCTTACTTTGACGCAAGAAATAGATATTAATCGATAATTAACAACTTAAATATTATGAAGAAAACCATTCTTATTACAGGAGGCGCAGGCTTTATTGGCTCACACGTAGTGCGTAGATTTGTGAACAAATACCCCAATTACACTATTGTAAATATGGATGTGCTCACCTACGCCGGAAACCTGGAAAATTTGAAAGATATCGACAAAAAACCTAATTACATATTCGAAAAAGTTGATATTACAGACGAAGAAGCGGTTAATGCCCTTTTTGCTAAGTACAAATTCGACGGTGTAATTCATTTGGCAGCAGAATCGCACGTAGATCGATCCATTGAAGATCCAATGGCTTTTATACGCACCAACGTTTTTGGAACAGTAGCCCTGCTCAATGCTGCACGCATGGCCTGGAAAGATACAATGGAAGATAAACTTTTCTATCATATTTCAACCGACGAAGTGTATGGCTCACTAGGCAGTACAGGCTTGTTTACCGAAACAACCGCTTACGACCCGAAAAGTCCATATTCAGCGGCAAAAGCCAGCTCCGATCATTTTGTAAGGGCTTATCATAACACATATAAAATGCCCGTAGTTATTACAAATTGTTCGAACAACTACGGCCCCAACCAATTCCCTGAAAAACTTATACCGCTAGCATTCAACAACATAAAAAACATGAAGCAAATTCCAATTTACGGGAAAGGCGAAAACATCAGGGACTGGCTTTATGTAGAAGACCATGCTTCGGCCATTGATCTTGTATTTCATGAAGGAAAAAATAGCGAAACATACAATATTGGCGGAAAAAATGAATGGACCAATATCGACCTTATTCGGGAGCTATGTGCTATTATGGACAAAAAAATGAAACGTGAACCAGGAACATCTGCATCGCTCATTACGTTCGTAAAAGACAGAGCCGGACACGATATGCGCTACGCCATTGATAGTTCGAAAATTGAAGCCGAACTGGGATGGAAGCCATCACTTCAGTTTAGCGAAGGACTGGAAAAAACCGTTGATTGGTACCTGGAAAATGAAGAGTGGTTACAAAGCATAATTTCCGGAGATTACCAAACATACTACGACCAAATGTACCAGGACAGATAATTCACGAGTTATATCTTTACGAAATATTTTAGTCGAAACAATGCTTAATATTTTCAAAAAAAATAATTCACCAATTAGACTCGATCAAGTGGGTGTGGACATGCACTCCCACTTGATTCCGGGTATTGACGATGGTGTAGGCTCATTGGAAGAAAGTGTAGAATCGGCCAAACTACTTTACAACATAGGATACAAGCACGTAATAACTACGCCACACATTATGGCCGATTATTACCCAAACACCCCCGAAATTATCAAAAACGGTCTGGCCGAAGTGCAAAAGGCGGTAAAAGAGGCCAATATTCCTATTACCATTGATGCCGCAGCCGAATATTATTTAGACTATACTTTTTATGAGAATTTCAAAAAAGAAAATTTACTGCCGATCAATGATAAATTCCTGCTTTTTGAATTATCGTTTCTCAATCCTCCTCAAATTTTGAATGAAATGATATTCAAAATACAAACGGCAGGTTTTGTACCCATTCTTGCACATCCGGAACGATATAGTTATTGGTTTCGCGACTTTCAGAAATTTCGCGATTTGAAAGACCGAGGCGTATGGTTACAGGCCAACATCAACTCATTTGCCAACGAATACGGCGTCCCAACCCGCAAACTTGCTGAAAAACTAGCCAGGGAAGGGTTGATTGACCTTTTGGGCTCTGATTTCCATCGTATTCAACACATACAAAGCATGCAAAAAGCACTAACAAATAATCATTTGAAAAACCTCATTTCATCGGGGCAACTTAAAAACTACATGCTGGCACCGGAATAAGTGTTAACGAACTTACAAAAAGATTGTACCGAAACAGCTTGTTTGTGGGAATCACATGCTCCAATGTTCCCCAAAACACAGTTAAATAACCCAATACGATCCTAAAAGCCCGCTACAAGTCGCAAAGCACCGGGCTGCTTTTTTCCACTGAAAAGCCAAAAAAGAATTAACCAAACTGGCTCACAGCCTTATCAACTTCCCCGAAAAATACTCCAATAAAGAATACCTGACACAAGAAACGGAAAATTACCGTTCTGTATCGAAGCGGAGTTACTAAATAATTTATGAAGTTACGGTCGAATGCATCAGTTAACCGATATCTTCCAGCCAGGCCAGGATACTTCTAAAATGATTACAGCCGAAGAATAACCCGGCCACACAACTTTGTCCCTATAGTACAGTGTATCATGAATCAGGAAAAGCGGTATTCGTTACCCTCCCACGACCCTCGCCGCACTTCCGGCAAAGAAACATCCAACGCAAACAGGTACTTAGCACCGAACGGTACAAAATCAACAGCCCCGGCCAACCTGAAAACAAGTTAGGGAAGTTACATCCGACAGTCC
>JAQICA010000273.1 GCA_027858775.1 Salinivirgaceae bacterium | reverse complement strand
CAACCCTCTCCTCGAGGAGAGGGAGCGCTCCGATTGGGGTGAATTGCAAGCCTTTATACTTTTGTGCAAGTAAGTTTTTTTTGTTCATGCCAGTAATACCGGTTTTGAGTTGGTGCGCTGGGGGTTCTCTCTCTTTAGGAGAGTTAGTGAGGCGCGGGGAGGCGAAGACAAATCACCACGCTGGTAATCGGACACTCATCCACCTCACCCCAACCCTCTCGAGGAGAGAGAGCGCTCCGATTGGGGTGTATTGCAAGCCTTTAGGGTGACTTGCAAGTAAGGTTTTTTCGTGCTTTTAGTTGTTTACATGTGGTGTGAGTGGTTGATTGAGTTGATTGAGTTGATTGAGTTGACTGAGTTGAATAAGTTAATTGGTTGATTTGTTAACTTGTTTTCGGTGCGTTTTGGATGGTTGATTTTTTTTTCGTGCTTTTAGTGCTTTTCGTTGTTTGCATGAGCGAAACCGTCGCCTGCATAAGCACGGGGAGCACTCTGATTTAGCGTTCCAAAAAGTCGCGGTGTGAGTAATTGAATAGATTGGGCTGGCGTTTTTTTTCTTTTATTCCTGAGTGTTGATAACCTCACGCTGCGACTATTGCACGGTGATCTGAAACAATAAGCTGAGTTGAATGAGTAATTGAGTTAATTGGCTTGTATGTTAGTGAGGTTCTTTTTCGTGTCTTTCGTGCTTTTAGTTGTTTACAAGGTGGAGTTGGCAACCTATTGTCTGGGTATGGATAGCAACTCCATTCACCTCGGCTACGCCCAACAGCGACAGCTTCGCCAGGAGCGAAACCGTCGTCTGCCTAAACACGGTAATCGTCTCTAGTCAGGTTCTATTCCGCACTAGCCGAGCAATTGGAGTTCCTCATCCAGCTGGCGGATCAGGGGCGAACAATGGCAACCAATACCAATTCCCGCAATTCGTAAAAAATAGTTGCCTACTTACTGTTTTATCAGAAAAAAATCCTTTCTTTTCAATAATCGAAAAAATCAAGCTATATTTGTTAACATGCCTAATTTATGAAAAATTGGGACGGTTCTGGCAGCAAAACAAAATGCTGCGCAAATAAGCATTGAGTTTTTAACGATGCGTCGTGACTTTAGGTGATTGCCTTTACAAATTATCGTTTGAAGGGTAAACTGAAACAATTATGGAGTCATTTCATGCACAAAATAAATACTATGACAGTAAAAATGAACATCTACGAAGCAATTAAGAAACGGATTTTGGTGCTCGATGGAGCTATGGGGACCATGTTACAAGCTTACGATTTTCAAGAAGAGGATTATCATCATGAATCGATTCCCGAAAGTGGCATACAGTACAAGGGGAACAACGAATTGCTCAATATTTCACACCCTGAAGCGGTTAACGAGATTCATAAAAAATACCTGGAAGCAGGTGCCGATATTATTGAAACCAATACATTTAATGGAAATGCCATTTCGCAAGCCGATTACGAACTCGAGGGCATAGTGTACAACCTGAACTTTCAGGGTGCAAAATTGGCACGCGAAGCGGCCGATGAATACAGTACGCCCGAACGACCCCGATTTGTAACCGGATCGATGGGGCCTACCAACCAAACAACTTCACTTTCGCCCGACGTAACCAATCCCGGATTTCGAAAAGTTACTTTCGACGACCTGACGGAGGCCTATAAAACACAGGCATCGGCGCTTATCGATGGCGGTGTAGATGCGCTTCTTATCGAGACGATTTTCGATACGCTAAATGCCAAGGCAGCGCTTTTCGCTGTTGAGTTGGTGAACGAAGAGAAAGGCACAAATATTCCCGTAATGGTGAGCGGCACAATTACCGATGCCAGCGGACGTACACTGAGCGGACAAACATTAAAAGCATTTTACGCATCAATGCAGCACGGCAACATATTGTCGTTCGGACTAAACTGTGCTCTGGGTGCCGAACAACTTACCCCATACGTCAAGGAATTATCGGACCTGGCCACCACATTTACCAGCGCACATCCAAATGCGGGATTGCCCAATGAGTTGGGCGAATACGAACAATCTGCCAAAGAAATGGCAGCACTTATTGAAACATACCTAAAAAAAGGATGGCTAAATATTGTGGGCGGATGCTGCGGCACACGCCCCGATCATGTGAAAGCAATTGCTGAAATGGCGCAAAAATACGCACCGCGCAAAATCCCCAAATCCAAAAACCTTACCCGGGTTAGCGGATTGGAAGTGCTGGAAATTACTCCCGAAATAAATTTTGTCAATATTGGTGAGCGGACAAATGTGGCCGGATCGCGAAAATTTGCCCGTCTTATTCGCGAAGAAAAATACAACGAGGCACTCGATGTGGCTCGTAACCAGGTAGAAGACGGTGCGCAAGCTATAGATGTGTGCATGGACGATGCCATGCTCGACGACGAGGCAGCCATGGTTAATTTTCTGAACCTGATTGCCACCGAACCTGACATTTCACGCGTGCCCATCATGGTCGATTCGTCGCGCTGGAACGTTATTGAGGCCGGTTTGAAATGTATTCAGGGAAAATCGATTGTTAATTCCATTAGCCTGAAAGAAGGCGATGAGGCATTTATCGAAAAAGCACAACTGATTAAGCGATATGGCGCTGCAACTGTAGTGATGCTCTTCGATGAACAAGGGCAGGCAGACTCCTATGACCGAAAAATAGAAATTGCCAAACGAGCCTACGATACGCTGATTGAAAAAGTCAAATTTCCACCCGAAGATATTATTTTCGATCCCAACGTACTTGCCATTGGCACAGGTATGCGCGAACACAATAATTATGGTGTAGATTTTATTCGTGCATGCAAGTGGATTACAGAAAACTTGCCGCATGCCAAAATAAGTGGCGGAATTAGCAACCTATCGTTTGCATTCAGAGGGAACAATACTGTGCGCGAAGCAATCCACTCCGTATTTCTTTATCATGCCATAAAGGCCGGATTGACCATGGGCATAGTTAACCCCGGACTGTTGCAGGTTTACACCGATATCGATCCCGATTTATTGACTCTTACAGAAGATTTAGTACTGAATAAACGTGCCGATGCAACCGAACGATTGATGGTTTTTGCCGAAAACGTAAAGGAAACCCATGATAAGGAAATACGAAAAGTGAGCTGGCGCGAAAAACCGCTTAAAAAACGCCTGGAATACTCCTTACTCAAAGGCATTGGCACATATTTAGAAACAGATATACAAGAGGCAATTGAACAATACGATAAGGCGCTAGACATAATTGAAGGCCCGCTGATGGACGGAATGAACACCGTTGGCGATTTATTTGGCGAAGGACGCATGTTTTTACCGCAAGTTGTAAAAACTGCCCGGGTAATGAAACAGGCAGTTGAAATACTTGAACCCACTGTAAAAGCGCAGGAGGTAGCTGACGCCAAAACCCGCAAGAAGGGAAAATTGCTATTGGCTACCGTAAAAGGCGATGTGCACGATATAGGAAAAAATATTGTTGGCGTGGTATTGAGTTGCAACGGCTATGAAGTTATCGATATTGGAGTGATGGTTTCTGCCGAGAAAATTCTCGAAGAAGCACATAATTATCAGGTTGATGCAATTGGATTGAGTGGACTCATTACCCCATCGCTCGACGAAATGGTCGACGTGGCAAAGAAAATGGACGACGCCGGATTTACCATGCCACTTCTGGTTGGAGGTGCCACAACCTCGGAGCTGCACACTGCCGTAAAAATAGCCCCGGCCTATAAAAATATGGTGGTGCATGTAAAAGATGCTTCTCGGAGCGTGGGTGTCGTAAAAAAATTATTAGGTGAAAACCGTGAAGCATTTGCGCGCGAACTGATTGAACGATATGACACTATCAGATACAAATATAAGAACCGTCACGAGGTTCCTTTACGCACTATTGATGGGGCACGGAAAAATGCCATTTTACTCGATTTTAATAAAGATACCGTGTGCGAGCCCAATTTTGTGGGCGTGAAAAACTATGAAAATGTTACAGTAGGAGATTTGCGTCCGTACATCGATTGGACATTTTATTTTAATGCATGGAATATGAAAGGCCGATACCCAACTATTTTGGGCGATCCGGCTACCGGCCCACAGGCTCGAAAGTTGCTCGACGATACTGAGCAGTTCCTAAACGAGATTGAACAAAATAATTGGCTAACCTGTAAGGGTGTGGCGGGAATATTTCCGGCCGCCGGTTACATCGACGATATTGTGGTGTATGAAAACAACGAGCGTGAACAGATACGCATGTACCTGAACCAATTACGTAATCAGGAGGTAAAAGATGGCCCAAATTTGTGTCTGTCTGATTTTCTGGCGCCTGCAACTGAACCCGTGAAAGATTATATAGGAGCCTTTGCTGTAACGGCCGGCATTGGAATTGAAGAGGTTATTGAACAGTTTCGCGAAAAGAACGACGACTATCGCGTTATTATGCTAAAAATTCTTGCCGATCGATTGGCTGAGGCTTTTGCAGAGTATCTGCACGAAGAGGTTCGGAAAAACCTCTGGGGTTATGCCGCCGACGAAGATCTTACCATCGACTCCATGTTGCGCGAAAAATATCAGGGCATCAGGCCTGCCTATGGTTACCCGGCTTGCCCCGACCATGACGAATTGACCAAAATTTTTGAATTGCTCGATGTGCATAAAAATACGGGCATAGAGCTGACCGAAAATATGGCAATGTTCCCTAACGCATCGGTTAGCGGACTTTATTTTGCTCATCCGAATTCGAAATATTTCCGTTTAGGAAAAATTAACGATTCCCAGTTGGAAGATTACGCTAAACGCAAACAAAAAAGCACTTACGAAGTACTTAAATATCTGCGTCAGAATTATAAAGAAGGTTAGTGGCGACACGCATACCTTACTGCTAAAATCTTTCGGAATATTTGCCTCAGTTGAGATGAATGTTTCGAAAGATTTTTTTATACGCAACCCAATAGTGCTGTTCATTCCAGAGCCTCGAAAGACTGTAATATTTCCGTTTTCTGCAAACGGCGTTTTGCACTATTGTTAAAACTGTGACCAACCGTGGTTGCTCGCTTTTATTGACTTTTTATACAGAAAAAAGACTGGATATCCGGGGCGTCATCCGGGGATTTATTCTCAATAAAAATATTCTGCCTGGTTTTATGATTGGAGCATTGTAAGTTTATGCATGTCAGTTATTGCTGTTTTCGTGAGGGTTTTAATGTTATGTTTGGCGTGAAATGTTTCCGGCTTATTTTTCTTGTTTTGAAAAAAAAGTTGCGTCACTAAAATTATTATTGTATTATTGTGATATCAATATGATATCACTTTAACTTTAAACCCAATCGCTATGAATCAGGAAAAAATTTTCAACCCCTTCAATGGTTACGGCATGCTAACCTTGTTAATCTTTTTGTTTTTTGGATCTTTAGCCGGAATTATTTTCATGAAAATGATTCCATTACTTCTTGTTTTGCTCATCACCATTGTTTTGGCTCTCGGGTTTGTAATAGTCAACCCCAACGAATCTGCCGTACTTGTGCTTTTTGGTGCTTATAAGGGGACCATAAAAAAGTATGGTTTCTTTTGGGCAAATCCGTTTTTTGTGAAAAAGAAAATATCGCTTCGTGCTCACAACTTCGACAGCGATCCCATTAAAGTGAACGACAAGGTGGGAAATCCCATAAAAATTGGAGTGGTACTGGTGTGGAAAGTTGAAGAAACTTTCAGAACAGCCTTTCAAGTTGACGATTTCAAGCACTTTGTTCTCGTGCAAAGCGAAGCAGCATTGCGCAAAATTGCCGGCTCGTATCCATACGACGATTTCGAAGATGAAGATGCTGAACTTACCCTTCGCTCGGGAGGTGAAGGAATTAACCATGAGCTTGAAAAAGAAATTTCTGAGAGATTGGAGCTTGCCGGTATTCATGTAATAGAGGCACGCATCAACTATATTGCTTATGCCGAGGAAATTGCAAGTGCCATGCTCCGCAGACAACAAGCTTCTGCTATAATTGCTGCACGCGAAAAAATTGTTGAAGGGGCTGTAGGAATGGTCGAGATGGCGCTACAAAAACTCGAAGGCAAAAAAGTTGTTCATTTAGATGAAGAGAGCAAAGCTGCTATGGTAAGTAACTTAATGGTTGTGCTTTGCTCCGACGAATCGGCACGACCAATTATTAATGCCGGCACACTAAATCATTAAAGCAAGTTTCGTGTGAGTTTTAAACCGACTTGTTTCATTACAAACACCCTATGGGCGTGGAGGCGTAGAATATGACGAAAAGAAAATTTGTACTCCGTTTAGAGGAAGATAAAATGAAAGCTTTGGAGAAGTGGGCTGCCGATGAATTTCGCAGCACCAACGGGCAATTGGAGTGGCTCATCACCAAAGCACTTAACGATGCCGGACGCTGGAAAAAGAAACAAGAAGATGAAGGAACAGAAAACAATGAAAATCATGAAAACTAACTTTCTGAACAATGGAAGAAGATAAACCCGCAATAGAAATTCTGAAAGACTATGCCAGCCAAACCGGACGTAAAGCACGGTTTCAGGAGTCCGACAAAAGTACTTTTCTGGTTCATTCGCATATTATGCATGGGCGAATAATATATTTTCCCGACAGACAGTCGGATAAACGCTATTTTGCAGCCTATTCAAATCCCAGGTTCTTTGGTATTCGTGCCATGTACAGTGGTGTGTTTATTCCTGTAGATCTGCCGGAAAGCGTGAATGTGCAAATCAGAAAAAAGACCATCTTCGACAGGCTCCGGTTCTTGAACATGCGAAAAACGTATCGGTTTGACGAACGCCAACTCGATCGGAAATTGCTTCTTACAGGAGAGCATGCCGACAGGGCGCTGAGTGTCCTGCACGATCCGAAAATTCAACACGAAATTTATGAATTTATGATGAATAACCCCCGTTACTGGTTGCTAATCAATGATATTGACATAAGTTACATCCCTGAATTTAAAACCGGATCGTATTTGGGATTTTTGCGGGCAAATTGGGAACTCGATGGCGACGAAATAGAACATCTATTCAGAAGTATCAAACGCATTGAAAAGCTCCTGTAGGTATAGCCTTGCAAGTTTAACTTCAAAAAAATAAAAAATGGAAATTCACAAATTAAACCATAGGCCTGAGATAGAAAAAAACGACAAGCTTAAAGAGGCATTTCAGCAATTGGAGAAACTTCTAAATCTGTTGCGAAATAAAGAGTTGCCCGCCGATATTGTTGCATCGCTTAACAAAGAAATTGAAGCACTGAATTCCAATTCCAGCCCGGCCGACGAACTCAGGAAAACAATTAAAAAGAAGCAAGCAAAGATTATTGAGCTGCTTGAAAAAGAAATTAAGTTGGTTCCGCGGAACTATTATCGGAATATATGGCTAGCGGTTGGAATGGCAGCATTTGGACTTCCAATTGGAGTTGTTTTTGGAACGAGCCTTGGAAACATGGCCTATCTCGGCTTAGGCTTGCCAATTGGGATGATAATTGGAATTGGAGTTGGTACGGCAATGGACAAAAAAGCATATGAAAAAGGCCGACAGCTTGATATTGATTAGAGCCAAAATTGGATCAGTTGAAAAAGTTGTGGAGTTTCTTCAATAAACTTTTTTTCTTGAAAAAAAAAGTTGCAAAAAATTCAAGATCAAATTACGCTTCAACCCGCTCTGTTCAATAAATTAAATGACATATAAAAGCTGAACAAGCCTCTT
>JAQICA010000233.1 GCA_027858775.1 Salinivirgaceae bacterium | reverse complement strand
CGAGATACAGAAAGCATGCTTCTTCGTTAGGAAATCGGCGCTGAAATTCAAAAATGGTAAGGCTTCTGAATCTATCCTCCATGATATATGTATTAATTTACTGCAATATAAGCATATTCATTGTATTTGCAAAATGCCTAATTCAATAAAGTTAATTGACCACCTGCTGCTTCTATCGCTTTTTTAATCAATGGAATGCGAAATTGCTCATCGTGCGCCACGCTAAATGATTTCAAAGCTGAATCATTTTCAGTTACATAATTGTACGTTTCGCTCGAAAAATCACAGCTGGCCATATTGGTTCGTCCAAAAGTATAGCCAATGCCTTTGTCTTTTGAGTAATACGATTCAATAAACTCTTTCTGTAATTTCTCGGGCATTTTAGCAAACACTTCTGCTGATGCATCTGTTAATGCGCCACCTATCCCAACAACTGTTTGAAACGATTTGCTTGGATCAATAAAAACATGAACCTCGGTTTCTTTGGCTACATCCGATTTTTTGAAATGTATATTGGCTGTTTTTGTGAGTCGTAATGTGCTATCTTTTGCAGTTACATACATTTCTGCTTCTGCAGGGTATGCTAATTGCGCATTTGCAACCTGATGAATGAAAGTAATGTTGAAAATACAAAGAGACACAAGCGTTATGCTCCATTTTAAAATATTTGTTTTCATAAGATATTTTATTAGATACTACACTAAAACAACATATTACAGGGTGTTTATTCTAAATATTGATACATTTTCTGATACTAATTTCATCCAAATAACCAACATAGGTTTACCATCTGTATCTATCTCTATACCTTTTTTCAAGGCTTTATTGTCGGTAATTACTTGTCCGTTTATTTTTACTTCGACTTTATCAAGAGGCTTATTCCAGTTTCTAATTATAAAAGCAGGGTTTACCAATGGCGATTCGTTGCTTGCTAAAATGTTGAATTGTATTAAATCGGCATTTTTTGTGAGGTAATAAGCCTTTTCGCTTTTTACATAGATTGCATTCGAACAGCCTATTTCGTCGGCTATTGCAGGGGCAAAGTTCCACGATCGGTTAAGGTTTGTTAAATCCGAAGGTTTGCCGTTGGTAAGCCCGAATATAGTCATGGCCTCGGTATGTACTGGGCTCAATGCATGCCTGAGTTCGCGGAAGGTAGCCATACACGAGCTTGTTGGGCGGTCGTATTGCAGGGCGATAGTGCCATCGCTGGGAATAAGCTGGGTTGGGTAGTGATTCCAGCCTAGCCAGTAAATATCTTTATTAAGCTCCTGATCGACTTTTGAACCGACTTCCCCAATCTGGAATTGTTTGGTTTCCGATTTCAGGTTAATGTATTGCAGGTTTTTATTGCCTTTCAAGGCGTTGTCTGGCTCAGGCTTTGAACGGAACCATGTTTGCGATTCTCCTTTTTCGTTTGCCAGTATTACCCCATTGTCATTTACTGCATCTTCTGGGGTCTGGCCGGGATGGAGTAGGATTTCATTCTGATTCATTTCGTGGATTCGTACTTTCGAGCTGTTATGACTTATTTGATGCCGCACCGAAACCCCATCGGGGTATATCGTCCAGTACTCATCGGTCCAAACGGCCCAGCCATTTTCGTCGAGCGAAACCCAGTTATAACCAATACTTGTTGATGAATTGCGCCAGTGAACAATTACCCTAGCCGCATTGCTAGATATTAACCGGATGTTTGAAAACCGGCACTGCATGTCAGACATATGCTCGAAACATTGATCGATGTATTGTTCTGGACTTTGGTCGTTGCTCCATATACCTTTGTTTCCCTTGTCGGTAACCAACGATGGGAGGTAACGAGTGCCACGCCAGAACACAAACCTCCAAGGCAGATCGTCGAACCCAACAATCAGGTCGGAGTATTTGCCAACCCTCCAAATTCCGTCCCATTCGGGGCTATATTTAAGGCTGGTGAGCATGGCACCAAATCCATCGGTTTTTTCTGGCCCGTAGGGCAATATCCATGCTTGCAGGGGTTGTTTGTCTGTGGGGGCTAATGCTGCGTAACGGAGTTTAACGTTGTAATCGGTCATCGATTTTTTGAATACACTAACTTCATCGATCAACCCACTAAAAACAAAGTTTGTTTGAAACCCTCGGGTTACATCGCGCTCGGCACCAAGTGGGAACTGCCTTTGCGAACGGGTCATTCCTACCGAAATTTCGGTATCGGTAGCATCGGCAAACGAGGTGGGAGCGGGGGTGGCCACCGCCAATTGACCGTTGAGGTAAATGCACATACGGTTCGATTTTTTGAATGTGGCCAACACGTGTGTCCATTGGTAAAGCGGCACTGGAAGCGAAGTGACATTGGTTAGTACTGTACCGTTTCCGATTTTAAATTCCACTTCGCCACGCGCGGTCATCCCAAGGAAATAGCCCGAGCTACCATTGAGGTGATCGACTATGGCTGCTAGGTTAAACGGGTATTCCTGAGGGGCAATCCATGCTTCAACCGACAATTCGTTTGACAGCGGTTGAACTTTTTGCGATGGTAGAACCACCGCGTTGCTGTACGAATCGAACGAAAGGCATGTGCCCGAAACGCCTTTGCGCCAGTATGCTTTTGTGCCTATGATGGAACAGGATGTATTGGAAAGGCTTTCGGTGGTTTCTTTCCCGGCTTTACTCATACCTTCATCGAACCTAAAGTTGGCGATAGCCTCAAAAGCCGGGGCTGTTTTTATCACTTCTCCCGGAATCCCTTGCCCTGCCAAATTTTCTGTTTTGGGTTGAGTAAGGCTTTTTTGTGTAATTCCTTTTGGGGTGAGGCTTAGCTTTTGAGTAAACTGGTTTTGTGGGTCATTCCAGTCATCAAGGCTGTAACAGCCATTTTTTGCTTCTCGTAATACTGTTCCATCGGTATTGATGGTGAAATATTCGTCGGCATAATCGGCATAGAATTCAGATGCATTGCCAGCTTTGTTATACGCTTCTGTAAAATTGGTGAACGAACCCTTTGTTATGTCGGGTGCATAACGCCAATGAACCGTTACCGATGTTGCTGTTTGTGCAATAATTGCCACGTTGGAGCAAATATTATTTTTGTCGGGCCGTTCGGCCGGGCCATCGCCAACCCGGGGAATGAGACGGTCTACATGAAACAGTTTACCGGTTGTAGGTTGCCAGTAGGGTTGATAGCTATATTCCCGGCTGAAAATAAACTTTCCTTTCGCAGGGATTTCAACCACTATATCGGCAAATTTTCCTGTAAAGCCGTGGTCATCGAATGGCAGACGGGTGTAGTAGGCATTGATCGTAATCTTTGTCTCTTTCTGCCCGGTTGAATGGATTACGAAAAGGAAAATCAAAACAAGTAATGCAAGCACCTTTTTCATTGTTATGTGTGTTAAATTATTCGTAGTTGCCAAACTCCTGAAAAGTTTCCCACCATGCCATGATATTTTGTGGTGGTACTCCGTTTTGGATCACGTGTATAGGTGCAAAGATAAATCCCCCGTCAGGAGCCAAGTCTTCAATCCGTTGTTTGGTTTCGTCGCGCACCTGTTGTGGGGTGCCAATTACAGGCTTATAGGAGGTGGTTAGATAATTGTCATTATTTGCGGGCAACGAAATGGTTCGTTGAACCACTCCATTGTCAAGAATTAGTTCTAAATTATTCCAATTAGCAAACTGGCTATAACCATTAAAACCAAGTATAATAAAGAACAATAATAGGTTGAATAATTTCATTTCAGCTAATTTAAAATATTTATTTTTATTTCTTTTTTTGTTCAATACTACTCCATTAGCTTAAAATAGCAAAACAACGGCCAGGTGTGCGGATGCGAACAATAGCCTTGAAAAGCACTTGCTCGTTCATTTTCAGGAATCCAGAAACAATACAAGCCTTCGCGATAAAGTGTAGAGTTCATTTCATCGGGAGCTGTCCATTGGCCTATCCAATAATCGGGATAATGTTTTGAATAATTATCGAACGAGAATTTCAGCAATAACGATTTTGCTTCTTCTTTATCGAAAGTAGCTACTCCAAGCAAAACTGGGTATTCCAGTGAAAACCATATGCCGCCATCTTCGCCATCGGCTGTGCCTCCCCATCTTGGTTCTTCGCGGGTGCGGATTCCAATTTTTTCAGGAGTGATAAGTTTGCTTTTTACATATTCGTAAATCTCTTTTTTTCGTTCGATAGGTAAGTTTGGAATTTGCAATAAATAGCCTTGTGGCTCGATGCAAACCTTGTCGACACCAAATTTTAATTTATGATTAAGGTAGGCTCTTGCAGCGAATTTTCTGTCGCCCAAATCTTTCATAAAAGCACTTTCGATGGATATCCGATATTCTTCCAATGCCTGAATAAATTCAGAGGCATCGGGATTTTTCGACTGTTTTAGGGCATCTTCCAGTTTTGGAAAAATGGACAGTACCATCGCCGAGTTTAAATGCGATTCGGCCGACCATGAATAAGCATTGGGTGAATATTTATGGAAGAAACTATCGCTCCAGTCGGAATTCAGTATTTTGACTAGTCCGTTTGGCCCTCTGCCTACTTCATCGCGCAGGTAAATAAAATATTTCTTTAGGATGTTTAATACCGCATCGGTCTTGCCATATTCTGCCGGGAAGTAAGTCACCTGTTCATTCAGAAAACCAAAATCTTTAGTAATTAAAAGGTATTCTGAGAGGGTATTAAAGAAAAATAATTGTTCATCGCTTTCCTTGAAAAGAGAAGGAGGTGTATAGCCGAATCCGGAGTTGCCGCGCTTTATTTCGCCATCCACTTCAGAATGCTTAATTACATAGCGAATACACGATTTCGCCAGTTCCGGATTGGTGTAACATGCCGGGAGTGCAGCTTGTAAGTGGTCGCGGTTCGAGATGTTGTCGCCAAAGTGGTAGCTATAAACCGTACCCTGCGGAATAAAAGTTTCTTTATAATATTCGCTGTCTTTTGCCGATGCCTCTATCATATGTGCATTCCAGAGCATTTCCCGGCGAAGCACTACGTTTTTTTCGGATGAAAGATCGGGCAATCTGCTTTTCCATAAACCTGCGTACAACCCTTCCAATGGTTCGTTTATATTAGCGGCGGCAAACAATTCATCGGCCTGTTTTTGTACATCGGTAAAATTTTCACCATCGGCCAGCCCAATTACCACATGAAAAGTTTTTGTTTCGCCCGGTTTTAGTGAAACATCGATTTGTGTAGAAAGGGTGTCGTTTATTGCGCTAACCAACGATACGTCTTTCCCCATGCCGTTTTTTGCAAGCATAAAAACCGATGGTGGATTAAGGTCGTACATGTATCTTTCATCCTTTGAAGGCAAATTGAGAAAGGTATTGGTCTTATACGAAATATTGGCAATGGCGATTTGTTTATCAGCATTAATGCGGATGTTGGAATTATATAAAACGGGGCGTTCTGTCGACTGTTTGTACTGTGTTCCGTTCAATACAAAATTCACAAGCATTCGTTCCGAATAAATTAATTCTTGTGTTTTTTTGCTGTTATTCTGAAGAAGAATAGTAACCACAAACGATGGATTTCCGGTATTTATTTTTGCTGAAGGTTTAACCGAAATTAAACGTGTACAGCTTATTCCATTTTCCAACCGATAAGCGTAACGGGCAAAACCTACTCCGAAAGTTTTCTTTACCAACTCGTTGTTCGTTGCAATCGACTGAAGCCCTACCAAATTTACCTTTTGTGCTTTTTTGTTTTTGAAAACAATGCTGGCATCGTTCCATCCATAATTCGGTTTCTCGGTTGCATTAATTCTGGCCCAAGCACGCTCGGCGGTTAAAAACTGGTAAATGCCGCTGGTATGGGTAATCAAGGCCATTCGGTAATTTCCTAATAGAAAAAAAGGGTCTTCAGGCAACATGTTGTTTTTTCCATCTTTATCCAAACTTGGAAATGGTAATACACCTGTATAATGGTAAGTTGGAAGTCCGTTTGATGCGAAATCCCATTCACCAATTGAATTTGCCTTTGCAAATTGCACAGAGACGATTAGCAGTATTATTGAAAATATTTTTGTTTTCATCTTTATAAAATTATGATATGTAAGTTATGAGAAAGAAATTACCGACTGAGATCAACCGTTTGAGCAGACTTCTTAGTTTGAAAAAAAAATGCCATTGATGTTTCATTTCTTTATTGTTAAAGGTTGTACTTGTTTTAATTCGCTGTTGCTCAGCTTTAATAAGTACACTCCTGACGCTACATTTACGTCAAACTGAAGAGTGCTAGAACTGTTTTCTGCATTTAGAAAAGTTTTTTGAACCAGTGTTTGTCCTTGAAGATTCATTAAACTTACATCGAGCTGCCCCTTGCTATCCGGCGAGGTAACGATGTTGATTTTATCTTTTGCCGGATTGGGATAAACCCTGAAGTTTGTTTTGTTTGAACCGAAAAAGCCTTCCACCGCCGAAGGATCGTCTGGGAGAACTTCCCTCAATTCTACATCATCCAGATATATTGGATGAGTCGCGGTGCCAAGTAAAAATCGAAATGCCAACGTTTCGGTTGTGGTGCTGTTGTAATAATAAGGACCGTAGGTTGTTGGGGTTGTGGTTAAACTAATGTTATTTTGAGTAAACATAGTGGACCATGGAGATTGGTTTTTGAGCATGAATATGTTCATCATTCGTGCTTTGTCGGCACTGGCTTTAAACAGGATGGCATATTTTTTATCAGCAACCACCGACACATTACGTCCAAATTGCACATTGTAGGCCGAACTCGAGTTTCCGGTGCTAGCAATAGTAACCTTACCCACCTTGCTGGCATACCCTTCTTTATCGACCGAAGAGCTTGTAGCTGTCGCCGAATTTTGAAAAGAAAAACTCCATCCCGAAGTGTTTGAATCGAAGGACGGATTGTTGATCAGATTTGTTTCGGATAAGTTGAGTAGCGGTATCACGGTTAGGGCTTGTTTCACATCGGCTGCCGGATGGGTGGCAGAATTTCCACCCTGCGAAGCGGTAATTATGGTTGTTCCTAAACCAACAATGTGAATCTTTCCATTTGCGATTGTAGCCACCGCAGTTTCAGAACTTGCATACGTAACGGGTAGCTCTGAACTGGATACCGCATCAGGATTAAAATCTTCAGATTTAGTGTTCTTAGCCGCAAGTGCATTAAACGTAATTGTTTGAACGTCTTTATCCGAAGAGAGTCCTTTCCCCGAAACAGTTACAACATACGGATTGGCATAAGCATCGTTAGTCGAAATGCTTATTGTACCCGAATACTCGATTTCTTCGCTTGTTGTTAAGGTGACTTTAAAATTAGCCGAATTGCCTGCCCCGATCGTTGCTGGAGCATCTTCGGTTAATACAAAACCGTTTCCAGAAATTGAAACCCTAGTGCTTCCTGTTAATTGAAGATCGGCACCGCCTTTGTTTTCAATTGTAAAAGTTACTGTTTTCGGGTTGTCGTAGAATACATCTCCGAATGCATCTGTTTCGGTGCCGGGAAGCATAATGCTTTCATTGTTCTTCAATATCATTTCGGCCGCTACGGCTATTTGCGTGTAAGGCGACTCGTAGGCACCCCGGTCAGGTTTCGTCCCAACCGGACGGGCAACGCCGTTTATATCGGTTGGGCTAAATTTGCCTGCTGCATCGGCTCCCGAATTTATTGCCGGGCTGGTATTTCGAAGTTTAAAATCGGCGGTGCTATCAAGCCCCAGTTTTACAAATTTGGGGTCGGTAACTAAATCGTTTGCACCTTGCCTCGAAGCTGGTCCGTTAAAGTAAATGTTATAATCGTAGGTAGTACCCCCGGCATTGGAGTTGCAAGCACCACCTGTTCGTGCATACATTATATTGTTGTAAATGTTGACGTTTGTTCCATCTTGCCCGTAAATTTCGGCATAACCAACTACCTGTCCGTTGTTGTAAGCAGTGTTGTTGATAATATCGACGTTGTTGCTTTTATAGGCATGAATCCCCGAACCCCCATTGTAATAAGAAACATTGTTTTCAACCAGCGTTTTGCCTGCATAAGACGTGCCGTCGAACGAGTCGATAATAATACCGTTGCCGTCAGACAATATATCTCTCCCTGCCCATGGAATCAAGGTTTTGTTGTCGTAACATATATTTCCTTTAATGAAAATTTTGTAACCAGTATTTGTGTCAATATCCCTTGCTCCTAGCACGCTAATTCCACTGGTGGCGTACATGCAATACCATGAATTATTGTACGAAATATTATTTTCTATAGTAATGTAATCAAAATCGCTTCCGCCGATACCTCCACCTTGAAAATCATGAACAACACAATTGCGTACTTCAATGTGATGCCAAGGGTTATTGTTTACCATATCTCCCCCCAGGCTTAATCCATTGGTGTTCATGGTTCCAATAAAGTTCCAATCGCGACTTGAAGATTCTGTATTTATATAGTAATCATACATTTCTTTTGCTTCTTCATAGGTGATGCTCTGATTGGGACCTTCCATCTCAATTCCTTCAAAACGAATGTAATTTGCCCTGATACGCACACAATTCCATCGGCAATTAGCACCTGATATTTTGGGCTTATGCCCCGTCAAGTTTTTATAGGTGATGTAATTATTAGCAGCACCCGATCGTGAAATGTAAAGCACCGAGGCATGAATACTATAAAGCACTTTCGTTTCGCTATAGGTCCCATTCATAATATAAACGTTATCACCGGGGTTGGTTAGGTCGGCTGCTTTTTGAATGGTTTTAAAAGCTGTTGTTGTTAACAAGCCATTATTTGAATCGTTACCGGAAAGTGCAGAAACATAATAATCTGTTGCAAAAGCATTCAAAATAGGCAAACAAATTGCCATGAAAAAAAGTAAAAATTTTTCTCGTCTCATTTTTATATAGTTTAAAATTAGGATGCTACTATTCGAGCAGCTTTCGCAAATTTAGTTTTTTTCGTATGTTCATCAACTGTAACTTTATATTTCTTGTAAAATGCAGGAAATTAAAATGTAACCTTTCTTGTTTTATCATTTTAGTTTTTTTCAACTAGTGAAAAAAAAGTGGGGTTTTTCTGCATTTGTTTGAGGTTTTTTTAAATATGTGGTATTTGTTTATTTTTTTATCCTCTTTTTCC
>JAQICA010000188.1 GCA_027858775.1 Salinivirgaceae bacterium | reverse complement strand
ATTGCTGCACATTTACATGTTTATTTTGGAGCTGGGCGATGGTCGGGCTGTGTTGGTTGTAGCTATTCCGCCGATGGCGTGTTCAATCCATTTTATAAACACCAGTGCGCGGCGGATTTATGGCGTTGCAATATGCCCGGGGCGTTGCCCCCGGGCTGCTGCTGAACGCCCCTTTGGGGCTGAGTAGTGTTCGTCAATAAACGGGATTGGGTCTACCGAGCGGTTATACGATTAGGCTACACGTCTAAATTGCAAGTTCTACGCATAGTCACTCCTCCTAACCTCTCCCACATAAAAAACGAAACTTAAGACAAATTCTGCAAACGGAAAAAAAGCAAAAAGGCCAGTACTATCCATTCAGTTACTCACACCGCAACTTTTCGGAACGCTAAATCAGCGACGCAAACCATGCGCAGACAGGCAACGGTTTCGTACGCCGCTGTGAGATTTAGCCAAATCGCAGACGATCACCGCATAGCCGCTTTCGGCGGCATAGCGGATGGAAAACCGTCCAAATAAGTGAAAAATCGGCTATGCGGCAAAAAAACCGCTATGCCGATCCCGTCTCCGCCTTTACTCTCCTCCCGCATTCGCTAAATGCTATAACGGAACCGAAATGCATAAGAGAAGCGAAAGCCCGAATTAATCTGTTTTAATAACTCGCAGCAAAACTTTTTGTTTCTCCGATACGAAAGCACAAACTTTTCCCGTTTTCCACTACACACACGCCCGGGACTTACCGAGTAAAAACGAAAAAAATGATTATCTTGGGGTATTAAAATCCACAGCAATGAAAAAACTACTTCTACTTCCGATACTGCTTGCATTAAGTCTGACGATCAGTGCACAGTACGAGAAAATCGACAATCATGTTAAAACGGTTAAAATTGAACGCAAAGATAAAATTGAGGATATTGCCAAAAAAATTACTGCTATCAGTACAACTGAAAAAGAAAAAGTACGTGCAATTTTCTCCTGGATTACGCTCAATGTCGACTACGATGTAAGCGCATTTATGGCCGGTCGCCAGCCCAATTCTAATCCTATGGCGGTAATAAAAACCGGGAAAGCCGTTTGTCAGGGATACAGCAATTTATTCGAGGCATGTGCCAAAGCAGTGGGAATTGAAGCCTATGTGGTTTCAGGTTTTAGTAAAGGCTATGGCTTTAGTCATCGTAATAAACTGAAAAATGCTGACCATGCCTGGAATGCCGTAAAAATAGACGACAAATGGTATTTGATAGATGCTACGTGGGGCGCGGGCTATCTTAATCCAAAAGGAATTTATGAGGCATCGCTACAGGAAGAATATTTCTTATCGAATCCGGGGTTTTTTATTGGCCGGCACATGCCCGAAGATCCTGCTTTTCAGATGCTCCCCTGTCCCATCACACCAAAAGAATTTTTAAAAGATACGGCAGAAGTGCGACAATTAGCGGCTAAAAAAGACCCCTGCTACAGCTTTGCCGACACACACAATGCGTATTCGCAATTAGATTCATTGCAGAAACGCATCGCTACAGCGAAACGCATGGTTCGGTTTTTTCCTGAAAACACACTTACTCCGGCTATGCTTATTAATCAGGCTGCCTATCATTATTCAGTGTCGTTAAACGATTCTCAAGTTCCGCTTGAAGAAAAAATGGAATTGGCAGAAAAAAGCTTATCGTACTACAGCATGGCAAAAAAAATTATCGCCAAAGGTTCGGGCGCCAACGAACGCCAACTAAAACAAATGATTGATAAAAATATCGAAAATGTTAAAAAGTTCATCGAATTCTATGAAAACAACTAAGATCGCACCAATAATTTTCGCATTGCTTTTCGGCTTACTTTTCACTTCAACCGCGCACGCCGACGGATTGGCCTTACTTGAAGATTACAACAACAAGTTTTACATCTTTAATCAAGGTACATTTGAGCAAATTGAGCATAGCAAGGTAAAACAATACTACGTAGGCGAAGACTTCTGTGTTTATATTGATTACCTGGGCTACATGAAAGTATTTTACGATGGGAAATGGACAACCCTTTCCGGCAGCGTAGAAACTTTTCAGGCTACCGAAAAACTCATTTCATGGAAAATTGCTAACTACCTATATGTGTGGCACAAAGGCTTTAAAAAAGAAATTTCGCGCGATGCTAAACTTGTAAAAATGAACGGAGACATTATTTATTTCGAAGACGAATTCGATAATGCCCTGAAGATCTACTACAAAGAACAAATCTATACTTTTGCAGAAAACCATTACTCCTTGCGTACAAAAGCCCTTTCGGTAGGGCGCAAAAGTTTGGGAGTACTGGATGGCGACGATCAGCTTTTTGTTTTCGACCGCGGAAAAATGCAAGTTCAAAAATTCATGAACAACAACGTACTTTTTAGTGCCGGAAGTGGTGGCGTGGTTGTAAAAAACATAGACAATGGCGAGCTACAACTCATTACCGGGCTTGATGTTATTACCATCGACTATTATCCTCCTGAATATTTCAAAACTGAGTATACGTGGATTGTTTGGCAAGAACAATCGGGTAATATGAATTACTACGAAAACGGTCAGAAAAACATGCTTACGTACCAACGCCCCGATTTACTGGAATTCAGCCCGGAATCTATTCTTTTTGAAAATGGCAAACGATTATACCTGCACACCAGATACAACGAAACACAGGTTTGCGAGTACATACCAAATGTTTACGCATTTTACAATGAACTATTTATTTACCACAACAGGGAACAGCAAACGATAGTGGTCGACAATGGAAAATCCACCACCATCAGCTCTCTGCCAGGAGCTCAATTCACCCTGTATTATGACACTGCCGTGATTACTGAAGGCCGCAAGCAAAGTGTGTATTATAATGGAAAGGTGTATAAGTTGTAGTTAAAAACGCTTTTGGATTACAGTTTTCTATTCTTTTCCTTAAAGAATGGAACGATGCGTTTCTTCCAAGTCAAAAAAATACAGCTACGCCTGGCTTTTACAGAAATGCAATGAGCACACCAAAAGTGACAATAGACAAAGCAATTCCTACCTTATTAACAATGGAAATGCGTTCGCGAAAAAGGCTGAGCGCAATAATTACCGACATAAGCACAACACCAGTATTGTTCAGTGCAAACACAATGGAATTGTTTAACGACAACTCATTCAGTGCATTTATCAGGAAATAGAGAGAACCAAAATTGGCCAACCCCATTAGCACACCACTCAACAGGGTTTTGGGCTTCAATATGGCCTTTTTGTTTTTCTGGAAAAAGATAAGACCGACACTCCAAATAGCTGAAAACCCAAAAAGCAGAAACGAGAATGCAGAGGAGGCATTTTCATCTTTGATGTAATAATTTTGTGAAAACTTCACCATCGAATCGGCGAAACCGAGCAAAACAAAAAGCATAACCGGCAACAATACAATAAACAGCGATTCGACGCGCTTTTGTCGTTTCTTATATACAGTTAAAAACACAGCAGCAATAGCCATGAATAGTAGCACCAGCTTGGTGGTTGAGTAATGATCTTTGGCATCGATTAAAATGGAAAAAAACATAGGAAACACAAACGACATTTTTGCAGCCACTGTAGTTAGGGCAATTCCCGCCTTCCGTGTGGACAAACCAATGAGAAAAAACGTAAACACAAATAAACTACCCACAATAGCTGCCGGCCACACCCACTCCACCGGCATTTGTGCCACTTTCTCCAGCGTCAGATCGGCATTATAATAGCCAAATCCACTGGCAATAAAATAGTTAATAATAATTGGATGAATAATTGGAATATCGAACCGTTCGGTAAGCTTGAAGATCACAAGAATAACAACGCTCGACAAGATGCTTAGAAAAAGGAATATCATGTTTTTTTTGCTGCAAAGATAACATTCAGTGTGGCAGAATGGCTACGCAAGGCATTTTTTGTTCAAAAGCGCACACCCACCAATATCATATCATCAATTTGCTCATAATCAGCCATCCATTGTTCAATAGTTTCATCTAAAATCATTTGTTGATTGGGCATATTTTCGAGTTGAATGCTAATGAGTCTTTCCTGCAATTGTTTACTAGTAAACTTACGGTCTTTTTCGCCACCAAACTGATCGGCGTAGCCATCAGAAAAAATATAGATACTATCGCCTTTTTCCACTTCGATCTGGTTTGTGGTAAACTGTTTATTCAGCTTTAACTGGCTTCCACCAATAGAGCAGCGCGTAGCCTTGTATTTTGTCAGTTGGTCGTTGCGAATATGATACAACGGATTGTATGCACCGGCATAAAAAAGTTGGTTACTCCCTTCGTCAATGGCGCAAATAGCTATATCCATGCCATCAAACATATCCGACTTTCGGCCTTTTTGATGCAAGCTCACTTTTACGCGCTCATCGAGCAACGTAAGAATTTGCGCAGGCTCTGTTACGCCTTGTTCAATCACAATTTGGTTTAACAGGTTATTGCCAATAATGGACATAAAAGCCCCGGGAACGCCATGACCTGTACAATCGACCGCTGTAAAAACCCGTGTTTTACCTTTATTGGCATACCAGAAAAAATCTCCACTTACAATATCTTTGGGCTTAAACAATACAAACGACTTAATAAACGATTGAGAAAAATCCTTAATAGAAGGAAAAATAATAGCCTGCTGGATGCGTTGTGCGTACTGAATACTACTGGTAATATCGAGGTTTTTTTTGCGCAACTCGGCCGTGCGTTCGGCAACAATTTTTTCCAACACCTCTTTCTCGTGTTTTAACTTACGTGTGCGCATTCTAATGTAAACAATAACACCGATTAGGGGCAATAAAAAGTAAAGCATGTAAGCCAATGTTGTGCGCCACCACGGTGGTGTAACAATAATTTGAATTACAGCCGGCTCATCGTGATTCCAAATACCTTCGCTGTTCGATGTTTTCACTTTAAACGTGTAGGTTCCATCTTTCAGATCGGGGAACGACGCAAAGGTGCGTGTGCTGGGCTTACTCCAATACTCCGTTTGGCCTTCCATCTTGTACTGATACTGAATATTTCCCTGATGCGTATAATCGAGTCCTACAAATTCAAAAGACAAAAAGTTTCTGCTCCACGGAATCACCAAATTATGCTTCGCGGCAGGCAATGTATCGCCCGCATACTCCTCATCCATAATACGAATGGATGTAAAATGCACTGGTGGTTTATATTTACGTGGCACAATATTATCGGGATTAAACTTATAAAAGCCTTCCGTACCACCAAAATAGAGGTCTCCGGATTTTTCATGACGCAAATAGGCACCTTGAGAAAATTCCAGGCTCAGCAATCCTTCATTTTTCCCAAAATCTTTTATCGTAACCACCTCCGACGCATCGTTCAGGGTTACCCTTGCTAGTCCGGCATTGGTACTAACCCACAAATTGTTATCATTGTCGGGCAAAATAGCCCACACATTATTATTGGGCAGTCCGTTAGTTACGGTATAATTTTTAAATGTCTGATTTTTAACGTTGAAACGCGAGAACCCCATTTCTGTGGCCAACCACAAATATCCATTCTGGTCTTCATAAATATATTTTACCACGTTGTTGCCCAACGATGTAGAATCGTCCGAATGATTGACCCACGAAGTGGCCGTCATGGTGTGCGTATCGAGCAGCGCCAAACCGCCGCCGCGTGTTCCGAGCCACAAATTATCATCGTTGGCCTGATAAATAAAAAATATAGTATGGCTTTGCAGTCCTTCAATATCCTTGTATCGCGTAAAGCTTTTCTGTTCGCGATGGAAAAAATTCAATCCATCGAAAGTGCCAATCCACAGTCCATTGCGCGAACAATGCGGCTCTACACAAATTACAGTATTGTTACTCAGACTCTTCTCATTGGTTTTATTGGACACATATTTTCTCACTTGGCGTGATACCGGATCGAAAACCTGTAACCCTTCGCCCCATGTGCCCAGATAAATCTGTTTTTTTTCAGCCGCATGAATAGCCGTAATACGTTTACTCAGCCTGGGGCACTCCCGGTTAAAATTACTAAAGTCGCCGGTTTGCACATCAAACATATCGAGCCCACCGCCAATAGTGCCCACTAAAACTTTACTTGCGTCATATTGGTCAAAACTAAACACAAGTCCGGCCGATAAGGAATTCGCATCTATTCTCACACCATAATGACTAAAACGTTCAGTTTTGTTGTGTATAATATTTACGCCATTTTCTTTGTTACTAATCCAAATACTACCCGATTCATCTTCAAGTAAATCGACCAACCAATTGTTGCGCAGGGTTAGTTGCCGATCTTTTTCTACAACATATCTTTTCCAATTACCATTTTTGTACCGTAGCAGCCCCAAGCTTGTTGCAATCCATACTATGCCATCTTTATCTTGCAAAATATCGCGTACACGCACTACCTCATCGGTCTCATCAAACAATTGTCGTGGGGTAATATTGGTAATATTTCCGGTAGATCGATCCCAATCGAAAACACCATTTTCTGTAGCTACCCACACATGCCCTTCGGGGCGCACCAAAAACGCATTAACCTGATCGATATATTGGTTTTCTTCGCTTTCGCTGATGCTGATGTGCTGAGCCTCATTGGTTTTGCAATTGTACGCATAAAAGCTAAAACCATGCGTCCCAACCAACACGTCCTGCCCCGTACATTTCACACTTCTAATAAACGTCGGATTGCCGGGCAATTCGATTTTCGAAATTGCTTTGGTACGGAAATTCATTTTATGCAAACCGCCCTGATGAGTACCGATGAGCAAAATACTATCGCGACAAAAGTGCAGGCTCCGTATTTCATTGTCTGTGAGAGCATCATTGGTGTTCTGAGTTGTAAAGACCGTAAAATTCCCGGTGTTCAGGTCATAAGCATTTAATCCATAGCCGGTAGCAATCCATAAGACCCGGTTTCCATCTTCAACTATATCAAAAATTTTATTATTCGAAATGGAATTGGAATCATCTTTTCGGTTGCGGAATACAATAAACTTGTATCCATCGAAGAGGTTTAGTCCATCTTCTGTGGCAATCCACATGAAGCCCCGACTATCTTGGAAAGTCATACTTACTTTGCCTACAGAAATGCCATCGTCGGTGCCATACCCATAAAAACGCAAGTCTTCGGCACGGAGTATGGTCGAAAAAAGCAGCAGAATTATGAGGATGATAAACGGCTTCATTGTTTTATGTTTTAAATACTGACCAGAGTATCAGGTACCAGCCAACAATCTGGTTACACAAATATACTGATTTTTATGAAGGTACACACAAAAGAAACGGAAGTCGGTCAGCAATTAAAATTGTTTATGTCACCCCTTCTTATGGGTAATTCTAAAATTCACCTATCCTTTGAGGGTTATCATTCAATTGGTGTAAATGATTTTTTATAAAGCTGCTTTTAGGAAACTAAAAACACAGATAGTTGACTATTTGGCGGTACAACTTTGTTTAAGTATAAAATAGCTTTGCGGACCTTCGTTAAAAAGCAAATCAATAATACTCAGATTGGGTATAAATCCATACTTTTCGGTAAATAACTGATAATATGCTGGCGGTTTAAAATATGGATCGGCCTTACGATACTGGGGTTTAGGGTGTGCAAATTCGCGAAAATCTGCCTTCCCATGTTCGGTATAAGCGGCCGAAAACCGAATATCAACATCCAATTCGAGTATTTCCAGTGCTTTGCGCAATATAGCGGTATTCAAATCGATGAGATGATCGAAAGGTTGCTTAAAAAACGGGGCAAAATCATCAATATAATACTCATAGAATGCACTATTATGGTAAGCCGTGAGAATGCTTCGGAAAATTTGTTTTTGCCAGTCGTCATTGTATTTCACGCGAATATCTTTCATTTTCGATTGCGAACCAAACGGTTTTTCGATAGGCACACTCAAGTTCTGAATTCCATTAGGACCGGCAATTTGCATACGATTCCGAAAAGTTTGCTTTGCATAGGTATCATGCTGTTCAATTACAATGCGCGGATGTTGCATTATCCAGGCAAACTGCTGCACTGGTGGGAAAAATGCGGATTGAATAATTATATAGTCGTTCACAACAGTAGAAAATTTAAAATTTAAACACATTGCCTGAGCGCACAAATTTCGCATTTAACCGGCTACGCATTTGGCAAATAACTTCGGGTGCAGTACAGTGCGACGGATAAAGTTGCATTACATCAATGGACTTAAAAAACTCGATGGTTTGTGGTATGCGGGAATCGCCGGGTTTCAGGTGAAATCCGCCCATAACAGCCAATACGCGTGTATTGGGAAACAATTCCATAGCGCGCAGGGTAATGTTGGTTATTCCACTATGTGCGCAACCGCTTATCACAACTAGCCCTTGATTGGTTTTTGCAACTAGTCCGCTATCGTCGGGAACGGTATCTATCTGGCCATTATTGAGTATAAAGTCGCTGTGACCAATGTCCCAGGCATTTTTTACAGGAATTTCGCCCAAAAACCAAATAGAATCGGTTAGCTGCAGGGGTTCGCGCGTTAGGGTTAAATCGAACTTACGGTGCAGTTCATCCTCGGGAATATCTATTCCAATGGACTGGCCATTGGAGCGTTTGAATCGCTTTCTGAAAATTTCGGGATGTGCAATAAGTTTTCCGCCGTGAAGATTTTTTAGTCCATTGCCATGATCCCAATGCCCGTGACTAAGCACAATAAAGTCTGCATCCTCCGGGGCGATATTGAGTTTGGCTGCATTCTGAAATGCAATTTCCGATGGCCCCGTATCAAACAAAATATTTTTTTCGGCCTCGATATACCACGACATTCCGTGTGCGGCTCCGCAAATGCCACTGGCCAAATTATCGTTTAAAATACTAATTTTCACGCAAATAAAATTTATATGCAGGGTAAAACAAAAAATAGTCGCACCTTGTATTTACATAAAACAAATGTAGCAAATTGTCTGCGAAAAAGGTTTTATTCTACGATAGACATGCCTAAATATTTACTTATCTATTCAGCATCAGCTATTATACCACTAATTACCATTCCCCAACCTAATTTAGTGTCTAAAAAAACAATTTACTTGCACGTACACTAATTCACTTTAACTCAATGAACCTATTCAATTAATCCATCCGAAACCAGCGATTTCAAAATTAACAATTTTTCGTTTAGTGGTTAAGGCCCTTACAGAAAGCACATAAAAATCCCTGTCCATACAGGGATATGGAAAATTTGTAACCTGAAAGTTTATTTATTTATTTATGCGACCTCCTTTCTTTTTTTATTGGGTTTCCCTGAGTGTTCAAGAGCAGGGGTTCTCTAAGGTTATAAATCTTAATACCTTATTTGCCGGGTTTTTAGATAAGTTGCAACAGCTTCACACAAATGGATTGTTTCTTTTAGCATTGTAGCAGTGGCATCCTCCCAAATAGCTTTTATTGTCCTTTCGGCTGCCTTTAAGCTTGTTGCAACTTTCTGGCTTTTTTCTACAAGTGGGTTTATTAGATGTGCGATTTGTAATAGCTGATAATAGTTTTGCATTGCCACAAAATCCTTTTCTGCGGACTTATGGAATAGTGAGTCACCCCTGTCCGCTTAAAAAAATTACAAACGCTCAAACATAACAAAATTATGAGACTGTAAGCCCAGTTTCACTGGGTACTCCTATGTGCATTTGCACATAATCCTATTAGTCAGATAGTTAAAAATTAAGCGGGAAGCAGACTATTTTATGTAATACTAATTGCCCTTACTTTTTTTTCTACAGGTAAAAAAAAGTAAGCAAAAAAACCCCGCCGCTTACAGAAAAATGCGAAAAATCTACTCGTCATGGCTAAAGTTTACGAACTCACTACGATTTTTTCTGAAAAATCGTAGCTCAAACATCGCAAACTTTAACGCCATAACGAGCAGATTTTCTTAACACATTTTTCTTCATGCGGCTGTAAGGCAACTGTTATGCACTTAGGATTTGTTGTGAAATAGATTGACCAAATCAGGCGAAGTTATTTAGTAACAAATCCTTAATCAACGACAAGGCCTAAAGCGGGCTGGCCTGATCAAATTGGCGGGCTAGCGTGGGGGTGAA
>JAQICA010000186.1 GCA_027858775.1 Salinivirgaceae bacterium | reverse complement strand
CTGTAAATGCATCGACCTGAAATATTTTTTTATTGTCTGTCATTTTTGCTATCAAATTTACAGTGCCCCCTGCGCACAGTCATTGACACTGCTTGAGATTTTAGCTTCGCTGTTACCTTCTGTAATAAACCTATTCATACTGCATCTTTTTCCGGCTCTCTCAACTGATTTGCCACATATTCATAATGGTTAATTCCAGAGAGGTAAGGTTTGTTTGTACAAATCTATCAAACTTCATTGAGCCAAAATGCGCTTTGCAATATTACAAAAATTTCCGTGAAAAAAAATTAGCGAAGAGAGTTAACGGAATACCAGAAACGAATTAGCCACAAACGTTTTATACCTAATTGCCGCAGCTTGGTCAGGTTACTTTTTATTCTTTTTCGATGATTCCCTTTTCAAGCTTACAGTAAAATCCTTTCCTCATCCATCCGAATTACAATTTGCAAACCCCACTCCTTCAACGCAAAGCTTATGCAAGCAAGGCTTGCGTCCGCATAGTTTTGGCTTCCGCTAAAGGTTCAGCGAACGCAGACGGCAGGGAGAGGCTTAGGTACTATAAAAAATCAAGGCGTTCCGGTTCCCGGGACGCCTTGATTTTAAAGCAACTATAACGAAGCTATTGAGGACTTACTGATACTACTTTTCCTATTTTTTGAAAAGATGCCATATGATGATTTCGAACATCATTCATTGCATTTATGTCGAAGCACTTTACTCGACTAAAAATTTGTATCTAAAATAGTTATCCTCTGAAGAGACTACAAGCAAATACAATCCCGGAGATATATTCGAAATATCTATAGATTTTACGCCCGAAGCTGTTTGTTGAACTTTTTCAGTGTACAAGGTATGTCCTGATAAATCGACAATTTCCAGTTTAGCATTCTGCATTTCTTTTTGAAAATTCAATTGAATTGCATCTTTCGCTGGATTTGGAAACACATTAATACCATCAATTCCTTCTACAGCATCAAGTAAAGTAGTAGCAGGTTGCCAATCTATACTAATAGCAGAATAATTGGAAGTCCCTTCCGGTGTTAGATTCTGAGCAGCAGGCCCTTTGGTAAAAGAAAACAACTTGGTAGCGTGATCGTTAACTTTATCTTCGCCCCATCCCATCTCTATCAATATGGAATAATCTCCATCCATAACTACATTGTGCGAAACATCTGTTCCATCCCACTGCACTGATAATTGGCCGTATGACGAAAGTGTTGCACCTGTAACTGCATCTACTATGTTCGAACCTGAAATACTAGTCCACGAGGTAAGATGATCGTTATCATGTCCAAATTTTGCGTTTGTTTTAATAAACACAGATGGGTTATCGTTATTCTGAATCCAAATAGCCGCCGCGTGTTTTGTCCCCCAATCGCCATTTGGTGCAGAAGTATTGCACTGAAAATTAAGCATGCCTGTGGTTTGTGCTGCAAGCGTACAGGTCAATCCAATAGAAAACATAAGTGTTATTACCTTTTTTGAAATTTTCATAATTTTATAAATTAAATTTTTAATCTGTTGGTTAATATTAGGTAACATTTCGTGACCGCGAGGCCAACAAAACTAAGTAAAAATCAACTCGAAAGGGGCTACTATATTATTTATTGTAACCAATTGTTATTCGCTTTTTAGTTCATTAAAAATTATCTTATTACCAAATTCTATTTTGGAAAGGTGTCTGATTTTATTGTCCCAATCTAAAGGAGTCCAATATTTAGGGTACTTAATTTGCCAGCACGAAAAGTACCCGCTTTTCTGAATGGAGTGACTTTGACGTAAAGGAAATTCATAAACTTATTTTACGGTGGAGAACTGCGTGCGCAAGGTTCATCGCAGGAGCGATTCCATCGGTTACTGCGCTTTAGCAACACCGAATGCAATCAACATGCTCTTGCCATCGAATGCAGATTGTAGATTGTTCGCCGATGATTGGTTTTTAGCCAGAGCCTGGCTATAAAGTCGGAGTATCCAGTGAACAAGCTCCATTTTCAAGGCTCTATTCGCTAGCCTCTATATATTCATAGGTGCTCATGAGCTCCCTTTGGTCGGTTCGAAACTCAAAACCGTTGAGTCCGCGATTCATCGGGATGATGCGGGTTTGAGTAAGATTAACGCAAAAAATGGAGTTTATTGACGGATACTAGCTAATGGGTTATCCAGCCTTGAACGAGAGGCTTTCATCAGAATGCTTTCAAACCAATACTGCTGCAAAACCAAAAAATAACAAGTGTATATCTTTTAAGCAGCTAATTGAAATTGGAAAACAAGCCTTTGTTAAAAATAATTCACATTATCATATATTTTTTAACTTGCATGTTTTAGTAAAATCATTTAAACCTGGTAATTATGCAAAGCAAAGATTGGGTCGAACTATTAAAATTCCCATTAACAATTTTAATCGCTATCATAGCTGTGGTAATTGGTAGCGTAATTCTAAACGTTAAGCCATCCGATATCGAAGTTGGTGATTTTAAGGTGAGGCTCGAAACGAAAATCAAAAAAGATATTTTGGCCTCGAATATCGATATTGAAGACCAGATACGCAAGGAAGTCGAAAAACAATTGTTGGAGCAGCAACCCCAAAAGAACATAGCAAAAACAAAATCGGCAAGTAGCAGACAAACCGATTTCAAACCTCTCAACGACGTTGTGTCTGATGCAATGGCCAGCATGGCTAAAGTCAGTACAAAAGACGGTTTTCAGACGGTTTATAAGTCGACGGTTGGATACATTGGCATTGCTTCATACGATATAGATAAAAAAGAGCTAAGAAATGTAAAAATCGATGCCGATAATTTAAATCAAATTACTGTCGGCAAAACCTATATAGCAAAAGATAACTTAGTCATCAGGAAAACGAACCCAAAGAAAGTCGTAGATTATTATGAAGACGCTGATAAGATCGGAATAGTTGTGAAGGGTGTGAAAATAAAATTGCTTGATAACCCTGTGGAGAAAATCCTTGAAGGAACAAAGCATTATTGGGTAAAAGTGGAGGTATTGGAGTAAGATTGGTAAGGGTGCACTGCGGCATCGGGTGTGCTAATTGTAGTAATTAATACCGTACAGAAAGCACATAAATTTCTTTTACCGTGGAGCGTAGTTTGTGCTACATCATCCACCGCGGGGAATTATAACCGGCTGGCGTGTTGAGATATAAAAGAACGCTTTGCGCTTCGTCTTCGCACGGTTTCAGCGAAAATAAAAACAAGGGGCTTGGAGCCCCTTGTTTTGGTAAAATTGTATAAATCCCGTTTAACGGTTTTGCACGGTCAAAAGTTAATGGTTCGTAGAACCGCACGTTCGTTTTCCGACATAAATACATTGCAATGCGTTACTCCATGCGTTCGTATTTGCAACATCCGGGAAGGCCATTGTACACATCATCTTTGGCCTTGTGTAACGGTGTATCGTGACCCACTTTGGCAATTGCCATCTGAATTTTATCGACAGATGTTTTTGACTCATCAAAAGCCACCTCCAGAATTTCGGTTTCCTGGTTCCAATCGGCAGCCGAAACATCATCTACAGATTTTGCGGCTTTTTCAATGCGGTTTTCGCACATCCCACAGTTGCCTTTCACCTCAAATTTTTCTGTTTTTACCTGAGCAAAAAGCGTGGTTGCCCCTATAAGGAACAAACTTACTAAACTTAACATTTTTACTTTCATACTGTTGTTATTTAAATGATTAATAAAAAA
>JAQICA010000050.1 GCA_027858775.1 Salinivirgaceae bacterium | reverse complement strand
AAGCCAAACATGCTTTGTCATTATTAAATCTATCCGCAAACTCAAGTATATTCTCACCTTTGAATATCATAGTTGATTTTTTGTTTGCAATATAAGTATTTATTTGTAGACCTCAATTTTAATATTAAACAGAAACTAATAATCATCATAACATTCTTTTTGTTAAGAAAAAAAGATTAGTGAAAAAGAGTCCGCAACTTTTTCAATTTATTCGTAGTTTGCAGGTTGTAAAAAAAGCAAAGTGCAACGAATCACGAATTCGTTGCACTTTTTATTTCTTCACCTAATTCTAATTTTATTTCTGAATCTATGCGTCGAGGTATTTTGCCAGTGTTTCGAGTACCGTCTTAATCCGAAGTGGTTTGGTTAGGTAATCGTTACAGCCTGCTTGTTTCGTTTTTTCTTCTTCTCCGCTCATCACATAGGCCGTTTGGGCAATAATTGGAACATTTTTGTTGAATTCCCTGATTTGCCTTGTGGCCTCGTAACCATCCATAACAGGGAGCTTAATGTCCATTAATATTAGATCCAATTTATTATTGCGTGCTACGTCAACGGCATCAAAGCCATTTTCGGCACGGAGAATCTGTGCTTGTGTTTTTTTTATTATCTCTTGTAAGTAGCGGAAGTTGATATGTTCATCTTCAACTATAAGAATGGTTTTCTCTTGCCAATTATGTGCTATCATATAAATCGGAATTAGCTTACAGGCTTTAATAGGTCTTAAAGGTATGAAACAAATGTTAAAAAATCAACCATTTTTATTAAATATCTATTTTCGTGCTGCTTTTGTGGCTATTCGTTGAGTTGCATGTTAAATAAATCGTAAATTTCTTTAATTCAGCGGTGTGTTGCTTGTGTTTTTATGATGATTTCTTCTTTTTTTTATAGGATCGGGTGTGTAGAAACGGTAGTTTTTACGTGTAGTATTTATGTGCTTTAATGACCTGCAAAATTCGTTTTTTGTAAAAAGCTGTTGATAATCTGAGCAATTATCAACAGCTTTTATGTTTTTTTAATTTTTAGTCGTTGCAGTCCTCAAAGCTCTTTTCGTATTGCACCATTGCACTTTTACTCATCCCCATACTTGAGAATCCTCCATCGTGAAACAAATTCTGCATTGTAATTTTTCGTGTGAGGTCAGAGAAGAGTGTAATGGTAAAATCTGCGCATTCATCGGCTGTTGCATTACCCAGCGGCGCCATTCGCTCACTAAAGTCCATTAGTTTGTCTATACCTTTTACTCCACTTCCGGCGGTAGTCAGTGTGGGCGATTGCGAAATTGTGTTTATGCGAATATGCTTGCTTCTGCCATAAATATAACCAAAACTGCGCGCAATTGATTCAAGCATTGCCTTGGCATCTGCCATATCGTTATATTCGAATAATGTGCGCTGTGCCGCAACGTAAGTGAGTGCTACCACAGATCCCCATTCATTTATGGCATCGAGCTTTTTGCATGTTTGAATAACTTTATGAAACGAAATAGCCGAAATATCGAGTGTTTTCGATAAAAAATCGTAATTCAGATCATCGTAAGCTCTTTTCTTTCTAACGTTTGGCGACATTCCAATGGAGTGTAGTACAAAGTCGAATTTACCGCCAACAGCTTCCATTCCTTTTTCTACCAATGTAGTCAAGTCTTCTGTGTTAGTGGCATCTGCCGGAATAACCGTTGCATTTGTCTTTTTTGCCAGCTCGTCAATTGTTCCAAGCCGAATAGATACGGGGGTATTTGTAAGTACAAGGTCTGCTCCTTCTTCGTGGGCTCTTTCTGCCACTTTCCATGCAATAGATTTGTCGTTAAGTGCACCGAAAATAAGGCCTTTTTTGCCTTTTAATAGATTGTAAGCCATAAATATGTATGTTTAACGTTTACCTGAACAGGTAACAAATTAATTTCCTAAAAGTTCTTTTGCGTTTTCCATTGCTGCTTTGCCAGGTTCGCCCGAACTAAGCATGCGTGCAATGGTCTCTATGCGTTCGCTTTCTACAAGCGATTTAATATGTGTGGTGGCACCGTCTGTTTCGTGTGTTTTGTAAACAATGCTGTGGTGGTGCCCCTTAGCGGCAATTTGTGGCAGGTGTGTTATAGTAATTATTTGCATCGATGCGGCCATGTGCTGCATGATGTTTCCCATTTTATTGGCAATTTCTCCGGAAACCCCAGTGTCTATCTCATCGAAAATTAAACTGGGTAATGCGCGTTTTTCTGCAATTAACGATTTTATGATGAGCATGATACGCGATAATTCTCCTCCCGATGCAACTTCTGTTACTTCCCGTAACTGCATTGCTTTATCGGCTGTAAACTTAAATACAATAAAAGACGAGCCGTGTTTGTCGGGTGTAGGGCTTTTTGTAATTTCAATTTTAAAAATTGCATGGGGCATTCCTAAGCCGCTCAGCTGCTTACTAATGTTTTCTGAAATTTCGCAGGCTGCTTTTTCGCGTTTTTTGTGCAGGCTATTGGCTTGCGCAATGAGTTCTTTTTGCTGGGTCTCTAGTTGTTTTTCCAATTGCAAAAGCTCTTCGCCAAACGATTCTACTTCATTCAGCTCATTATAGTATTGCTTCTCGAGTGTTAGTAACTTCTCAATGCTCCGGCAATTGTGTTTTTGTTGTAGCGTGTAAATTTGGTTGAGTCGCGAATTTATTTTTTCCAGTTTCTGCGGATCATGACCAATTACCTCTGCCTTCTGTTCCAGATCGGCCACTAGATCTACTAAATCGATGTGAGCTGCTTTTACGCGTTCTACTATATCATTTCCGTTTTCGAAAAATTCAGCAACTTTCGAAAGTTCATTCTTTGCGGATGCCAATTCATTTAAAAGACCGAAGTCATCGCGCAGAAAGTGTTTCAAAGCTAAACTGAGGTTTTCAGCTATTTCTTCACTGTTACTAAGCAAGCGCTGTTCTTGTTCGAGCTCGTCTTGCTCGTTGGTTTTTAGTTTTGCCGACGAGAGCTCCTTATGCTGGAATTGAATAAAGTCGAACCGCTCTTTCTGCTGCGTGTTTTTTGTTTTTAGATTGGCTATTGCCGATTGCGTAGCCTTGTAGTCGTAGAAGAGTTTTTGGTAAGAGTGGAGTTGCGATTGGTTGTTCGCTATGGCATCAACAAAATTAACCTGAAATTCCTGAGAATTCAAATCAAGGTTTTGATGTTGTGAATGAATATCGATGAGTTGCTCACCAATAGTTTTGAGTAATCCTATATTTACCGGAGTGTCGTTAATAAACGCCCGCGATTTGCCTTTCGGTGTAATTTCCCTACGTATAATTGTCTGATCCTCGTAGTCGAGGCTGTTGTCGTCGAAAAACGATTGTAAATGAAGTTTGCGCACATCGAATTCAATTTCGATAACGCACTTTTTTTCTTTGTCTTTCAAACTATTAAGGTCAGCTCTATTGCCCAATGCAAGTGCAAGCGCACCTAGTAGAATCGACTTTCCGGCTCCCGTTTCTCCTGTAATAACTGTAAGGCCGGCATGGAAATCGATTTGTAATTCGTCTATCAGTGCGTAGTTTTGTACAAATAAATGCTGTAACATACATTAGTCGGTTTGCATGATTGTTCTGTACTTATCTTGTCGACCAGGATCAATTTGGCTTAATAGGTTGAATGCCAGACGCTTCTCTTGTGCCGGCGATTCTTTGAAAATGTTCACAATCTCGTCTACCTTCGTTTCGAAAAATAGTTGAAGTAAGTAACTGTCCGGGCGTTTACGGTATAGCCCCCGCAATTTCTCAAGAGCCGAAAATATATTCGATCGAGCCTGATCTTTTTTATCTGTCATTAAATCAAGGCCTTGTCTGTGATATTCGTAGTAGCACTGGCGTAGTGGACTGTATAAATCATTTTGAAGGTCTTCTACAATCGCAGCGCGGTTTTTTCCGTCGTCCTGAAAGCTCCGCCAGCCTGGTGAGGGATCGCTTTGCGCATTCGATACAACTTTTTCGGCTTCTGTTAAAAACTGGGTGCCGGCCATACTTCCGAATGAGTCATAATCGAAGGCCAAAATCAAATATGCGTAATAAGTTAATACGGAACTAAGTGTTGATGAGTAGCTATTGACATTAAATTCAATGGCATCTTGCGGTGCAAAACGAAACTGGAATTTATCATCAACCATATTAATGATGGGGGTGTTGTAGTCTGAATTGAAAACCGGACGGGTAGATGAAATTTGGATCGTGCCTTTGTATGTGTCGGAACCCGATTGTTCGTTGAGCGTGATAACAATACTGCATTCAATACGCTCCTGGGTTTTTACTACATGTTTGGTAAAAACGGTATTGTTCATAAACTCAAACATCGTGCGCTGCATTTCTTCGAAAATACTGCGATCACTTTTCTGAATTTGCCTGCTAATGACTTGTATCTGGCATTTTAACTCTTGCGCTTGTATACCAAATCCGATAAAAAGGAATGCTATTAATAAAGTCAGTTTTCGCATATTACTATTTTTCAGTCATGTATAGAACGATGTCTTTTGCTACTTCGTATTTCGATTTTAAAGGGAACGTAGTTTTTTCTCCGTTAGCGTCCAGAATGCTAATTTTATTGGTGTCGGTATTGAATCCGGCACCAGAATCTCTTAGCGAGTTTAATACAATAAAGTCGAGGTTCTTATTGCGTAACTTTTTTAATGCATTTTCTTCCTCGTTTGTGGTTTCTAAAGCAAAACCTACAAGTACTTGACTGTCTTTTTTTATTTTGCCCAAATGTTCGGCAATATCTTTGGTAGGAGTAAGCGTAAGTGTGATCGGTTGCCCTTTTTGGCGTTTTATTTTTTCGTTAGCTGTATTTTCAATAGTATAATCAGCTACCGCTGCCGCCATTATGGCGCCATTGCATGTTGGAAAAAGTTTTTTCGATAATTCAAACATTTCTGCCGCCGTAGTTACGTTGTGGAGGTGTATGTTTGGGTGTTTGGGCTCCATGGTTACCGAGCCGGAAACTAATTCAACCTCAGCGCCCTGGTTGGCTAATTCTTCTGCCAGGGCGTACCCCATTTTGCCGCTTGAATGGTTTCCAATAAAGCGAACGGGATCGATTTTTTCGTTTGTGGGGCCGGCTGTTACAAGGTATTGTTTACCTTGAAGTTTTTTTTTTGACTGGAAAAAGCGTATCACCTCTTCGGTAATTTTTTCTGGCTCTTCCATACGACCTTTACCAATAAGTCCGCTGGCAAGTTCGCCAGTTTCGGGTTCCACAAAGCTGTTCCCCCGTTGCTTCAAAATCTCAATATTGGCTTGCGTAGCCGGATGTTGAAACATATCCATATCCATTGCTGGAGCTATCATAGCCGGGCAGCGAACAGACAGGTATGTGGTTAGTAAAAGATTATCGCAAATGCCGTGAGCCATTTTTGCCATTGTATTTGCCGATGCCGGAGCAAGCAAAAATAAATCAGCCCATAATCCAAGGTCTACATGGCTATTCCAGGCTCCATCGTCATAATTAAAAAAGTCTGACAAAACCGTGTTTTGCGAAAGTGTAGCCATGGTTACCGGCGTAATGAACTCTTTTGCAAGGGGAGTCATCACAACTTTTACTTTTGCTCCTTGCTTTATGAGCAAGCGCGTTAGGGTTGCTGCTTTATAAGCGGCAATACTTCCGGTAATGCCTACAATTATATTTTTATCTTTAAGTTGTAGACTGTCGTTGCTCATTACTGAATTTTTTCGTCGGGATATTTGTAAACAATTTTGTCATTTAAAAACTCCTCTGTGGCAATCAATGCAGGTTTAGGAAGACGCTCGTAGAACTTGGAAATTTCTATTTGCTCGCGGTTTTCAAAAATCTCTTCCAAATTGTCTGTAACCGATGCGAATTCTTCTAATTTTCGGGTGAGTTCATCTTTTAGCTCAGCATTTATTTGGTTTGCGCGCTTGCTAATAATGTTGATGGATTCATACACGTTGCCCGTTTTATCGGCAATGTCCGACATGTCTCTTGTCTCTGTGCTTAATGGTGCATCTACTTTTTTAAAATCCATTGTGTGTAGGTTTTATTATTTTTTAATCTCTTCAACTGAAACTTCAAATATTTTTTCGGCTTCTTTTGCGTTTTCACTTTCCGGGAATTCATCAATAAACACGTAGTAGCTATCTATTGTTTCCTGGTACCGTTCTTTTTGTATCTTCTTAATGCTGTTTTCGGCAAGCAGAAAGTTTGATTTCATCACCAAATACAGTAAGTCTTCGCGGTATTCGGTGTCGGGAAATTCTCTTAAGGTGTTTTTCAAGGCAATTGCTGCTGCTTTGTAATCGCGTAGTTGATAGTATAAACGTGAGTTTTCAAATGATTTTGTCTCTAAACGATCATGCAATTCCCCAATTCGGATATTGGCCAGTTCTACTTTCTCGCTTTTTGGGTACTTGTTAATAAACATCTGATACCCCTGTATTGCTTTTTTTGTGTTTTGCTGGTCGAGGTTAAATCTGGGCGATTCGTGCCTGAAACATTCGGCCAGCATAAACTCGCACTCCCTAGTCAACTCGTCGTTCGGATAGGTTTTTATGAAATTTCGGAAATGGTACGCTCCTAAAATGTATTCTGCCTGATTGTAGTGCGTGTAGGCTTTCATGTAGTAAAGCTTTTTCGCCTTGGCAGTTCCTCTATAAACAGGGAGTACATCATTTATTAATGATTGAGACCTATACCAATCGTCCTGTTCAAAATAATACAAAGCCCTTTCATATTTGTACTCGTAGTCTTTACTCTTTAGTGCTTTCTGAAATTCACTACAGCTCGTAAATAGAACGGCTAAACTCATTAAAATGATGAAAAATATTTTACGCATACGAATGTTTTCTTTGCTCAACGTTCCTGTTATTCTGTTTAGTATTTTATTGTGAGTAAATGTGATTGCAATATTTTTACAAACAGATAAAATACTGTAAAACTTCTTTTTAATTCAGCTTGCAAAGATAGTTATTTACAACTAAATATGTGGATTGTAGGTCGATTTTTATCTTAAAATATTTCTTTTTGTTTTCTTATGTTTCTTTTTCCGCATTAACTGTTTGGTAGAGGATGTATTTGCATTTCGTATTTTGCCCATGGACGAATTGGGAAAAATAAATTAAAAAAGTAACTTTGTCGCCTATTTCTTAAACTAATATTCAACAGTATGATTGATATATTTGATAAAATCAAACAAAATCGGGGGCCAATCGGGCAATACCAGAAGGCAGGCCATGGTTATTTTTCATTTCCAAAGTTAGAGGGCGAATTTCATCCTCTTTTGAAATTTCAAGGGAAAGTTGTTCTTAACTGGAGTTTAAATAATTATATCGGATTGGCAAATCATCCAGAAGTACGTAAGGCTGATGCTGATGCTGCCGCAGTATACGGAATGGCATATCCTATGGGAGCACGCATGATGAGCGGCCAAACCACAAAACACGAAGAGTTGGAGCAGAAATTGGCAGCTTTTGTTGGCAAAGATGATGCTTTTCTGTTGAATTACGGTTACCAGGGAATGGTTTCTATTATTGACGCCCTTGCCGGACGAAACGATGTAATTGTATACGATTCTGAGTCCCACGCCTGTATTATGGATGGCGTATTTTTGCATAAGGCTAAAGGTGGTAAAAGTTTCGTTTTCCCACATAACGATATGGAACGTTGCCGCAAAATGCTAACATTCGCCACCAAAAATGCAGAAGAAAATAATGGTGGTATCATACTTATTACCGAGGGTGTATTTGGAATGGCCGGCGACTTGGGTAAAATCGACGAAATTGCAGCCATGAAAAAAGATTTCGATTTTCGGTTGGTTGTTGATGATGCTCATGGGTTTGGTACTATGGGTAAAACCGGTGCAGGAGTTGGTGAACACATGGGCGTACAAGATCAAATAGACGTGTATTTTTCTACGTTTGCTAAGTCGATGGCCGGAATTGGTGCATTTGTAGCTTCTGAAAGCGACGTTGTAGATTTTTTACGGTACAATATGCGTTCTCAAACCTTTGCTAAATCGTTGCCAATGCCTATGACCATCGGAGCGTTGAAGCGTTTGGAGTTGCTGCAAACTCAGCCTGAACTTCGCGAAAACCTCTGGAAAGTGGCAAAAGCCTTGCAGGAAGGACTGAGAGATCATGGATTTGATATTGGAGCTACAGGTTCGCCTGTTACACCGGTAATGATGCATGGTGGAGTTATTGAAGCTACTAACCTTGTGATGGATCTACGCGAAAATTATAGCATTTTTTGTTCAGTAGTTATTTATCCGGTTATCCCGAAAGGAGAAATTTTGCTTCGTCTTATTCCTACTGCTACACATACAATGGAAGATGTTGAAGAAACATTACTTGCTTTCAAAGCCTGCCGCTCTAAATTAGAAGAGGGTGGATATAAAACAGAAGAATTTCCAAAAATACCGCAAGCATAACGTAATTTATTATTATGATATAGAAAAGGTCGGGGAAATTTCCCCGACCTTTTTTTTTTATTGCAAAATATAGAATTTTCTTAAATTCTATGAGTTTACAGTACTCATTGTTTCCTTCTTTAGAAACGCAAGTTTAATCCTGCCATAAAATTAATACCTGCCTGCGGGTAATATCCATCCAGATACTTAATTTGATCTCCTGAGTAAAATGGATAAATCCATGCATTTGTAATGTACTCATTGTCGAATATGTTATTTACTTGTAGGTAGATAGTAGCATCTTTCCACCACAATGACTCTACACTGTAATCAATACGTAGGTTGTTCACAAGGTAGGCGTCCAGTTTCCTATCTTCACTCGAAGTGTTATCGATGTATTGCTCACCCACGTATTGCGTAATGAAATTTACCGAAAGGTTTTCTAAAGGTTTTAGCTCTATATTGCTGTTTGCAATAATTTCGGGCGAGAACGAAATGTCTGTAGTGCCATGTTCTTCAACTTCCTGACCCCAAGTATCCCAATTGTCCGTGTACGATGTAAAATTGAGAATTTTGTTCTGACTAAACGTCATGTTTCCCGTCCATTTAAGCCAATC
>JAQICA010000115.1 GCA_027858775.1 Salinivirgaceae bacterium | reverse complement strand
GTGAAAAAGCGCTTTACTTAGGTTTAACCCCGATTTAGAAATTGTCGGTTTTCACCGAATAGGTGAGGTAAAAACCTTACAATTTCTTTATCGTGAGCGAAAATCGCTCAATTTGGGTGGTAATAACTCAGTTTGGAAAAGCTGTTGTTTGAGTGATATGATTTTGTAATCAAATAATAAAGATCATTGTTTCATTGGTTAATATTTTGCTAAGGTAGCTAATACGCATGATTAGGTTTAACGGTTCTACTTTTAGAAACTTAATTCACACATTAAAAATGGACATTATGAAACAAAAACTTTTACATGCAATTTCTCTTTTTATTTTTGTTGGCTATAGCTTATTAGCGCAGGCTCAAACAACTATTCCAGACGTGCCTTACTGGTACCAGTACAGTAACCAGAATAATCCCGGAGGTACTTGCCAAATAACTGCTATGGCAAGTGTATTAGAAGCCTATGGAGCAACAGGTATTACTCCCGATAAAATTTATAGCAGACGCAATTACAGCGATGCAAAAGAACCCTATGGTTGGGCTAGTATGTTTAATTCGGAGGCACAATTATACGGGTTAAGTGTGCGCGCCTCAGGAACAAAATTTGGTTCTCCGTCAGCTATGCGGGCTAAACTCGACGAATATAAACCAGTTGTTGTATTTGGCTATTTTACCAGTGGGGGGCATATTGTAACCACTCTTGGTTATACTAGTTCTGAATACATTTGCCATGATCCGGCAGGAGTTTGGAGCGAAATATACAAAGGTGGTGGATACACTGGATATAATCCTTTTGGTGGCGAATACGTCAGTTATGGCCGCGCGAATTATGAATATGCGGTTGGAACCCCTGCTCCGGATTTTTGGATGGTATCATTTACCGAATCATTAGGGGAGGCAGATGCCTACTGCACGTCCCGAGGAGAGAATACAAACGGAGAATGGATTGAATCTATTGGTTTTGGTGGATACAATATTGAAAGTGGGAACAATAATGGATATCATAAAAATTTGAATTTTAATATTAGTGTTACGCAAGGTGAAAGCTACCAGTTAGCCTTAAAGCCAGGTTTTAACTCCAATACATATTCAGAATATTGGAAAATATATGCAGATTTGAATCAAGATGAAGATTTTAATGATGAAGGCGAGTTGCTTTATTACAACAACGGTGCGAGTACGGTTAATGGAAGCCTCACAATCCCTGCAAATGCCTATACTGGCGCGACACGTATTCGTTTTATTATGAAAGGAGACAGCTATACGGCTGATGCATGCGCACGGTTCACTTATGGTGAAGTTGAGGACTACCAACTTTACATTGAAGAAGGAAATGCATCTAGTGAAACCATCACCCTAAACCATCCTGGCACCGCTTCAATAAATCAGCCTGTTACATTCTCAGGGAATGTTAGTTCAGGCATTTCAACCGTTAAATTGTATACCGGACAATGGTTACTTGGCACAGCTAATGTTTCTAACGGAACATACTCGGTAGTTTACAGTTTTAATTCAGCCGGAAATAATCGGGAACTAAAAGCTATTGGTTATAATAGTTTCGGAGCGCAGGTTGCTTCCAAAACATCACATATTAATATTGTTGATGGAGTAGCAAGTAGCATTACTTTGAACCATCCTGATCAGGCATATGTAGGGCAAACCACAAATTTTAACGGAGCAGTTTCATCTGATATCCAAATGGTAAAACTTTATGTTGACACATATTACATTGGAGAGTCAACTATTTCGAATGGGCACTATTCTATTGATTATGCGTTCAATTCATCTGCTTCGAACAGGCAAGTAGATGCAAAGGGATATAATTCTACCGGGACTCAATTGGCAAGCGCAACTTCTACCATTGATGTATTGCAATCGACCTCCACGTATAACCTAACAATAAATCATGAATCAAATGCTACCGTTGGCTCGCCTGTAACCTTTTCCGGTTCAGCAACCGGGGGTATTCAAAATGTTGTGGTATCAGTAGATGGTTTTCAAATTGCTAATGTGAATGTTTCTAATGGAACGTATTCTTTTGCATATACATTTAATGGCGTTGGAACCAACCGCTCAGTTGTAGCCAATGCATTTGTCAACGGACAGTCTGTTAAGCAAATCACATCTTCCTTATCGATTAGTGAAACAGGTTCTGGTTCAGATTGGGGTGAGGCATTTGCCGATGACCTGTTAGCCAATTCAGTAGCCTATGAAAATCAGGGATGGAGCGACATTAATAATCAGGGAACACCTTGTGTCGCATTTTTAGCAGTTGGTTTACGTAATCATCCAACCGATAATTTTCCAGGAGCGTACTGTACCGTTACTGAAGGGCCTGCATCAGAATCGTGCTCTGTTCAGTTTGACTGCACATTAGAGCAACTCGGGTTTAACGGGCCATATTATAATTTGTCAGGGTTAAAAAGAGGCGATATTGTATTTACAGACAGAGTTGTAGCATTTCAGGGACAATACTGGTCAAGTCATGCCATGGTATTTGACCACTGGCAAAATTCGGGTTCTACATCATATGCCTATTTTATTGATTATCATAACGAAAGAGGTTTGCCATATTTAAGAAATGCTAGTGTGAGTGGTACCTATGATAAAGCATTGTTTTATTATCGTTACAATTCGAATAAAGCTACTGTAAGTTCTGATGATTTGATGATTTCAGAAATTGAAATATATCCTAATCCGGCAAATTCGTTTGTTCACATTAACACACCTGATGAATCGAGCGTTACTTTATTTAACAGCACCGGGCAGTTGGAGATTAATGGAAACTCAACAGGAAATTCACATGAGCTTAATTTAGAAGCTTTACCCAATGGTATTTATTTTGTGAAAATCTGCACTGCTACAAATACCGTTACAAAAAGAATAATAAAACAATAGAATTAATTCAGCGTGTTAGTAGCTTTTTTAGCTTTACTAACACGCTGTTAATCTGCATTATATAAAATAGAGCTTGTTTTTTGCTAATATTTTACTAAGGTGCTAATTGATACGAAACCTCATTATATTTCCTAGTTTTGTTCTAGCTTAATTACTAATAAAAAAAACAAGAGCATGAGAAAAATTTATATTATACTTTTACTAAGCATCACCTCAACGATGCTAATTGCCCAGTCAGATTTGGGAAAAACTATAAAAGTTAAATTTGATGAGCAAACCACCTCGCTCATTGAAAAGAATAGAGAAAATAAAAACAGTATTTCAATCAATGATTTCAATAGTATTGCTAAACAGAACAGTTTATCCGACTTAGTGAGATTTTCTAAGAAATCAAATATTAAATCGTTAAAAAGGGTATTCCGATATGCCGGAAAATTCGAAGAAAAGCATAGGAAATATGGATTAAATCAATGGTATGAAATTCATTTTAGTGAAGTGAAAGAAACCGGAAAAACAAAAGAAATACTAGAATCGATACCACAAGTGCTTCATGCTGAAAGTCCTGCCGAATTTAAGCTTCTTGAGGAAAAACCAACCAAAAACTTTCCAAACGACCCTAAGTATACACAACAGTGGCAATATGTGAGCATTGGAATGGATATGGCCTGGCAATATCAAACAGGAAGTAAAAATGTTGTTGTGGCTGTAAATGATGGTGGAATTGATGTAGACCATGAAGATATCTCCGGAAATGTGTGGCGCAACACGAACGAAATTCCAAATAATGGTGTTGACGATGACAATAACGGATATATAGACGATTATTATGGTTATAATTTTGCCGACGATATGGGTGAAATTGTTGCTCATGACCACGGAACACACGTTGCCGGAAGCATTGCCGGTGAAACAAACAATGGCATAGGAATTTCCGGAGTTGCCGGAGGAAATGGATATGACAATGGGGTGAGGTTAATGTCTCTGGCATTATTCAGCGAGAATAACATAGACGGGTTCGACGAGGCATTTGTGTATGCCGCTGATATGGGCGCAGTTATTTCCCAAAACAGCTGGGGGAGTGGGCCTCAGGTTCAGTCGCTTGAAGATGCTATCCAATATTTTATTGCCAATGCGGGCGGCTCAAATGCTCCGATGGATGGAGGCTTGGTTGTTTTTGCTGCCGGAAATGATAATGTTAATCAAGGAGAAAGCATTTATCCTGCAAGTTTGCCCTATGTAATGGCTGTATCATCTATTGACCGTTACGATAAAAAGTCCACCTTTTCTAATTATGGAGAATTTGTGGATATTTGTGCTCCAGGAAGTTTTATTTTTTCAAGCATTAGCGAAAATTCTTACCAGTCAAAATCTGGTACATCAATGGCTTGTCCTCATGTGTCAGGAGTTGCTGCTTTGGTGGTTTCTCAATATGAAGGCAATATTACACCCCGGCAGGTTTGGGATCATATTACAACTTCGGCAGACCCAATTGATCAAGTGAATCCAAATTATATTGGAAATCTGGGTGCTGGGCGGTTAAATGCCTTTGGTGCATTGGGAATTATTGTCGAAAACTATTGTGAATCAAATGGAAGTGGTAATTCAGAATGGATCGAAAAAATCAAAATAGGTGAATTTGAAAATCAGACGGGAGACAATAATGGTTATGGAAGCTTTGTATATCAAAATATTGCTTTGACAGGAGGGGAATCTTACCCAATACAGTTAACTCCAGGCTTTAACAGCAGTTCGTATAACGAATACTGGAAAATATGGATCGATTTTAATAAGAATAAAATATTTGAAAGCACAGAAGAGGTTTATTCTTCAAATGGCGGGTATAGCACAGAAATTCAAGGGAGCATAACTATTCCAGTAAATGTTACAGGGCAAACCAGAATGAGAGTTTCTATGAAATACAGCAGTTCGCCCACTGCATGTGAGGTATTCTCTTATGGCGAAGTTGAAGATTATACAATTACTTTAACACCAGGGACTATAAATTATTATGTCGACCTCATTTCGCCAGCACAAGCACAAAAAGAGCAAGTCATTTTATTTGGGGGGAATACAAGCCCGGGAGTTGCGTATATTAAAACATGGATTGACGGATATCAAATTGCGGTAGAGCCGGTAACGAATAATGCTTTCTCTTTTACATCTGCATTTAATACACCCGGAGTCAATCGTGAGCTAACGACCAAAGCATATGATTTGAATAATAATTTGGTTGCCGAAGATACTGATTACATTACTATTACAGATGGAACTCAGGAGTCTGCTATTTCTATAAACTCATCAGGAACAGTAATCACAGGTAGCCCTGCTTCTTTTTTAGGAACCGTTACCAGTGATATTGCTGATGTTAAATTATACGCGGATCAATGGTATATAGGAGCGGTAAATTCTGCCAATGGTTCATATGAAATGAGCTACACTTTTAATACAGCAGGTGTCGGCAGAAAAATAACTGCAAAGGGTTATAATTCCCAAAATGTTGAAGTTGCCAATGCCTTTATTTACATTGATGTTGTAGACCAAATATCTGAAATAACAATAAACCATGCATCTTCGGTTTACACAAATGAGCCTGTTACGTTTAGTGGGACTTGTATTTCAGATATTTATAGAGCCGTTGTAAAAGCAGACCAATGGCAAATAAAGGAATTATATCCGGCAAACGGAACTTATGAGTTTCAATATAATTTTAACACTGCTGCATTAGATCGAACAATAACTGCAACCGGATATGATATTTCTGGTAATGTTGTTGGCCAGGTTAGTAGTAAAATAAATATCTATAGCGGCTCCAAAACAAATTTGGAAGAATTTAGCGCAAATGAATTTAGCATATTTCCCAATCCGGCTAAAGATGCCTTTACAATTAAAACAAATTCAAGTAACAATTATACTGTAATAATTTTGAGCATAGCTGGCTCAAAGGTTTATGAAAAAGCAACGGCAGGAAGTTTAAATATGCATATCAGCGGATTAAAACCCGGGATTTATATTGTCAAAGTTCAAGCTCAAGGCAATATCGAATATAGCAAACTTATTATCGAATAACATAAAGAAGTATATTTAAAATCCTCAAATAGGGATAGGGATTTTTATTCTTTTTTTCAAAATAGCAATGTAAATGACATTTATGTCAACGGCCATTGTTATGCGTATACTTAAACCTCTAAAAACAAGTATTATGAAAAAAACTGTATTACTCTTCATTTTTTTAATCGGCATTTTGCTGGTAAATGCACAAGTTAAAACTTATGAAATTGAAAATCAGGGGTATTTTAAATCGCCCAAAATTACAAAATCAGGAACCGTTTTCACGAATAATCATGGATCGTCCATTTATCTTCTTGAAAACAAGTCGGTTATAAGTCTAGTGGATGCCCCGGGTTGTGGAAATTTCTATCAATTATCACCAGATCAGATTCAAATTGGGTTTAAATTTATTACAGCAGAAGGGAAACAAGCTCCGGCATTACTTGATTTAAACACAAAAAAGGTAACACGGCTCCATAAGCCGGTTTCATTATGTGGTCAAGTGAGCTTTTCTGGAAAAGGCCATGTTGCTTATTCTATTGGTAGCCAATTGTATGTGTTGCATAATTCTAAAACTGAAATATATCAATTGGGGAATTACGCTAACCTGACTCCTATTTCGCCAAACGGGCAGCATGTTGTGTATAACAAAGAAAATGATGAGTTGTTTGTGTTAGACCTAAAAACAAACAAAGAAAAGGTAATTACACCAAAAGGGCATCCTGCATTTAATCCTGTTTGGTCGCCTGATGGTAGTTTAATTGCCTATTCAACTATTTCCAGCGACATTTTTATTTACAATACCATTACTGAAACCACCACATTCGTGGGACATGGAGAATCAGTCAACTGGTCTGGCGATAGTAAACACTTAATTTATACACACATAAATAGAAAAGACTTGACGTTTTATGGGTCAGACATCTACAAATTCAATCTGTCGGATCATTCTGCTATAAATCTTACCAAAACGGATCAAATTAATGAAAGAGGAGTTTCTGTGATTGATCAAAATACCATTATGTATCATACCTATGAAAAAAGGGAGATTATTGTTTCTACTATTTCTGGTAATAAGGTTAATTCTACACAGAAAATTCATTCTATCAAACCATGGATAAAAATTAAGGCCAACGATTTTACATTAAAATCCTCTAAAGCGTCCTGCATTTCGGGGTCAATTCCATTCGTCAATCAAGTTTGGGATACGCCATACAAGGGCACTAATTATAATTATTCATCATGTGCCCCATCTACCGCCGCAATGGCTTTAGGTTTCTATAAAAAAGTTGCCAAATGGCCTACATACAGACACAACGGAATAAAACGTAACTATGCAGCTTATGTAGGAAACAAGTATACCATTAACGGTTACACATTTAATAAATATTCAAATAGTGCTCAAGGTGGTTATGGATACATGTGGGGTTACGGATCGCCGAATTCTACCATGAAAAACTACATTCAAAAGCATGGTTTAAACTCTACTCAATCGTGGAATGTGAGTTACTCAATGGTTATAGATCAGTTAAGCTCTGGCTACCCTTATCCTATTTGCAACTACTTATCAAGTTCCGGACACCTTACCTTGGCCATTGGATATGTATCTGGGCAGCATACTATTGTATTTCATGATCCGTATGGAAATAAAAACAACGGCTCATGGCCAAATTATGACGGAACGTACTCCTACTACGACTGGCCAGGATACAATAACGGTTATCGTAGCTTGAATGGCGTTGCCTGGGCTGTAACAGCGCAGGGAGAAGTAACACCTTCCAATACACCTGAGTTGCAATTACCTGGAAACAATGCCACCACCGTTACTATTCCCGTACATCTTGAATGGAGCTCGCCCGTTGGAGCCAATGCGTTTCGTATCCAAATTTCCAAATCCCCTGCTGGATGGAATGAAACAGATGGATTTACGTCGGCAAATACTCCAAATGCAACGGTAGTTGTCAATGCCAGTATAACTACCGATTCATACATCTGGTCAGCCGGAGAGGCAGGGTCTTACGAAGCACCAAAATCAAATGCTACCTATTATTGGTCTGTAAGAAGTTGGGATAGTGAAACCGGTACTTCTAAATACTCTGAAGTCAGATCATTTACGACAGAAATTATTAAATTCGAAAAGCTTTGGGTGCGCGATGATTTATATGGAAATATGCCCTTGTGGTTTTCCTCAGAAAACAACTCTGAAAGAGGCTTGGCCTTTCATGGAGATAATCTCTACGTTGTTTCGAGAAATACGGAATTATCTGTTAAAATTCTGCACTGTAGTTCAGGAAACGACAAAGGCCAGCTCAACATTGCGGGTATAGCAGGCGGCACATACAAATTGAACGACATAGAAACAAGCTGGGATGGACAGATTCTGGCTTGTAACCTTACTGTTAATGCTGCTGGCGATGATTTCAAGATTTACAAATGGATAGGCGAAGCCTCAAGCGCACAGCTTTTTTTGACATTTAACAGTAGCAGCCTTCGTTTGGGCGATAGCTTCACCGTATTGGGTAATGTTTCTCAAAATGCTGTTATTTATGCCGCAGCTGCCAATACCAATAAAGTGATTCGCTGGGTTATTACAAACGGAATTCCAGGTACAGCAGAAATCATCACGTTACAAAACATTTCGAATATTGGAACGGCCCCAGAAGTTGTTCCATTCGGGGTATCTCCTTCAGAAGATTTTATGGTCAATGGAAATGCAATTTCAGCCACGCAATTTACTGCAAATGGAAATTATGTGGGAGAAATTAGTGGAGGCGTTATACTAGGGTACAGTAATGCTTCTCAAATGCTAATTATTGGAGGAAGCCGGTATTATGTGGCCTTTCAAAACAATCCAAATAGCAACGATCCAAACAGCCAAAATATTCGAATTACGAACATCACCAATGGTGTTAATAATGCTACCGGGGCAGATGTTTATGGTGTTTCGGAAAAACTGGGCAGTAATCCTAATTATAATTGTACAGGCGATATTGCAATTAAACACAGCTTAAATCCGGAAGACATTATTATCTACGTACTTTCCACCAACAATGGTATTGCAGCCTACAGACCAGTGGCTTTATTAGATAGTAAAAATCAGCCAACCGGAATTTATACAAATGCCTCAAAAGGTATAGCTGTTTATCCAAACCCTGTTACCAATCTATTACAAATTAGGTTAAACCTTGAGGCTAATACTATAGCCCAACTGCGAATAATAGGAGTTGACGGAAAAAGCTACGAATCCAAAACAATTATTGTCGATCCAAATAATCAGGAAATAACAGAATCAGTATCTCATTTGCCTCAGGGAATTTTTTTAGTTCAGGTTGCCACAGAAGAGACAAGTTATACCGTAAGATTTATCAAAAATTAATGATGAACGAACAGGGAGTGAGGCAAGTATGTCAAGCTCCCTGTTGTTAAAACGCAATTATAATTAGAAACCAAAAAAACACAGAAACTTATGAAGAAATTTTTACCGTATTTATTCGCACTACTCACATTTTCTGCTTGTTTAGAAAAGGAAGAATTACATCCAGTTGCCGATAATAATGATCAAATGCAAGTGCCTGAAAAGGTGCATGTAATTAGTAATACTGAGCACAAGGGAGCCATAGTTGAAATAAAGAAGGATAGAATTACGCTTCAAGCGACCAACGAAACTCAGAGTTTTGCAATAGGTGATTTCGTAGCTTCCGGAGTAACAGACAAAACACCTTACGGATTGCTAAAAAAAATTACTGATATATCGAAAGATGGATCCGTTACTACACTTAGTGTAGAGAATACATCGCTCGGAGAAGTTTTTGAAAGTCAGCATGTTGATAAATATGTTAATCAATATTACAGTGTTGAGAATGTTGATCAGAAAACACTCAATGTAGAGTATTTGGGTAATGGAAGATTTGAACTTAAAAAGGAGATTGTTGAAGGAGCTTTTAATAGTAAAATATCGCTGATCTTTAAACCTGAATTTGAGTTTGAATGGATAAAAAAAGCGGGTAGCCAGTCTCCTCAGGTGCTAAAAATGGCTACGAAGTTAAATATTGAAGATTTTACCGTTACCGGCACCTACAGTCAGGCCATTGAGCATAGAATTGCAACGATCGAATTGCCTCCGGTCACAGTTAACTTAGGTATCCCCATTGTGTTTAAAAACTCGTTATACCTCGACTTGTCAACTTCTGTAGTTGTTCAAAGTGATTACGATGCGGGTTTGTCTGTTGAAAATAGTTATTTGAAAGCCGGTGTGGCTTATTACGATGGATACGGATGGTACAATACTTCAACGTACGATTTTGGTAATGTTCAACCGTTTAGACCCGAAAATACGGGATATAGCTTTAACGGAAATATGGTATTTCCTAAATTAACATTGGAAGCCTCGCCATACGGTATATCTGCATTTAATTTCTATGGTTTGGCTGAATTTAATTCAAACGTAGATTATAAATCGTCCAGGAACCCTAATCTCAATATTTTTAGTTTTGTACGCTGCGAGGCTGGCATCAATGCAAAATTGTGGAGTATTATAGATGAAAACTATTCCTATGATAAGAGTTTTGAACAATGGACACTCTTCTCAGGAAGTGTTTATGATTTGCCTTCGGTGCCAGGTATTCACACCACACCCGAAACCGGAAGATTTGATGAAATTACTGATATTCCTAACAATCACTGGGCATATAATGAACTAAAGTATTTAATCAATCACTATTTGGCAGGCTATCCAGATAATACTTTTAAGCCCGAAAATCAACTTACACGTGCCGAATTTGCTGCTATGGTGGTGGCCATACTGGATCCGGACATTAAACCGGAATACGCAAACAGAACCTTTACCGACATTAGTGGCCACTGGGCTCAAGAAGCAATTCTGCAAGCAGCCAGAGCCGGATATTTGGCCGGTTTCCCGGATGGAACCTTCAGACCACATGAAAAAATCACCAGGCTACATCTGTTGATTTCGCTATCAAATGGATTGAACCAAACAGGTGGAGAATACGACCAGGTTTCATCGTTAATTTACGATAGCTATGCCATACCCGGATGGGCTGAACAAGCCGTTGCCAATGCTGCTACAAGCAATATGATTGTGAATTATCCGAGCAAAAATTATCTTAAACCCAACAATAAAATTACCCGCGCTGAGGCAGTTGCCATATTTTACAGAGGGTTGGTTTATGAGGGGTATTTTATCAATCCATTTACCAGTCAGTTTTTACTTTAATCAATATTCCCGGCAGAGTCGATAATTTCTAACCATTGCGATCAAGTTATTTTTTGTCGATCTGTCGGGGTTTTTAAAAAACGTGTATTATGAGAAATATTATATTATCGATATTATTGACCATCGCCACTACTCTTGTAGGGCAACAGAATGAGAAAGATTCATTCAAAACATTATTAGAAAAAGAAATTGAAACCATTCAGAAAAGCAATGGAGATCTTTTATTGCAAGGAAACTTTACAGATATATTAACCGGATTTACACAGAATGAGTTCCACAATGAACTGGAAGAGCAATGGTTAGAAATTGCCAATGCTCCCCATCCATCAGTAAATACAATAAGAAAATACCTGAAAAAAGCCGCAAAGGAGTTTAGTGTGCCCTTTGAATTATTAGATGCAATAGCCAAAACGTATAACAATTACGCCATGATTGGGCCTTCTAAGTATGGATCGTGGGGAATAATGGGGCTTGTACAAAACAACTATTGCAGCAATCTAACCCTTGCAGCAACGTTAATTGATGCTAATCCGGAAAAACTAAAGAACAACTTCAAAGAAAATATCAGAGGTGCTGCTGCGCTACTTGCTCATTTCAATAAAAAGAACTCGCAAAATCCAGCTGATTGGTTCGAAGCAACAAAAGAATTCTCGGGCATGCTTGATGATGAGCTGAAAGAAATGCAAGCCATTGATTATTATAAAACGCTAAACAAGGGAGCTTCATCAATTACGCTTTGGAAAGAAGATGCTACAATCAAAAGCCTCCAAAACAACGAAATAGCTGCATTAATAAGTAAATACAATAAAAAAACCGAACAAAAAATAGCACGAAGCAAAGCATCGGTAGACTATCCGGGTGCAATTGGAGAGTTCACAACATGCAACTATTCATCGCGAGGTGGAACGGACATTAACTGTTGGGTAAATCACTACATTGGAACAGGAACAGTTGCCGGAGCTGTTTCATGGTTCAAAAACTGTAATGCCAGAGCTAGTGCACACTTTACAATTTCCCGTTATGGTACAATTTATCAAAGTGTAAAAGTTTATAGTAAGGCCTGGCATGCCGGAGCATCGGGCCAGGCAAACAATGAACGTTCAATTGGTGTAGAGCACGATGCTACTGCTGCCAATCCTCAAACATGGAACATGAACTCCATGCTTAAACCTTCGGCTGAAATGGCTGCCTATTTTTGCGATATCTATAATATTCCTAAAGTACGAAAATATAGACCCAATTATGGAGCCGGTATTTGTGGACATAATGATATGCCCGGAACCAATACAAGCTGCCCGGGACCATTGCCATGGAGCACTTGGTTTGATTTTCTTGAAGGAGGACTTCAAAATACTCCGGTACCGGAGATGCCTGCCAAAAATGCTACAAACGTTCCAATGCCTGTTTCATTGAGCTGGAACTCGCCTGTTGGAGCCAATGCATTTCGTGTTCAAGTCTCTAAATCTAATAGCGGATGGACTGAAACTGATGGATTTACTTCAGCCAATTTTCCAAATGAAACTGTAGTAGTTAATGCCAGTATTGCGGAGGATTCATTTTATTGGGCAGAAGGAGAAGCCGGAACAACAGCCGGGCCTAAATCCAATACCACTTATTACTGGACAGTTAGAAGTTGGGATGGCGAAACAGGAACCTCAAAATATTCTGAGGTCAGGACGTTTGCAACAGAAATAGTTAAGTTTGAAAAAGTGTGGGCACGAACAGATGTAAATGGCAATATGCCTTACTGGTTTTCGGCAAGTGGAAACAGTGAGCGCGGATTAGCCTATTTTGGCAATCATTTATTTGTAGTCTCCAGAAATAATGGATTAAGTGTAAAATTACTTAATAGTAATGATGGAGCAGATGCCGGTGAGCTTTCAATAGCCGGAATAAGTGGTGGTGTATATGCATTAAACGATATCGAAACAAGTTGGGACGGACAAGTTTTGGCTTGCAACCTCACGGTAGATGCTTCTGGCAGTGCGTTTAAAATATATAAATGGACAAATGAAACATCTTCACCACAACAATTTATATCTTTTAGTGGCGATAATGTCAGGCTTGGCGATAGTTTTACTGTTTTGGGCAATGTATCGCAAAATGCGGTTATTTATGCCGGTGCCGCGAATACAAATAAGGTAGTTCGCTGGGTAATAATAAATGGTATTGTAAATACCGCAGAAGTTATAGCATTGCAGAGTGTCGGAAATATCGGAACAGCACCAGAAGTTGTCCCATTTGGCGTATCTCCTTTTGAAGATTTTATGGTCAACGGAACCACAATTTCAGCAACGCAATTTACTGCCAATGGAAATTATGTGGGGAAAATTAGCGGGGGTGTTATACCAGGTTACAGCAATGCATCGCAAATGCTTATTAATGGAGGAAAACGTTATTATGTAACATTCCAGAACAACCCAAATACCAATGATCCCAATAGCCAGAATATACGCTTAACTAACATAACTAATGGAGTTAGTAATGTTGTTGCATCAGACGTTTATGGTGTTTCGAAAAAATTGGGCAACAACCCCAATTACAATTGTACAGGAGATGTGGCAATTAAACATAGTTTAAATCCGGAAGACATCATCATTTATGTGCTTTCTACCAACAACGGTATCGCTGCTCTGAGGCCAACAGGAATAATCAATAACAAAGGAGTGACGAGTACGGAAGAGCACCAATTATTTTCGGACATTCAAGTATTCCCTAATCCTGCCCATAAAGAGCTGCACGTCAAAATAAACAACGCAGCCGGTAATCATACAATATCAATTTTTGACATGAGCGGGAAAAGAGTTTTTCACGAAAAAACGAGTTGTTCAGATAACACCTTTTTGATTAGCAAAATTATGAATGGAATGTACCTTTTAAACATCCAAAACAATCAGGGAAGCATCACTAAAAAAATAATAATCGACAATTAGTAAGTGATTTTTGAAATACATGCGATGATTGATTTGAGTGATTACACACCGAGCTGCTACATTTTACAATTAGTGTCTAATAACTCGTTTCATAACAAGCTTTTCACAATTAAAAAGTTAACCAAAATAAAATATCGAATGACGAACAAAAAATATATACCCACTCTTCTTGTCATCAGCTCTGCAATATTTTTCCTGTTGAATAGCTGTGCTCCTGAAAATAATGATTTTTACACGCAAGAGGCAGATTTGAAGTATAAATCAACCTTTGAATTCAATGTTTCTGACCCAATAGTGGTCGGGAAAAGTATGTCGATAACAGGTACTGCACCCGGGGCCGATTTTGTGCAGGCTAAAGTTGATGTTTGGGAAATTGGATCATCACAAGTTGAGAACGGAGAGTTTGAAATTAATTACTCTTTTAATAGCCCGGGAACAGACCGTATGCTTACTTTAACAGCTTACAATGGAAATGATATTGTGGCAGAAACTGTAAAATATATTGATGTTTATGCTGATGATCCGTCGCTAACAATTACCTGGAGCAATCCAGTATATAAAAATACTCCGGTAGCATTTACAGGAGTCGCAAAAAACGCTGAAACTGTAGCCGTATATGTTGATACCTGGCCTATTGGAACAGCGACGGTGAATAATAATCAGTTTACGTTTAATTATAGCTTCTCATCAGCTGGAGCCCACCGCAATATGATTGTTAAGGCACGAGATATTAACAAGCAAGTTGTTTCTGAAATTTCAAAACCAATTACTATTTTAAAAGAAAGTTCGGGCAGTTTTCAAGTACCCGATTTAGTATTAATGTACCATGAAATAACTCCTGAGCCAGTTTACTCTTCTGATGTCTCTGTCTCAAATTTCGAAGAGCAAATGCAATGGCTAAAAGCCAATGGCTACAACACAGTAACAACGGCCGATCTGCTCTCAGGGAACTTGCCCAATAATAGCGTCGTAATTACTTTCGACGATGGTTATATAGGTAATTTCATTTATGCAAAACCCATACTTGAGTCGCTGAATATGAAGGCCGATTTCTTTGTTCACACAGCATACGTCGGTGCTCCGGGCTCACATGATCACATGACATGGGAACAATTAGAAGAATTGTCATCTTCAGCCTTATTTGAGGTATTCTCACATACTGTAAATCATGCCCATTTAACTACTTTAACGAGTACGGACTTAAACCACGAGCTTTTTTCATCGAAACGAGCCATCGAAAATCAGTTGAACAAAAACTGCTCTTTTATAGCATATCCGTTTGGTGATTACAATGCGGAGGTAATACAAAAGGTAATCGACAACGGATACCAAATTGCCTATGCAGTGGAGGACAAAGGTGCTTTCTACTTTCCGCGGCAGTATTCCATTCCGCGTGTAGGTATAGGGAAAAATATTTACACGATAAACCAATTTATTCAGCGTATTACCAACTAAAATAAACCCAATGAGAAAAATTACATCTTCTCAAATAAACGAATATATTTCCATTGCCGGCCCCAATACCAGTATTTGGAGTGTTCCAAAGGCCAATATGCATAACGCTATCTGGCCGGTTTTGAAAAATGTAAATTGGAGTGCTTATGCGTACAACAAAAGTGGGGAAGAGGATAACACTTCATTCGAAAGCAATTCAGAATCTATTGTTTATCCTAATCCTGCAAGAGATATGTTGCATATCGAATTGCCTCAAAATCAGTCCGAATCTATTGAAATTGCTATTTATGATGCCCTTGGCAGACAAGTCCTGAAAGAACCCCTGCAGAACAATAGCGTAAATATTCAGAATATTGACAATGGCATATATATACTTCATATTTGCGTTGAACATAAAACAGAAACGCGAAAAATTATTATTGATAAATAAACAACATTTAAAACTAGATTATTCAACAGGGCTGCTCAAATTTAATTGAGCAGCCTTTATTTATTATCATTAATTCGAATATTATATTCTTCAAAATTTAGTATCTTAACATTTTATTCACAAATAAAGCAGTCCATGAAACCGGATTTGACTAAACCAGCTAACCAACCAATCAATTTGCCTGAAGAATTATTGAAACTCAGGAATATATTGAAACCGACACTGCTCTTTTTAAGCGCCATGGCGTTTACATTGTATACAAACAGAGCAATTGCAACAGTCCCCATTTCAGACACACTGAAACAAAAACTCGAACAATTCGAAACCGATACTGCAAAAATTAAATACCTGAACCGTCTTGCCTGGGATGTTAGAAAACAAAACTATGATAAGTCGATGGAGATAGCCAAAACGGCGGTGCAATTGAGCAAATCTGCTAATTTTACCGAAGGATATATTACCGCTCAAAATATAATGGGTACGCTCTATTCTTACAAAGGCCAAACAGACAAGGCCATTCGCAGTTTTTACAACGTACTGGAAAAGTGCACTGAGGAAAAGTATCTACGGCATAAAGCAAATGCGTTGAACAACCTGGGCAATCTGAACTATTTTTTAGGTAACTACAGTAAAACAGTAGGTTTTTTAAAAGATGCTATAGCTATTTATCAAAAACTTGAACATAAACAAGGTATCGCCAGTGGATATAAAAATCTTGGTAATATTTATTATCACTTATCAGAGTACGATAAAGCAATTCGCTATCAGAAAAAAAGTCTTGATTATTACAGAGAATTAAACGACTCGGCAGGATTGGCCGGGTGTTATCACAATCTCGCAAATTTCTTGTATCATGAAAAAAAATATAGCAGTGCCTTGCTTTTTAATAAACAAGGTTTGGATATTTATAAAAATCTCAACAACAAACAAGGGATATTACTCGCTAGCCTAACACATAGTGAGCTTTTATTGGTCGAAAATAGACTTTCAGAAATGAACGAGTGCCTGGAGCTTGCACAAAAACAAGCGAATGCTCTGGGTGGCGATTTCAATACAGCCACACTTTATAAAAACTACGCTAAGTACGATTCTGCCCGGGGGAACTATGAAAATGCATTAATAAACTATAAGAAATTTGTCAAGCTTCGCGATAGCCTGAAGAATACAGAAAGGATTAATGAACTCAATGAATTACAAACAAAATATGAAGTTGCGGCTCGTGAACGTGAAAATGAATTGCAGGCCATCATGATCACCAGACAGAGGTATGCCATTGTTGCTCTTGGTTCAGCTGCTACCTTGCTTGTCCTGATTGGGGTACTATTGCTTCACTACAACATTAGACAAAAAAGATCAGCTGCAAAAATTAAAAAGCAGCAATCTATTATTTTGGACAAAGAAAAGGAGCTTCATCAAACAAAACTGGGCATGTACAAAAAAGAAATAGACATGAAACAAAAGGAGCTTGCCTCCAGTGCTTTGTGGCTTATTCAGGCTAATGAGCAGAACAAAAAAATGATGGATGAATTTAGCCAATTGGGGAAAAAGCACGATGAAACAATATCAGAAGCAATAAAACGCATACTTAATAAACACAAGTTAAATACCGATAAAAATTTTTGGAGCGATTTCGAGGTGCGTTTTAAGCAAGTGCACGAAGGTTTTTATCGTAATTTAACAGAAGCGCACCCTGATTTGTCTCCAGGTGAAAAAAAATTGTGTGCATTTCTTCGCTTAAACATGCGTACCAAAGAAATTGCAGCCATTACTTTTAGCTCAGAAAACGGTATCAATGTAGCCAGAAGCAGATTGCGCAACAAAATGGAACTGGAAAGAGAGGAGAATCTTGTTACCTACCTGTCGAAATTCTAACAGCATTTAATCGAATTTATTAGTAGTAATTATCCTGTGCCTGTAGGTAGATGGGTGAAATCACTGCGATATCATTATCATTGAGTGGTATCGTATGGTTAGATCGGTAATGCATGTTGCCCTGCTTCCGCATGTTTTTTACATGAAAAAAGCAAAAAAAAAACTGCTACAACTTCGGCATTTTTTCAAACGTAACACTATTCCGGGTGAAAATTTATTTTCTTTTATTTTTTCAAAAAAAACTTATAATGTTTGTGTTGTTTAGAATAAACTATAGTTTTGTGCGCTTAAATAAATTATTATGAAACATGCGATGGATTAAAACTCATCTTCGTTTCATAGAATACAAAAATCAAAATTATTAACAGATGAACCGAGCCATGACACTTAATTTATCTCGTACCACAATGATTGTAAAATAACTAAAAAACAGAGTTGGTTCCTTATTTTATTTGTCATGGTGAGCTCCATCTGATCATTAAAATCAAAATTATTAACAGATGAAAACAAAAATTATTACGCTATTTCTTTCTTTAGCTGCGCTATTGCAGGCGCACGGACAGAACACCTGGACGCAACTGAATGACTTTTCCGGAGATGCGCGAAATGGAGGGGTTGCATTTACAATTAACAGTTACTCTTTTCTGGGGTTAGGGCAGGCAGATGGATCTAATCAGTATTTAGAGGATTTTTACGAGTACGATGACGACAACGACATCTGGACAGCCACAGATGAGTTTCCCGGAGGCGCACGTGCTTACGCAACAAGTTTTGTTATTTATGGATCTGCGTTTGTAGGTTTGGGAATTGGCAATGACACTATTTTTAAGGATTTTTATAAGTTTGAGCCGATAACGGGTTGGACGCAAATTGCCGATTTTCCCGGAGACAAGCGCTATGGTGCCGTATCATTTGTAATTAATGGTAAAGCATATGTAGGAACCGGAACGCAAAATTACTCGACCAACTTCTCCGATATGTATAAATATAATCCAAACACGGACACGTGGACTCAAGTTGCCGATTATCCGGATGCCTTGGGGCATGCTACCGGTTTTGCCATCGGAAGCAGTGGATTCGTGTGCAGTGGAATCGCGGGAACTACTCAGTACAGTAACTTAAATGAATACATCTCTTATTCCGACACCTGGGTTGAGCGCATATTTTCGCATTCTGAATTACAAAATCGACATTATAGTAAAGCTGTTGCAATGGAGAATAAAGCTTATATTATTGGCGGTAATATTGACGCGGAAAATGTGTTGGTTTACGATCCCGATTTACCTGGAGATATTACTGTGCTTAATGAATTTGGAAGTGGGTATGGTGAACTTCGTTCTCCCATCTTGTTTAAAAATCAGGAATTTATCCATGTTGTTGGGGGCGTAACACTCGACCCTGAGGTGTCGTATCCGGAATTTATATACTTAAACGAAGTATGGGAAATGGAAGTTCACGAAGTGGAGACTCCCTTTATGCAGTGTAATTTTCAGGTAGACTCCACAGGTGAATTTCATACAGAACTTTCTTTGACTGCCGGAAGTGGCATGGGAAGAGCCGTTTTTATGACCGAAGGAACTACCCCGCTAACCGTAAGTAATAACGAATTTTATGATGGCGACACTCAATTTGGACAGGGCTCTGCCGTAGGCGAATGGTTTTGCGTTTACCGTGGCGATGCGGCCTCTGTTAGCGTTGCCGGACTCGATAATGATCAATCCTACAGAATTGCCGCTTTAGAGTATAATGAAGATGCAGATTTTGATCTGATTTCATATAATGCTGATTATTCGCACCAAACGATTTTCACATTAATTCGCCCAACAGAGCAGGCCAGCAACCTTGTGCTAGAAGAAGATACATACGTGGATGGAAGGTACTCATTAGAATTTACAGAGGGTAATGGTTCTGCGCATACTGTTTTAATTACAACCGATATGGATGCACCTGTGCCCAATATCGATGGACGGGGTTTTACTTCTATCCTGTTTGACGGCTTTCAGGCAAACACACAGGTTGATGGTTGGTATGTGTTCGATGTGCCGTATGACAATTCTACTGATATTACCGGTTTTGAGACAGGCGTGGATTACAAAATTATGGTGTGTGCGCATGATGGCAGTTCACAATTTGCTTTATATAACTATGAAACAGCCGAAAATAATCCCATTCTATTTAATCTATCGGCAATTACACCACCCGACACACAAGCATCAGTTAATGCAGACACGGTTGGTGAATATCATACCGACTTTACAATTACTCCCGGAAACGGAACAGGAAGAGCCATATTTATGTCGGAAGGAACAGCTACTTTGCCTGTTAATGACAACGAGTTTTATACTGGTAATACCGAATATGGTGCCGGATCTGCTGTGGGCGAATGGTTCTGTGTTTATAATGGGAATGAAACCAATGTAACTATTTCCGGACTTAACAGCAATCAAAGCTATACCATAGCTGCATATGAGTACAACGAAGATGAGGAAAATGAGCTTATAGCATATAATACAAATTATGGCCCGCAATTTATTTTCACAATGGTTCGCCCTACGGAACAGGTCAGCAACCTTGTGCTTGAAGAAGATCCGGAAGTAGATGGAGATTTTTTATTGAGCTTTACGGAAGGCAATGGTTTGGGACGAGCAGTTATTATTACCAGCAATTTAGAGGCCGAATTGCCAAATCTGGACGGACAGAGGTTCAATCCTGTTTACAGCCAAGTGTTTCAGGAAGCCACGTCCATTGATGGATGGTATGTTATAGGAGCAACAAATTTTAATCCGTTAGATTTAAGAGGCTTTGAGGCAGGTGTAGATTACAAAATAATGGTGTGTGAATACGATGGTTTAGTGGCAATGAACGCTTTATATAATTATGAAACGGCCGAAAACAATCCTATTATCTTTAATCTTGCCGGGGTACATGATAATCTTGCCAAAAAACAGCTGCAAGTAGCACCTAACCCATCTTCAAACATTTTTATGATATCAGATGTCGCTGCCGGACAAAACTACCGTGTGGTAGACGTTAGCGGACAGGTGGTTTGCGAAGGAATAACCAGTCGGAATGAACTTATGATAGATATGTCTGATTTTGGAAACGGTGTATACTACTTTATTTGCAACAATCATACAGCGAAACTCTTGAAAAACTAATCTTTAACCTCAAGTGCCACATACAAATGCAAATGTGGCACTTGAGGTTAATTATATCTGTTGGTGAGCCTGTAATTGGCTAATTTTCAGAATAATTATTTTTGTCTCAATGTTACGCAGCTATATTACCAGGGTTATTGTTTTTTTATGTGTTGGTGCGCCTTTTTTAGCGAGGGGACAGGATGTTGAAGCCATTCTAAAAAGCGATCCGTTGGAGGTGCAAGGCCAGCTCCGGTTCGATCAGTTTTTCAATTATCGGTTTGTCGATTCGTTGCGTTTTGCCGATCAGTATGGCTTACTGATCAATGGACAAGTAAACGCCAAAATTTACAGTATCGATTTTCCTTTCCAATTTTCGTACACCAATAAACAAGAAGATTATTCACATCCATTTGATTATAATCGTTTTGGAACCCAGCCCCATTATAAATGGCTTACTGCATATTTTGGATATAATTCACTCAGCTTTTCTCCCTATACATTGTCCGGGCACCAGTTTTTGGGAGTTGGCTTTACCGTCGCTCCAGAAACCATCCCGGTGGAAACAACAGTGGTTTATGGCCGGCTAACGAAAGCTGTAGACTACGATTCTGCTAATTATGTTCTTCCTACCTACGATCGAAGGTTTTATAGTTATGATCTCAAATATAATCAGGGAAAGGTTAGCCTTGCAACCTCCGGTATTTATGCCTGGGATTTTAGGCACTCTGTTAGTGCTTTCCCGGACAGTCTCGGTATTGCTCCAAAAGAAAATTTTGCTGTTGCTTTTAATGGCGGGTATACAATTGCTCAAAACTGGCATGTGTCTGTTGAATTCGGACACAGTATTTTAACCAACGATGTCACGAGCACGCAGCAATTGTACAACGATGATTTTCTGCTCTTTCCGTCGAATAAAACAACCAGAGGCTATAATGCGTATGGTGGGAAAATTAGGTATATGTTAAAGAAAACTTCAATTGGGGTGCAATATAAACATGTCGATCCCGGCTACGAAACTTTGGGTGCATACTATACAAATAACGATCTGCAACAGCTTACTTTGCTAAATACCACCAAACTTTATGAAGGACGCTTAAACGTGAGCCTCAATATAGGACTGGAACGTGATAATTTGTCGCTCGATAATATGATGACGAATAAGCGCCTGGCAGGATCACTGAATTTGTCTGCAATGCCTAATGATAATATATCACTGAATGGCTCTTATAGTAGTTTTCAATCGTTTTCCAACATGCGGTCTAATTTCGATTTCATTAATAATGAGCAGCCTGTTGAGCTAATGGATACCCTGAATTACAGGCAAATAAATCAATCGCTTTCACTTTCCGGAGCCTATAATTTACAACAAGAAGGCCGTGTGCAGTCTACTTCATTAAATATTTCGGGCAATACTTCCGGAAGTTCGCAGGATGAGGGAGGCCAGGAAACATACCTTATGAATAGTACCATTTCTCATACACTTACATTTACAAAAACCGGTTTTACCTTAGCCGCATCGGTGTATAATTCGTTTGTGCGATCAATGAGCGACCAATTTACCACAGGTCCCGTGATGCGTATTGGAACAACATTTTTTGATAAAATGTTGCGGGGCTCACTTCAAGGAAGCATTAACCGCAGTTGGAATAATGGTAAACGTTCAAATTTAAACGGAAACGCACGATTAATGTTATCTATGGCTGTTAAGAAGGTTCACCAAATTGCTTTCACCGGGGGGTATTATCATACAAAAAGTTATACCGGGCTCGATACACAGAAAAATCTACAATTTCGCTTATCATATAGTTACCGTATACAGCATAAATTCATAAGAAAAAACACTAGTCATGAATAGTAAAAACTTTAGTTGGCTACTTATTACCTTGTTTTTCGCATTGAAACTCAATGGGGCTGAAACAATTTCTCCTTTTGAAGCGGGGCTTCCGGCTATTTGTTATTCAGAGAACGATTTTCCGGAACACGACACATCCGAGATGGATTTGAATCAATACATTGATATGCTTAAAAGGGTTGTGGAAGAAAATAACCGGTATGTAGGTTTTTTATCTGCCGATCGAATATACCAACTCCCCATTGGATTGCATAAAAATATTGGAGGTGTGGATTTTACTATCGTGCTCGACAACTTACGAATAGATGCCGGAGGTGGATGGATTAGCGCTTACATGACCATTGAGCTGCCGGGGGCCAATGAGCGGGTTGGGTTATATGCCGATAATGTTCGCATAACCAAAAATGGTATTCAAACTGCTCAGCTAAAAATGATTCAAGATCGAGCGCTAGACATTGGCGGTTTTACATTAAAGTTAAAGCAAGATGAAACACTGGTTCAATGGAATTGCAATGGGTACGAATCCACAACCATAGGAGGAGAGCTGATTTTTAATAATGAATTACTCATTCCGGTTTTGCCGGATGGAACGCCAGAACCAAGCTTGCCTCTAGTTGGAGAATTCTTAGTATCCTTTGAAGATTTGAATAATATAATGGCCGGAATCGATCTTCCCGATTTCCAGATTAGTGGATTGCCTGATATGACCTTTTCAACAGGCGAAACAATGCTCGACATGAGCGATTTTGATAACCCCGAAAATCAATCCTTTCCAGATGGTTTCTTTGAAGGTAGTTACAATACAGACATGGCCAATTTATGGCGTGGGGTGTACATTCATTCCTTTTCGGTGCAATTGCCGGAACAGTTCTCGAATAGTGCAGAGGGCTTGACGCTGGGCGCCGAGGGGTTGATTATCGATAATAATGGTATTACCGGAAATTTATTTGCGGCCAATATTATTGGACTTGAGCAGGGCGATTTGGGTGGATGGCAATTTTCACTTGATGAATTAGGCTTTTCGTTAATGAAGAATAATTTTAATAGTTTTCAGTTTGCCGGGCAAATTAGACTACCAATTGCTCAAGAGGACCAAACTTTCGGGTACGAGGGTATTGTAGGCGACAGTGGAGATATGACGTTTGCCATTGAAACACTGGAAACAATGCAGGCCGATCTGTGGGCAGCACAGTTAACGCTGGCGCAGAACTCCAGCGTTCAGATAGAAAAAGAAGGCCACGAGTATACCCCGAGCGCCCGACTGCATGGGGGTATGACCGTTGCTCTTAGTGATGAGGTTGAATTGGCCGAATTTGTATTTGAAGATCTGGTTATTTCCAGCAGGGAGCCTCACTTAACCATTGGCCATTTTGGTATGCCCAATGGTGTTCTGGCCGGATTTCCCGTTAATGT
>JAQICA010000096.1 GCA_027858775.1 Salinivirgaceae bacterium | reverse complement strand
GGCCAAGCCTTGTTCTTGAAGTTTCATTACTGGGCACACCAAAAAACAGGTGGTTTTCGTGCTGGCACTGATTCTCCATTTTCTGCGCTACTCATAACTTAAACCCGTATCATCCCGATGAATCGCGGACTCAACGGTTTTGAGTTTCGAAAGCCTTGAAAATGAAGCTTATTCACTGGATACTCCGACTTTACAGACAGTATCTAATTGTGGGTAATAAAACTTCAACAGCCTCGTTATAAACATCTTAAAAAAAACAGTTGTCCCGATTCCCGGGATAACTGTTTTCAGAAAAAGCGCAACGCACAAATTGCACCTTTCGGGCAAGTACGAACAACTTTTTTCTTTTTCAGGTTTCTGTTAAGAATTATTTTTTCTGCAAAACCATCAATCCATCTCGAAACGGGAAAATTACATTTTCCACTTCATCGCTTTGGGTAACCATGCGATTAAAATCGAGAACCCCTTTTGTATAGGGATCATTATGAGCACTTTCATCAATCACCTTTTCACTCCACAGCACATTATCGGCAATTATAAAACCCCCTTTACGCAGCTTTGGCAGTACCAATTTAAAATATCCGGGGTATTGCCGTTTATCGCCATCGATAAATGCCAGATCGAACATTACATCGAGTTTGGGTAACGCATCACGGGCATCGGCTATTTTATAGATTATTTGATCGGCAAACGAGCTTTTCTCAATAAACGAACGGGTAAATTCCTCAATTTCATCGTTCACATCATATGTAAAAAGTCGCCCCTGCTTTGCCAGGCCTTCGGCGAGACACAAAGCAGAATAGCCGGTAAATGTTCCGATCTCAAGAATATTTTGTGGAACAATCATTCTGCTCAACATAGATAAAACACGCCCCTGGATATGTTCAGAGAGCATACGCGGACGCATAACTTTCAGGTGAGTTTGCCGACTCAACTCCTGAAGTAATTCGCTTTCAGGTGATGAATGCTGTCGGATATAATCATCCAATTTGTTAAAGTTGTTATTAAACATCAGGAATAAGTTAATGTAGAAAGTCGATCTAAATCGAAAACTAAATTACTAACTTCGAGCACCTCCTCGGCAGTAATGCGTTCGATACGGGCAATAATTTCCGGTACGGTATCGGCAGTATTAAAAAACAACATACTTTTTCCCATGGCGAGCATCAGGTTGCTGTAATTTTCAGATGCAATAGCAACTTGCCCCATGAGCTGATTCCGAGCTCTGGACATCTGTAAAACCCCTTGCTTTTTCGTTTTCAGCAAAAGCAACTCTTTTTGAATGGCCTTCAGACCCTTCTGAATTTTTTGCTTATCGGATCCTAAGTAAAACCCAATTAAGCCAGAATCGGAGTAGGAAGAATAAAAAGATTCTACATGATAGACCAGTCCTTTATTCTCGCGCAGCACCCGATTAAGACGCGAGTTCATTGCTGGCCCGCCAAGCATGTTCGAAACTAATTTTAAGGGATACTTTAACGGATGTGCATGGTGCAACGCTCCCATTCCGGCAATACAGTGTGCCTGATTGGTATCTTTATCCATTGTAGCATGAAAAACACCGGGTTCGGGCACAGAGCGCAGGTGACCTGTACGGAAATTAGCTGGTTGCGATCCAAAAAACTGTTCGCCTATTTTAACCAACTTTTCAGGATCGATATTTCCTACGGAGCAAATAACCATTTGGTCGGTATTGTACATACGACTACGAAAACCTCGAATTGTAGAGCGCTGAAGCGACTGGACTGATTCAGGTGTGCCCAGGGTGTTGCGTCCAATTGGGTGATTTGCAAACAATAATTCCTCAAAATCGTCGAAAATCAACTCTGCCGGACTATCATTATACATTTGAATTTCCTCAACAACAACGTTTTTTTCTTTCTCTATTTCCTTTTCAGGAAACACTGCATTAAAAGTAATATCGGCAAGGAGCTCCAGTGTTCGTTTGTAATGTCTGCTTAGAAATGATGAATAGTAACACGTAAGTTCTTTTGTTGTATAGGCATCAATTTCACCGCCAACATCTTCAATACGTCCAATAATATGAAAAGCTTTACGATTGGTGGTTCCTTTAAACGCCATATGTTCAAGCAAATGAGCCATGCCATGCTCATTTTCTAACTCGTCGCGCGTACCGGCATTAATTACCACACCACAATGCGCCACAGAGGAAGCCGATGGTAAATGAATCAGACGGATTCCATTGGCGAAATGATGTGTGAAAAAGGTTGATTTGACAAAATTCATGGCGCAAAATTAATGCAAGGAATTGAATAAACAATCAATTATATTTAATGGTTTATAAAACAATTGATATTAACTAACTAAATCGCATTCTACTAAAATATATTGCCAACATACAATGAAAATAAAAAATAATTGGATCGCAGTAATATTTACCTGAACTCTTTTCTATTTTTGTAAAAAATAATCAATTTACACGTGAATTATCCAGAAAAAATATAAGAGTAAATCGGGTTCGACATTTTACGCAAAAAACTAAGTTCACTTTGCATCAGCAATTTGGGCGAAGGGATAGTTGGACAAATGCATTTTTCGAATAATTACAAGCAGGTAACCCTGCACATCAGGCAAACTGCCGAATACAAAAGCCTTTTGGATGAAGAAAAAAGTTTCCCGGCCGACAATTACTACGATTTGCGGGAAACCTTACAGCGGCTTAAACCCGAAGGTATGTTCCCCGAAACAAGTGAAGTGGTAAAGCTTCGTAAATCGATGCAAACCATGCGGAGCATTAGCAAATGGTTTACAGATGACCTTAACGAAAAATACTCCGAATTGGCACAACTCGCCCAATCGTTCCATCTCTTCCCTTTTTTGTTCGACCGCATCGACCAAATTATCACTTCTACAGGACGTATAAAAGACAATGCTTCGCAAGAATTGCAGAGCATCAGAAGTTTTCTGAACAATGAACGCGGCCGTGTATCGAAACAGATGCAGAGCATATTGAAAGATGCTATGCAAAAAGGCTACACCGACGACGAAGCACAAATTGTAATACGCGATGGCAGATTGATGCTACCCATAAAATCATCGTTCCGCCGAAAAATAAATGGAATTATCCACGATGAATCGGCTACGGGACAAACAGTGTACATTGAACCCAACACAATAATTCAGATAAATAACGAAATACGCGATGCCGAATATCGTGAAAAGCGCGAAATAATTGCCATTCTGAAAGCACTGGCCGACGATATCAGACCCTACATCCCCGATTTGATAGCGTCTTACAACAAGTTAGCCGTTTTCGATTTCATAAGAGCCAAAGCACTATTAGCCAAGGAGCTCAACGCTATTGCGATACCGATAGACAATAATGCAGTAATGCGTTTCAGAAAAGCAGTAAACCCTCTACTTGCGCTAAGTTTCAAAGGAACAGATCGCAAGGTTGTGGCCAACGATATTATTCTCGATAAACAGGAAAGAATTTTATTGATTTCAGGACCCAACGCCGGAGGAAAATCGGTGGCCATGAAAACCGCCGGGTTACTTCAATACATGCTACAGTGTGGCTTACTGATACCCGTTTCGCAAGATGCTACGGCGGGCATATTCGACCGGATGTTTATTGACATTGGCGACGACCAATCTATTGATAATGATCTAAGTACATACAGTTCGCATTTAATGCATATGAAATATATGCTCAAACATGCCAATCCGCAAACCTTAATTTTAATCGATGAATTCGGGAGTGGCACCGAACCCCTTATCGGAGGCGCAATAGCTGAAGCGGTTCTCGACCAATTTCGAGAAAAAGGCATATTTGGCATCATTACAACACATTACAGCAATCTGAAACACTATGCAGCCAATAACGATGGCTTACTTAATGGCGCAATGCTGTTTGATACGGCTAAAATTGAACCGATTTACAAACTCGAAACCGGAAAACCCGGAAGTTCATTTGCCATAGAAATAGCACACAAATCGGGCTTGCCCAGTGATGTAATAACCGATGCGCGCAGCCGTGCCGGCACAGATCAGGCAAGTTTCGATAAGCACTTACGTGAAATAATGCGTGATAAAAAATACTATGAAGAAAAACGGCAAGCCATTAAGAAACAAGAAAAAGAACTGGAAAAATTAGTAAATCAACAAGCAACCGAGCTGGACAAAACGCAAAAATTGCGTACCGAAATTGTAGAAGAGGCAAAAGAACGCGTCAACAAAGTGCTAGCCGACTCGAACCGACTGGTTGAAAATACCATTCGGAAAATAAAAGAAGCTCAGGCAGACAAAGAAAAGACAAAAGCCATTCGTAAAGAATTTGAACAGGATAAGACAAGGATAGAAAAAGATGCAGGAGCGCAAAATAAACAATTGAACAGACGAATCAAGGGGTTTAAAAATGCGACTAAAAAGCACAACATTGAAGTTACACAAGAGCAAATAGAGGAACAGCAAAAGGAGACAATTGAAATTGGTGATGCAGTAAGAATAGCGGGACAAGATACTATTGGAGACGTAATTGAACTAAACGAAAAAAATGCAGTGATAGCATTTGGTGCATTTATAACTTCGGTAGATCGGAACAAGCTCGAACGAACAAGCAAAAAAGAGCGCCGGAAACAACAAAAAAGGGGTAGCAGCAATTTGAGCAATACCATAATCGAAAAACAAAACAATTTTAAGCCCGGGATCGACATTCGGGGAAAGTATGTAGATGAAGCCTTGCAAATCATTACCGACTACATTGACGAAGCTATCATGCTAAATGTTAATGAAGTGAAAATATTACATGGTACCGGAAGCGGAATTCTCCGAAAGGCTGTACGTGAGTACCTCAACACACTTCCCGAAGTACAGCGCTGCAAAGATGAGCAGATAGAATTTGGAGGAGCCGGCATTACCGTGGTTCAGTTCAAAAAATAATGGTTAACAATCTGAATATAGCATAAAACAAGTGGCTCCATTATTTTTTCTCAATACATCTCATAATACTTCCTTACAGGGCAATGCGGCATATATTTTGCTTAGGAAAATGGGTTAATCATGAAACAAAATATATGCAAACGAAAACAATTCTACTCACATTATTAGCACTGACACTATCACTAACAAGTATTGCAATCACGCCATTGGAGCGATCCTACACAATTACGGGAAAAGTAACTGATAAAGGCAACAATGAGACATTGGAATATGCCACGGTAAAATTGCTAAAAACAACCGATAGCGCGCTAATTACCGGATCAATTACTGATATGAGCGGAATCTTCAGCTTAAAACATAATGAGCCCGGAAGCTATTTGCTGCGAGTGAATTTCCTGGGCTACCATGCAACCACACAAGTCATTACCCTGATAGAAGGACAAAACAAACTGGATGTTGGAACAATCGAATTATTTTCGGACTCCAAGGAACTTGCAGAAGTTGTAGTTGAGGGCAATAAAAACGCTGTAGACTACCACATCGACAAAAAAGTTTTACATGTATCGAAGCAGTTTACATCTGTTTCGGGGTCGGCAGTTGATGTTCTGCAAAATGCTCCATCGGTAAAAGTTGATATTGAAGGAAATGTGGCTTTACGCGGAAATAGTAACTTTACGGTACTCATCGACGGCCGCCCTACAGTGCTGGAAGCCTCGGAAGCCTTACAACAAATTCCGGCAGGAAGCATTCAGGACATTGAGATAATTACAAATCCATCGGCCAAATACGATCCGGAAGGAACGGCGGGAATCATTAATATCATAACAAAAAAACGTTCGTTAGAGGGCGTAAGTGGTTTAGTTCATGCCAATGCAGGGTTAGATGAAAAATACGGTGGTGATTTTTTACTAAATTACCGCACTGAGCATTTCAACTATTTTATTGGTATGGATTACAACACTAGAAAGTGGCCGGGCACAACCGAAAAGGAAACCCGTTTTTACAATACCGATACAGTAATTTTGGCTGATGGGGAACGAGAACGTGGCGGAGAACGTTACAGCGGCCGGGCAGGAATAGAATGGTTCCCAAACGATAAAGATGTGTTTAGTGTAGCTGCACGTTACGGAAGTCGGGAGCACAACGGCTACACAAAAACCGATTTCACGGAACTACACGAACCTACGGACTATAGTCAGGAATATACAAGCATTGAAGATGGCGGCCGTGGTGGTGACTTTTATTCTATTGAATCGAATTACACCCATCAATTCAGCAATAAAGAACATCGTTTAGATGCCCAATTAATGCTTTATAACCGAGATGGAGTTGAAGAAAACATCAACAAGCTTTCCTTCCCTGATGGCAGCATCGAAAGTGGTCAGAAATCATTGGAGTTTGGACCGTCGCAAGGACTTCGGTACCGACTAGATTACACACAACCTTTTACAGAACAGTTTACGCTTGAGACAGGTTTTCAGGGGCGCTACAGAAATTCGGCGGAGGTAAACGAAATTTATGATCTTGATCCGGTTGACGAAACATATATTTTTATTGCTCAATACAGCAACGACGTAACCTACTTGCAAAACATTCATGCAATGTATGCATTGGGCAAAGGCGAATACAGAGGGTTTGGATACCAACTCGGGTTAAGAACAGAATATACGGGCAGGGAGATAAAACTAACCAATACCGGAGACAAATCTTCGATTGACCGCTGGGACTTTTTTCCTACGATGCACTTTTCGTACAAGCTAAGCGAACAACACCAGTTGATGGGTAGTTACAGCCGAAGAATAGATCGTCCGCATGGCTGGTATCTTGAACCATTTATTACATGGACAGATGCCTTCAATGTTAGACAAGGAAACCCCGACCTGGAGCCGGAATATATAAATGCATTTGAAATGGCACATCAATTTACTTTTGGAGAAAGTGCCCTTACAACCGAGATTTATCACCGCACCACACAAAACAATATAGAGTGGTTTCCAAGCGAGTTTGATGAAGGTAGCAATATAATGATGAACCAGCCACTCAACTTAGGGAAAGACTATTCTACAGGAGTTGAATTTGCATTTAACACCAAGTTTTTTAAGTGGTGGGATGTAGACCTCACATCCAATTTGTACGATTACCGTGTTGAAGGAGAGTACAACGGAACTGATTTTAACGAAAACGGTTTCACTTACGATATAAGATTGAACAACACATTTGCAATTGGCGATAACACCAGCATACAGCTCAATCCGCGTTACAGCGGCCCTGAAATTGAGCCACAAGAGGAGCAATCGGCCTATTACAGAGTTGATGGTGCCATTAGGCAATCATTTTACAACAAAAAATTACAACTAACGCTTCAGGTGAGAGACATCTTCAGCTCCGGAAAACACGAAGCTACGACCAGGGCAGCCGACATTTACAACTATCGGCTTTATGAATACAAATCTCCCATTGTGATGTTTAACGTTACGTGGCGAATTAATAACTTCAAAAAGAATGGCGGACAACCGCAAGGAGAAGGCGGAGAAATGGGTGGAGAAATGTAGAAAAAATATGAGCTATTAATAAAACCGGCAACTGTCGGTTTTTTTTGATTCATCATTACTGCACACAACTAAAAATGATACGATTCCTTAGATACACTGGTGAGATGGCATGCATAAAAAGATGGCTAAGATGAAGGGATTTTCGTTTTTAACAAGTCAAAAAACGGCTGCATAGCAGCGTTCTCTAAAAGCATTTTACACAGCTAAAAATAAAAAGATCAACATGGCCATCAGATTATTCTATGACCCCGGCAACCAATTAGTGGTTAGCAGTAACTTCATGACTACTCAATTAGTGCGCTGATTTTATTTATTAAGACCCTTTTATTGATGGGTTTAGCCAAATAATCGTTACAACCAGCGTCAATACTTTTATCTTTATCTTCGACCATAGCATTGGCCGTTTGTGCCAGGATTGGAATGGTACTATTAAAGGTTCGAATTTCCCGAGTTGCGTCATATCCGTTCATTACGGGCATCTGAATATCCATCAACACCAAATCGGCTGGATTTTCAGCCCGAAGATAATCGACTACTTCACTACCATTTTCAAAATGAACAACTTCGGCTTGCGTCTTTTTTAACAATTGTTCTAAGAATAAATAATTATTCATGTCGTCTTCTGCGACTAAAACGCGCTTACCGCTCCAGTTAGGGTAATTCATTTTGGTGCCGGCAGTTCGCACTTTCACATCACGTTGTACAGGCGCATATGGAACTGTAAAATAAAAAGTAGCCCCCTCTCCTTCTTTTGACTCTAAGCCAATTTCTCCTTTTAACAAATGAACAAGTCCTTTAGCAATAGCAAGTCCCAAACCAATTCCCTTCTTACTCTGATTGCTCATCAATCCCTTTTGATAGAGGCGATCGAAAATTTGGCGTTGTTCATCAGTACTTATGCCGCGTCCGCTATCTTTCACATAAAAAAACAAGTTGTTATCTTTTCGTTCTACGCCAATCTCAATAAAACCTGTATCGGTGTACTTAATTGCATTGTACACAAAATTGGAAATGATATGCTGTACTTGCTTCTCGGCAAGAAGTACACTATCAATGTATGATGGCAATTTATTATTTAACCTAAGGGTAACATTCTCATTTCTATTGGCCATATAGCCGTGAAAATAAATCATAAGATCGTTGAAAAACCGCTGAAGAGAAACTTCCCGCTCGTGTACAACAATTTCGCCGGTTTCTATGCGCGAGAGATCGACAATATCATCAATAATACTTAACAACTGGTTGGAAGAGTTAATAATAATATCGATATAATTATTCCGCTCCTCCTCGGTCATTTCTTCATATTTTATTAATTCAGAAAAGCCAAGAATACCGTTCATAGGCGTTCGTATTTCATGACTTAAGCTTTGGAGAAAATCATTTTTCATCTGATTCTCCTGCTCTGCCTTGTTTTTGGCGTTAATCAACTCTTCCTCTCGCTCTTTTCGCTCACTAATATCGACTAAAAGGCCTCTGAAACCAACGAACACATCTCCATCGATAATGGGGTTAATACTTGCAAGCACTGACAGTCTTTTCCCATTTTTGGTCAGCAGATCATATTCCTTTGTAATTTGTTTTTCATTGCCCAACCTGTAGTTTTCCCATCGCTGATGCACAAGTTTGGAGTCTTTATCATCGAACAAATCAAAAATGAAGACCCCTTTTTCTATATCGGATTGCTGAAAACCAAAATGCTCCAATGCGTTTTTATTGGCATAAACAACCTTGGCCTCATTGTCTGTTTCTACAAGCATTTGGGGTAACAAATCGGATAAATCGCGAAAGCGCTTTTCGCTTTGACGAATGCGTTTTTCAGCTTCAATGGCAGACGATACATCTTCAATAATTACAAATGTATTTTCGCTGTTCTGGCTATCTTTCGATTTATAATGGTTTAGAAAGATATTGACATACCGTTTGGTTTCCTGCCCGGCAATACTTATGGCGCCACTATATTTCCCACCTGCCTCGCTAAAAGCACGTTGCAAAGCATTTTGAAAATCAACATCCTGGATAACAGAATTAATTGACTTCCCAATCAAATCTTCTTTATTAGCTCCTGTAATGTCGGCAAATGTAGTATTAACCATTTGTATTTCTAAAGATTGCCCGAGCATTACCATTCCCAGTGGCGATGTTGAGAAAATACTATTGAAGTGGTCTCCAATTACTTTCTGGCTACTTTGGAGACGTTTGCGCTCGTTAATTTCGCGCATGAGAGAACGGGTACGTAGTTCCACTTCGCGTCTCAAGTGTTTATTATGTCGTAACTTTAGTGCATACCTATTAATAAGCAACAAAATAACCACCAAAGCTAATACTGCAAGCAAAATAAGCAGCTGAATTTTATTGCGTTCTTTACCCAGTTTTAATTGACTCAGCTCCTTTTCCTGTTTCAACGATCGGTTCTCTAACTCAGTCTGTCGGGCATTGTATTTAAATTGCAGTTGTTCTATTTTTGCATTTGTATTGCGCGATTTAATGGAATCACTTGTTACAAGCGCATCCGACTTATATTTTAATGCTTCCTGATAATTACCCTCTTTTTTATGCACCTCGGCTAACTGCTCATTAATCAAGTATTGCATATCATAATTATCGATTTGCTTTGCAATATCCAATGCACGCTCATACCATTCAAAGGCCTTAAACTTATCATTTTCGGCGTAAAACACATCGCCCAAATTTAACATAATTACAGGCTTCTGACTTACAATACCCAACGAATCAGTCAATCTGAAGGCTCTATTCAAGTATTTAACAGCCTGCGAATTATTGTCCTCGCGCATATAAACCGCAGCAATATTGTTGTAACCACTAATGAGGTCTTCATGTTCTTTATTTTGTTTGCGTATGGCTACACTTTGCTTGAAAAAAGCCATTGCAATTGAATCTTCATTCAATTTATAATATACCTGACCAATATTGTTATAATTTGCAGCAATGGTTTTCTGATCGCCAATGGCAAGCTTTATATCGAGCGAACGCTGTAAAATCTCCAATGCTTTATCAATTTTCCCTTGATTAGAATATATTACCCCCAGATTATTGAGGGTTTTGCCGATACCCAACGAGTCGCCAATCTTCTCCTGCATATTGAGCACCTCAAGAGCATATTCCAGTGAGTTAGCAATATTATTATTATACCAAAAGGCATCGCCCATTAAGTGCAGGCTTTCGATATATAGAGTAGTATCTTCGGGAAATTTTTGGGCTTCGCTAAATGCTTTTTTAGCATAATCCATACTAATAAAAGGGTTGCGCCGCCAGTAATAACTCGACACATCTCCATAAGCTCGGGACAAATGCTTACCCGTGGCTGTATCAGCAACCTGCATAAGACTATCTATGTTTTGCGAGTGTACTGCTCCGCCAACAAATATAAAAAAGAAGAGTATAAAAAAGCATAATTTCAGCATTGTCCCTATCCTTGGTTTAATTAGAAATTTCCTATCAAAATTAAAAAAAGCCTAACACGATCCTTTTCTTTCGCATTAACCACATAATTGATCATCAAACACATAATCAACCTTTATATATTAACGATAAAATGCCTGTTTTTCTCTACCAACGGCCTTCGATTTCCACAATTCAGGCAAAACAGTCCAGTTTTTCGCATTTTTAACACTTACCTCACCATGTTTTTCAAAATATTTAATAATAAGAGATTTGATTGGCTCATCTGATACCCATACATTTCTATTTTTCAGTTCGACTCTATCAATAGACACTCCTCTGGGCAAATGCCCTCCTCCCCCTACGAGCCGATACGAATTTACTGTAACACGTAAAGTATCGTTATAGGTGGAAAACAATTTTTTGTCCTTAACTATTTCGACTTTATTACCATTGGGTTTCGAAACATCTACTACATACTTGAGGCCGGCGGCTGAACTAAAATTAAAATATGGATTTTTCAATTTTTGATCGTCACTATATACCAATAACTCGTCACTATCATTGGTCATTGTATTGAACCACTGCGAAACGGCATATTCAAGATACGCATCAACTTCAACTAAAGTCATATTTAATGTAGCCAAATAATTTTCGAATCTGTAGATTGAAAACACATCACTTCGGGTAATTGTTCCTGCCGGAATGCAAGAGTTTATTTGAAGTGGAGCCGAAAAGGAAATATCTGCATCTGTAGAGGTTAATTGTACGTCGTGAATAAACTGCATGAAACGAGACGGCCCAAACAAAGCTTCTTGGGGACAAAGTTCTGTAGCTAATTGCCCAACTGGCTGGGCAAAATATTCTTTAACGCTATCGAGATACGGGGAGTATTTGTTAGCAAAGTCGTCCAATACAGGTAAATGCCGAACATCTTCAATTACGGCATCTTTTTTCACTACCTGATTTTTGCTTTTATCGAATTGAATTTTCACATGGCCCACCGATTTACCGTGGCTTCCCCCATTAACTACCAGCACAGTTTTTCCATTTTTATCGGGCACTTTACGAACAATTGCTTTATGGTCGTGTCCGGCAAAAACCACATCGAATCCCGGCACTTGCTCCACAATAGAGATGGTGGCGTTTGGATTAAGTTCATCATTTTTGGAATACCCATTGTAAGTCGGATCAAGCCCGGCATGAAAAAGCCCTATCACGATATCGGGATTTTGGTCTTGAACTTCAGGCATAAATTTCTTTGCTGTCGTCACCATATCTTTAAACTCGAGCCTCCGATACAATTTTTCTGGCAACCATGTTGGTACTCCCGGTGATGTGAGTCCCATAATAGCAATTTTCACACCCTGCTTTTCCAGAATCACATACGGCTTAAAAGCTGGCTCACCAGACGCCTTATTTACGACATTAGCTCCAAGCCAGGGCAAAAGTTCATCGTGCATAAATTGCGAATACACATCCGAACCGGCCTCAATATCATGATTCCCCACCGTCGCTGCCTCAAATCCAAGATCTTTTAACATACGCGATACAAGATGACTACCGGTTTTCTGTACAAAATTTGAATAATAAACAGTAGGATCGCCTTGCAATATATCGCCATTATCCAATAGTAGAATACTTTTGTTTTGTTTTCGCAAGCTATCGACAAAATATGCAACTTGACCGAGACTGCCCGTTCGAGCTGTGTCGCGGGAAAAGTCGTAATTATAAAAATGTCCGTGAAGATCGGTCGTTTCAATGATATGAATATCGACTATGCGGTTTTTACATGAAAGAAACAATAATGAGATAAAAACAATTAAAGCGAAAAGCCTCATAACACACAATAATTTAAACAACTAGAAAAAACAAATAAATCGAACCACTCTGAATCTCCTCCACTATACACAAAACTATTTTATTGCACTAATGTACACAAAAAAATCACACAAATGCAAGGTGAAAATGTTAATGTAAAGCTTTAATGTTCTTCACATTTTAAAACTCGACAAAAATTTTATTATTTTGCGTTCCTAATTTGAATACACAAGCACGATGAAAAAACGACTTTTACTATCGAATGATCAGGTTATTGCAGGAGTATGCGCCGGCATTGCCGAATATTTTGGCTGGGACAAGGGATTGGTTCGCTTAATTTACCTGCTAATTTCTTTATTCAGTGTGGCTTTCCCGGGGGTTATTGTATACATCGTTCTGTGGATAATAATGCCACGCCGAATCGATACCATTTACATGTAAGTCGGGGTTAACCTAAATTCCCCAGGGATTTTGAACCTAAAAAAACAAATCCTTGTAGAATTTAAGTGTGAGAAAAGCTATTTGCAAATAACACGAATAGTTTGCTTTTTGAGCAGATTACATTACACCATTATAATACGGCGACTATTTTAGCACGCTATTTATCGAGCAAGTTATTG
>JAQICA010000094.1 GCA_027858775.1 Salinivirgaceae bacterium | reverse complement strand
GTGAAAAAGCGCTTTACTTAGGTTTAACCCCGATTTAGAAATTGTCGGTTTTCACCGAATAGGTGAGGTAAAAACCTTACAATTTCTTTATCGTGAGCGAAAATCGCTCAATTTGGGTGTAAATAATAAAAGCAAGATACACATGAGAGAGGAGTGTGCATCTTGCTTTTTATTTATTTTTCAATCGAGCCCTCTTTAGGAACCCTTGTCGACTTTTTCGTGTAACTTAAAAATTATGAAATTCATCGTCGTTATCCATTTTTAGAGCAATTCCTTTGTCGGCACCTGTCTGGTGCGATTGTGTTTTTGCTATCGGTGGTTTTTTTCTGGCTGTTTTTGTTTTGCTTCTGTTTTCGCTGCCTGTACTAAAAAAGCTAACGGTCGTTTTTAACTCTTCTGCCTGGCTCGAGAGCTCTTCGCTGCTTGTTGCCAACTCTTCCGATGCTGCTGCATTTTGCTGAGTTACTTGATTAAGCTGCTGCAATGCACCGTTTACCTGTTCTGCACCGCCAGTCATTTCGTTATTGGCAGCCGAAATTTCCTGTACCAAACGAGCCGTTTTTTGAATATCGGGCACAATTGCTTCCAACATTTCCCCCGATTTTACTGCAATATCTACACTACTCCGACTGGTTTCTTCTATTTCTTTGGCGGCTTCTTGACTTCGGGCTGCAAGTTTCCGAACTTCTTCTGCTACCACAGCAAAACCTTTTCCATGCTCTCCGGCTCTTGCTGCTTCTACCGCAGCGTTGAGAGCTAATATATTTGTTTGTCTCGCAATTTCAGTGATAATAGTGATTTTTTGTGCGATGTTTTTCATCGAATCTACCGTTTGCTTAACCGATTTATTGCTTTGTGATACTTCTTCCGCTGCTTTTGAGGAGATTTTCTCTGTTTCGTTGGCATTATCGGTATTTTGCTGAATGTTCGATGCCATTTCTTCCATCGAAGAGGAAACCTCCTCAGCCGATGAGGCTTGCTCGCTGGCGCCTTGCGACATTTGCTGGGAGCTGCTGCTCATTTGCTGACTTGCAGATGCAATGTTTTCTGAGCCGGCTATAATACTATTAATGATTGATTTTAATTTATCGACCATTTCGCGCATAGCCTGAGCTAATTCACCTATCTCATCTTCCTGATACACATCGATTTCTGCCATCAGGTTGCCACCACTTATCTCTTTGGCAAACACCATTCCTTTGGTTAATGGTCTGATAATGCCCATTGCAATAATTATGGCCAATGCAATTCCGACTAGTAATGCAATAATACTTAATGAAATCACACCTGATCGGGTACTTGAAGCCTGGTCGAGCATAACCTGATCAGTCATTAAATAATTTCCCGACTCTGTAATAACTTCGTTAAAAAGCTTTCCCATTTCAGCCAGTTTCTTTTGTGTCTCATTGTTATATATCTCATTGGCTTTGCGCATTCCCGCTACCCGTTTATCGTTCCACGCAATCATCTTATCTAATACATCAATTACTTCATAGGTTTGTGGTTTTAAGGTGCTCATGTAGTAATTTTTGGCAGCACCAATTTGCCCTTGCGAAAAATACGATTCCAATGTGTAAATACTATTGTGTAACTTTTCGTGCGGAATTTCAATTTCTCGTGCAATAGAAGCAAATTCAGGGTGTTGTTGCTTGAAATTTGTCATTTCATCGGAAAAGTACCACTTTCCGAATGCGCAAATTCGGGGGTCTTTAGTAACATCTATTCTGTCTACTTGTACGGCATTAACCACGTAATCTTTCACTTGGTGAGCCCATGTTAGATGGTCGCTCTTTGCTTCACGTAGTTTGGCGCTTAGCGATTGGTCGGCTTGTTGAAATACATTTTTGATTTTGATAGCCGATTCGTGCAATTCATTATGTGGGCGTTCAAACTTTGCCAGTATTGGTTTTAATTCAGGAGCAATATCTTCTGCTCTTTTTCTGCCTTCGCCATAGTACCATTGTCCAAACTTACATTTGAAATGATCGGTTTGCACCCTAAGTTCTGCCTTTTCATCGTCAGTTAGTAATGTTGCAATTTTTTCTGCCCACAGCAAGTGTTGCACATACTTTTCGTTCATATTTGTGCGCAGCTCATTGCCTTCAATCACTTCTCCTGCATTTTCTACGATACCTCCAATTCCTGAAATTGACCAAACTGCTACCAGCGAAAGTAATCCAAGTACTAACCCGAATGCAATTATGAATTTGCCACGTAACTTAATGTTTTTCCAACTCATATATTTCGTTTTTTATTGATTTTAAATTCAACCTAAACCTTTTCATTTCAGTTTATTTGAGTAAAATCGGTAATATTTTATTTTGATTGTCCGCTTTTATGCATAATATATTGCGTTGATTTTGACTTTGTCAACCTTCGCTGGGCTCCGGTTATTATTTTATCCCGTGTCCCTAAAATGGTAATACATATCATGTTTAATAAAAGTATAAGGTGCGAATACCTGAAAAACACAATATACGATATAACTATTAAATTCAAACGGGTGGTTTTACGTGGTTGGTGTTTTTTTTAATTTTTTTTCCAAGTTATTGTTGATTGATTTTCTTATTTCTATAGGATTTTTGTCGTTGGTTAGTTTTCCTTTTTAATAGCTAAAAATCACGTTTTAACACATTTGCGATTTGAAATATGCAACTATTAATACCCATACTCAGAAAGAATAGTATAAAACAAACAATTCGTTGTATTAGTTGTAGTACACATATAACCAAAACCTAAAAAATATGAAATTGATCGTAACTACATTATTTGCAATTGTTTTATTTACAGCCTGTAACACAGGAGAGCAGGCAAAAACTAATAATTCTGATAAGGAGCAAGAAAAATCTACTGTACAAATCCCAAGTGAATTGGTTACTGTGCTTAAATACTTGCCCGAATATCATCTTGTTTATCCTTATGAACTGCCTGATCTTGCCTATGAGTACAATGCATTGGAGCCATATATCGACGCAAAGACAATGGAAACCCATCATAGCAAACATCATAAAGGATATACGAAGAAAACAAATATGACCATCGAGGAGAATAATCTGCAAGAGCTGCCGCTAATTTCGATGTTTGCCGAAATTGATCTTTATGGGAATGGTATTCGCAACAATGGTGGAGGTTACTACAGTCACTATTTATATTGGACATTTATGAGTCCTGGTGGTACAGATTTTAAAGGCGAAGTAGCCGAAGCTATTCGCAAGCAATTTAAGAGCTACGAAGCGTTTCAAGAAAAATTCGCAA
>JAQICA010000089.1 GCA_027858775.1 Salinivirgaceae bacterium | reverse complement strand
TTGAAAAGTTCAAGTTCAAGGCTTGGCCTTTCTGAAAATCAAGGCGTTTACTTTCGTAAATAACTGTTTTCAGAAAGGGCGTAAAGCAGAAATTGGACTTTTCGGGCAAGCACTAAATAAATAATCAGCCATTATACGACCCAGCACCTTTAAAAACACACTTACGTAGATATTGTTTGAACTAGATAAACACGGCCGACTATTGCCTCTGCTTGCCCAAATAAAGTTACCACTTGTGTACTATAGAAAAATAGCAATTAGCCCCGGCCTAACCACAAGGATGTGCATCACATATTCGTTTTCTCACGAAAAACCACTAATTTTGCCTCTTAAATTATTGATTATGGCACAAAAAGTATCTATTCCTAAAGGAACCCGCGATTTTAGTCCGTTAGAAATGGCACGACGCAACTATATTTTCGAAACCATTCGCGATGTATACAAACTATATGGTTTTCAGCCCATTGAAACACCTTCTATGGAATTACTCTCTACACTAATGGGCAAATACGGCGAAGAGGGAGATAAATTACTTTTTAAAATTCTTAATTCCGGCGATTTTGCAAAAAAAGCGAATCCCGAACACTGGAACACAAAAAACATTAATAAACTAACCTCACAAATTGCCGAAAAAGGTCTGCGTTACGACCTTACAGTCCCCTTTGCACGGTACGTAGTTCAAAACCGCAACGATATTACATTTCCATTTAAACGTTTCCAAATTCAACCTGTTTGGCGTGCAGATAGACCACAAAAAGGGCGCTACCGTGAATTTATGCAATGCGATGCCGATGTAATTGGTAGCAACGCACTCGTGCACGAAGCCGAATTGGTAATGATTATTGATGAAGTATTTAAACGACTGGGAATAAATGTAACAGTAAAACTTAACAGTCGCAAGCTTTTAACTGCAATTGCCGAATTGGTGGGGAAACCCGAACTCATTACTGCCATTACAGTTTCAATTGATAAGCTGGACAAAATTGGAATTGATAAAGTGCGGGAAGAGCTAATACAAGCCGGCCTAACTTCAGACGATGTAGAAAAAGTAATTCCAATAATTGAACTGAAAGGTTCCAATGCAGAGAAGCTTAATAAACTGGTACAGCTATTCGAAAGCAACGAGGCAGCTGTTGAAGGAAAAAAGGAAATTGATACCGTGCTGGCCTATTTAAAAAACTACGACATGACGAATGATGTGGAGTTCGATCTGGCATTGGCACGGGGTCTGAACTACTACACCGGATGTATTATTGAGGTAAAAGCAAACGATGCTCAAATGGGATCGATTTGTGGTGGAGGACGGTATGACGATCTTACCGGAATTTTTGGTTTGAAAGATGTTTCGGGCGTAGGTATTTCTTTCGGTGCCGATCGCATTTACGATGTACTGGAGCAACTCGACAAATTCCCCGAAACCACTTTACAAGGCCCAACGGTAATGCTTGTAAACTTTGGCGAAAAAGAAATGGAATATGCATTTAAAGCTGCCATAGCACTCCGCAAAGCAGGAATAGCGGCCGAAGTGTACCCAGACCAAGTGAAAATGAAAAAACAAATGAATTATGCCAACGCCAAAAATTTCCCCTATGTTATTATGGTCGGCGAAAACGAAATAAACGATAATACTTACACATTAAAAAATATGACCTCAGGCGAACAATCAACATCGTCGCTCAATGATGTCATCAATCAGTTATCAAATTAATTAGCATAATATCAAATATATTAACATGCAAAACATACATCAAATAACACCGAAACCGTTAACATTCGAGATCATCGAAAACATTATCGGAAACGAAATGCAATTGGCATTATCGGAAGAATCCGGGCAACTCATCGATCGGTGCCGCAACTACCTCGATGAAAAAATGAAAACCCAAAAAGATCCCATTTACGGTATCACTACCGGTTTTGGCTCGTTATGCAACAAAAGCATTCCTACAGAAGATCTGTCGAAACTTCAGAGCAACTTGGTCATGTCGCACGCATGCGGAACTGGAAACGAGGTCGACTTGCAGATTATCAAACTTATGATGCTCCTAAAAGTACATGCATTATCACTTGGTAAAAGTGCCGTGCAGCGTGTAACAGTGGAGCGTATCATCGATATGTACAACAACGACATTGTACCTGTGGTATATGAACTCGGTTCGCTGGGAGCATCAGGCGACTTAGCTCCTTTAGCCCATCTTTTTCTACCTTTGCTTGGCGAAGGCGAAGTTGTTATGGAAAACCAACGCATTAGCAGTGCACAAATGCTTGAAGCAAAAGGATGGCAACCCATAGAACTAAAAAGCAAAGAAGGACTGGCACTGCTCAACGGTACGCAATTTATGAGTGCACATGCAGTAATGGCACTCCTCAGAGCATTTAAACTACAAAAATTGGCCGATATTGTTGGCGCGCTATCCCTCGACGGATACGACGGAATTTTATCGCCATTTAGTGATGAACTGCACCAGATTCGCCCACACCCCGGGCAAATAGAAACGGCAAAAAATATTCGCACTCTGTTAGATGGCTCCGAAATAATTTCGCGCCCTAAAAAACACGTGCAAGACCCCTACTCTTTCCGTTGCATTCCTCAGGTGCATGGAGCAACAAAAGATTCGATCAACTATGTGGCAAATGTAGTGCTTACAGAAATTAACGCCGTAACCGATAACCCGACGGTATTTCCTGATGAAGATTTAATTCTTTCGGGCGGCAACTTTCACGGACAACCACTGGCACTCAATTTAGATTATATGGCCATGGCGTTGGCAGAAATAGGAAATATTTCTGAACGTCGTGTAGCACAACTCATTAGTGGAAATCGCAATCTTCCTGAATTTTTGGTTGCAAACCCCGGACTCAATTCCGGACTAATGATTCCACAGTACACGGCTGCGTCAATTGTGAACCAGAATAAACAACTTTGCACACCTTCGTCTATCGATTCCATCGTATCGTCGAACGGACAGGAAGACCACGTAAGTATGGGTGCCAACAGCGCTACAAAGCTTATTCGGGTGGTTGATAATGTAGAGCGTTTACTTGCCATCGAGCTTATTAACGCATCGCAGGCCATTGAGTTCCGCCGTCCGGACAAAACATCACCCTATCTGGAAGAATTTCTGGAAGCATTCAGAGAAGAAGTCCCCTTTGTTAAAGACGACAGAGTTCTCTATAAAGATATCGACAATGCGGTGATGTTCATCAGGTACGGACAATTTGAATAATTTGTGTACTTAAGAAAATTCAAAAAACAAAATACTCATCTATAAAAAACGCAGTTTGATTGCAAACTGCGTTTTTTCTTTCCAGTAGTGAAAGTATTTACTGCACACTTTATCAATTCAAAAAAGTTATTCTGTGCCGTTAACAAAAATAAAATTGGATGTTGCTAAAAGTTTCACTACGTTTATTGCGCAAATCAAAAAGAACAATTTAAAAATCATTCTCATGTACAGATTCAAACACATTGTTTTGATTTTGGCCGCCATCATTCTATTCGGATGTGCGGGCAATGATGCAAAACATGAAGTAATTAAAAAGACCGACGTAAAAGGTTACGTTTACAAAGAAGTAACCAATGACCCCTATGACGCACGCATTTACACCCTCGACAATGGATTAAAAGTGTATTTAAGCGTAAACCGCGACGAACCTCGCGTACAGACCTATATTGGCGTAAAAGCAGGATCAAGTTACGATCCGGCAGAAACTACAGGACTGGCTCACTATCTGGAACACATGATGTTTAAGGGAAGCTCGAAAATTGGAGCCCTCAATTGGGAGGACGAAAAAATTCTGATTGAAAAAATTGCCGAACTTTACGAGCAGCATAAAGCCACCGACGATGCAAACGAAAAGAAAGCTATTTATCAAAAAATAGACAGTATTTCATACCGCGCAGCCAAGCTTGTTGCAGCCAATGAGTACGACAAAATGATTTCGAATATTGGCGGAAAAAACACAAATGCTTACACATCAAACGAGCGTACAGTGTACATGAACAATATTCCGGCAAACGAACTTGAAAAATGGCTTCAGATAGAAAGTGAACGCTTTAGCCAACTAGTTCTGAGACTGTTTCACACAGAGCTGGAAACAGTTTACGAAGAGTTTAACATGTACCAGGATCGCGATATGAGTATGGCCTACGAACTACTGAGTAAAAACCTTTTCCCCAACCACGTGTATGGCGAGCAAACTACAATTGGTAAGGCAGAGCACTTGAAAAATCCTTCCATGAAAAGTATTCACAATTATTTTGACACATACTACGTACCCAACAATATGGCAATTGCTATGGTTGGCGATATCGACATGGATAACACGGTTGAAATGATTGACAAATACTTTGGCAAACTGGAACGCAAACCTGTAAAACCAGTAAACCACGGAAAAGCCGATCCGATAAATGGTGTTGTAACCGATACGGTATTTGGCCCCCAACCGGCCGCCGTTCAAATTGCGTTCCGTTTCGATGGCATAAAATCAAACGACCGAAAATTTGTGAGCTTAATCGATTACATGCTCAGCAACAGCACTGCGGGTCTCATAGACTTGAATCTGGTACAGCAACAAAAAGTACAACAAGCCGGCTCTTACTCCGACTTCATGAAAGACTATGGTAGACATATTTTTTATGGTACACCACGCCAAGATCAGGAATTACAAGAAGTTGCCGACCTTATTCTACAACAATTGGATAAAATTAAAAAAGGCGAATTCGACGATTGGTTAATGGATGCCTGTATAAAAGACATGAAAGTAAGTAAAATCAGACGTTTAGAAGGCAACTGGCGTGCACATGATTTTATCGACGCATTTAGTAACGATTTTGTATGGGAAAACTACATTACATTTATCGAAGATTTAGAAAAAGTAACCAAAGAAGATTTAATTGCTTTTGCCAATGAAAAATACGGTGACGATTATGTAATTGTATTTAAAGAGCGCGGAGAATCACAAAATACTATTAAGGTAGATAAACCTGAAATTACTTCGCTAGAGCTTAATAGAGATGGGCAGTCGGAATTTTTCGAAGAAGTAACTTCTAAGCCCGCATCAAAAATGAACCCTATGTTCATTGACTTCGACAAGCGTATTAAGCGAATGCAAGTTGCCGATGGTGTTAACTTTAGCTACATCGAGAATAAAACCAATGAACTGTTTCGCATGCAGTACATTATTCCCATGGGGAAAAAACACAACAATCTAATCCCCATCGCCATAGAGTATCTGGAATACTTAGGCACAGACAAATACTCGCCTGAAGAATTCAAGAAAGAATTGTTTAAACACGGATTAACATTCGGCGTTTATGCCAGTTCTGAAGAATCATACGTTTATATTTCAGGCTTAAAAGAATCGCTTAATAAAGGTATTGAGCTACTGGAAAACATGATTGCCTCGGCCAAACCCGATCAAGAAACCTACGATAAATATGTAGAGGGCATTCTCAAGGAGCGATCGAACAGCAAAGAAGATAAAAGTCAAATATTATGGAGAGGTATGCTAAACTACGGGCTTTATGGCGAAGAATCGGATTTTAGAAATATTATTCCGGAAGAAAAGCTTAAAAACATTGATCCAAAAGCACTTACTAATCTTGTAAAAGACTTGTACAGTTACGAGCATGAGATATTCTACTACGGAAATCATCCTGAAAAAGAGGTAAAACAAACGCTGGCATCATTGCATACAATGCCCGAGGAACTAAAGTCGGTGCCTAAAGCAAACGATTACGAGCTTCAGGACCCAAACCAAAGTCGTGTATTTTTTGTAGACTACGACATGGTACAGTCAAGCATTTTACTTGTATCAAAGGATCAGCAATTCGATAAAGAGTTAATGCCTTACATTCGCATGTTTAATGAATTCTATGGAAGCGGATTATCTTCCATTGTATTCCAGGAAATACGTGAAGCCAAAGCTCTTGCTTACAGCTCTTTTGCATCGTTCACAACACCTGCAAAAAAAGATGACGAGCACGTAATTTATGGTTTTGTAGGTACACAACCCGACAAAATAAAAACTGCAACCAATGCACTGATCGATTTAATGGACGAAATGCCCGAGGCGGAAAAACAATTTGAAAGTGCGCGCCAATCAATTTTGAAACAAATAGAAAGCGAACGCATTACAAAGGACAGAATCTATTGGACATTCCGCAGCAATAAGAAGCGAGGCATCGATTACGATATTCGCAAAGATATTTATGCAAAAATCCAAAACATGTCGATCGATGATTTTAAAGGCTTTTTCAATAACCATATAAGTGGTAAAAACTACACGTTTATGGTAATGGGCGACCGAGACAATATCGACTTTAATACATTGGCCTCAATTGGAAAAGTGAAAGAGTTAACACTTGAAGAGCTTTTTAACTATTAGTTTGCGCAAAAGTTATTATAAAAAATGCCGGGCAGTGCCCGGCATTTTTTTTTATTTCGTTCCGCTTCGACAATTTTCTAACCCGGAAACTGCCGCTACTTTATTTACTTAAAACTTTAAACTCAACCCTTCGGTTTTGCTGTCGACCTTCCTTTGTATTATTCGGAGCAATAGGCTGCGTTTGCCCATACCCAACAAATGTCATACGTTCTTCTGGAATTTCCTGAGCTTTAATATATTCGACTACTGCTTGTGCCCGTTTTTCGCTCAGTTTCTGGTTTAATGTTGCACTACCGGTATTGTCGGTATGCCCTGAAATTTCGATTTTCAACGTAGGAACATCATTCATAAGCTTCGCTAATCGGTTAAGCTCAGGATACGATGTGGGACGTAAAATGGCTTTTCCCGGATCGAAGAATACGTTTTTCAGCACAATTTTCACATCTTTCTTCACATTATTGAGTGCAATTTCTTTCTCAACCTCTTGATAAGCAGTAGCTTTTGGAATATCGAAGTTTTCAGAATGAAACAAGTAATCTTCGGCCTTCACGGTGAGGCCGTAGTTTTTACCTGATGGTAAGGAAACCAGGAACTTTCCGGTTTTACTATTCGAAACGGCCTCTACCACAATTTCATCCTTGTCATTATCAACCACTTCAATAGTAGCTTTAATAGGCTCGTTTGTGAGTGCATCTTTCACCACACCTTTCACTACTGTAAGCCGAATGGTTTTAATCTCTACAGACTGCTCCAATACATTATCGCTCACACTACTTTCGAAACTTGCAAGTAACTGATCTTCATTACTCAAATACAGGGGTTTTTCGGGTCCGAGGAAGGTAATTTGATAAATGTCGTGGCGGCCTTTTCCTCCCTGACGCGTTGATGCAAAGTATCCGTGACGGCCATCAGCTGAAAGCACAAGTGACAAGTCGTCGTCGGGTGTATTGATCGGAATACCAAGGTTTTCAGGCTTCCCCCAACTACCATCATCGTTCATGTGTACGTTAAAAATATCGAATCCCCCAATAGTGTTATGTCCCCTGGAGCTAAAAAACAGCGTTCGTCCATCGGGGTGCATAAATACACTTTCTTCATCGTACGCCGTATTAATTGCTGGTCCAAGATTCTCTGCATCGCTCCATTTCCCTTTGCGGTTTTTTGTTACCCGATAAATGTCTTTCTCACCAAAACCTTCGTCCCGACTGCTAATGAAGTACAAAACATTGTCGCTCCCCGAAAATGAAGCAGACGTTTCCGTTCCATCGCTATTGACACTTTTCGGCAACCATTCAGGATAGCTCCATTCATCACCTTCTAAATAAGAAACCTGAATATCGCCATTGCGTTTGTTGCCGTTATAAATAAGCAATTGTTGCCCGTCAGAAGCGAGTCCAACTGTAGCATCATTCATGTGTGTGTTGAGTGGTTCACCAACATTGATCGGTTTTATCCAGCGGTCGTTTACTTTATACGAGATATAAATATCTTCATCATATTCCTGTGTAAAATCGTCTAGTTTACCGCCAACCGATCCCGGCCGCGTTGATGTAAACATCATTTTCGATTCATCGGCAGAAATTACCGGACTATGCTCACTAAATGGTGTGTTCAATTCTTCCATATTGTCGATAAATGCCCGTGCCGGCTTATCAACTAGTTTCATAGCTGTTTCGCACTCTTTTGTATGTTTAATTACGGCATTTATCTCATCTATCTGATTGGGCAGCAAACGCTTCTTGTATGTGTTATAGAATTCAATGGCTTTAGAAAACTGGCCGTTCATGTGATAGCCACGCCCGATATAATAATCAATATCTGTGCTTACGGCGACATCGAGTTCCCTCGCCTTTTTAAAATGATTTAGTGAATTGTATCTCTGTACGGCTTCGAGGTAGCAAAGCCCGATTTGAAAATTTAATCGTGCATTATCAGGGTTAAACTCATTGGCCTTCAAGTAACTCTGAAGCGCAAGGTAATACTGACCATTTTCAAAATAGGAATCGCCATCCTGATAATTATTATCGGCCTCGCGAAACTCTTTCTTATTATCTTTAAAATAATCCTTTTCAAATGGAACATTCTGCGCAAACACAATGCTTGTACAAAACGCTAACAATATAGTGGCAAATATTCGATTCATAAATCTGGATTTTCTGTGTATAAACTGAAATTAAATCTATTAAAACTGTTTAATGTAACATATCGGCAAAAAAATGTGAATAATACTAACGATAATAATTGATGAAACTTTGTGCATCGGTTGCTCCTTTCTCAACAGCTTTTTGCCAGGCTGCAACTGCACCTTCAATATCGTTTTTCATTTCTTTAGCCGAGCCCAAATTTGTCCAGGCTTGTGAATAGTTGGGTTCAAGTTGGGTTGCTTTTTGAAAAGCTTTTATAGCATCATCAAACGCTTGCTTTTTCATAAAAGCAGCTCCTAAATTATTATATGCGTATGCATAACCAGCGTCGAGTGAAACCGCTTTTTGAAAATCGGCAATTGCTTTATCGTATTCTTTTTGTCCATAGTATGCCGCTCCTCTGTTATTGTAATAAATGGCATTTTTACTGTCCATTTTAACAGCAAGACCGTGGTTCAAGGCTGCCTGTTCATACTGTTCTTTTTTTCGAAGCGAACTTCCCAAGTTATTATAGATTAACGGATTTGTTGGAGAAATTTTTGACGCCGCACGATAGTCTGTAATAGCTTTATCAATATCGCCTTTTTGACGATATGCACTTCCACGGTCGTTCAGTACCTCCCAGGAATCGCTATTTTGCTTTAACGCTAGTGTAAAGTCCTCAATGGCTCGCTCATACCTGCCCACCTGAAAATTTGCCTGCCCGGAAGCATAGAGCATATCGAAATTCTGAAAGCCGAACTCCAAAGCCTTATCGAACTGTTCAATGGCCTCAACATACTTTTGTTGTGTAAAATACAGTAAGCCGAGCGAATAATAGGCTTTATCGTATTTCTTGTTTAATTGGATTGTTTTATTAAAATCCGCTAATGCATTATCATAATCTTGTAATTGAAAATACACCAACCCACGATTATAGAATGCCTGAGTAAAATCATCTTTAAACCCAATGGCCTCATTGAAACGCTGAACAGCTTCTGTATACTGCTTATCGCCAAAAAGTTTTATTCCCTCATTGTAGGCCAGCTCAGCCTCCTGATTTTCAGCTACAACCAAAGTTGAAGCAGTGTCGATTGCTGTAGAGTCTATCTGCTGCGCTAAAATAACCGCAGGCATCAGCATCGAAGCTAGTAAAATAAGCGTCGTTTTCATACTTATCATCTTTAATTTAATAATCATTAAAATTGTTTTTGAAGTTAAAATTACGAAATTTGTCTTTTGCAAGGTTAAACTTGTCAAAAATATTTGTTATGATTGTAATAAACCAATAAAATTAACGATTTTTAAGGTAAAAAGTGCGAATACTACTCATTATACCGATTATTCTTTTTCTGTCATTCAGCACAATGGCACAGGACAACTACAAGAAATTCTTAAAGCTTGCGGACAGGTACTATAACGCTGAGCAATACGATGACGCCGCTCACTTTTATCTTAAAGCCGATTCAATAAAACCGTTCAGTGGAGTATCGGCCAACAACTTGGCATACAGCTTATTTTACATACCTGAACGAGAACTCGAAGCCATTCCATACTTTGAAAAGGCACTTGATAGCAGGAAGAATAACATACAGCTTATTCATAAAGATCTGGGAACACTTTATCATAAAGTTTTTCAATTCGAAAAGGCCATAAAACACTTTTCCACTTATCTGAATAACGCCGGCAGGGATGATCGGTTTATTATTTATTGCGAGCGTATGCTGGAAACATGCAATAACGCAAGGAAAATTGTTAGTGCTAAAAAGAACTATGATTTAACACCGCTCCCCTACCCACTTAGTAAGCACAACACTCAACAAGCATACACTACGGTCGATGGTCAGTTACTGATTTTTCAGGATCAAGATAATAATATTCACAAAAGCGCCATTTCTGTTGATAAAGTGGAACCGTCGATAAATCTTTTTATTGATGACAGCTTTAAAGATGCCAAATTAGTCGGCATTTCGCACGATGCCCAAATTATTTACCTTCGAAAGCAGAATCGTGGAAACTTCGATCTGTTTGAAGGGTATTTAGAGGGACTAACAATAAAAAGAATTAGAGCCCTTGACTCTGAAATAAACAGTAAGTTTAATGAATATGATTTGAGCCTTTCGGCAGATGGCACAACACTATACTTTAGCAGCGACAGGCCGGGTGGATATGGCAAATCTGACATTTACAAAGTATATAAAACTAAAAATAATCGATGGAGTGATCCTGAAAACATGGGACCCGAAATAAATACACCCTACGACGAAGTTTCCCCTTACATTCACGCAAGTGGAAAATATTTGTATTTTGCATCGCAAGGTCATGAGAACATGGGCGGTTTCGATATTTTTAAGGTTACGAATAAAGTAGGAACGTGGAATAAACCGGAAAACGTTGTGTACATTAATACTATATACGACGACATTTCGTTCTCGCAAACTGGAAACGGGAACTTGGTTGTTTTTAGTCGCCCCAAGGATTTTACGCCCGAAGAAAAACATCTGTGGAGTGTTAACTTAAGTGAAAACATCCCAATAACGCTTGTAAAAGGAACAATAAAGGCTGGTTCGCCACCACAACCGGTAAGTGCAAAAATAAGAGTCTATGAGAGGCATTCTAAAGAGCGAATGAAATATATTTACAGCCCAAATCCGCAAACAGGTAGGTACCTATTAATCTTCCCCCCCGGGAAAAACTACGATATGGTGGTTGAGGCAAACGGTTTTCTACCCCAACTTATTAATATTGATGTGCCAAATCAGACATATTTTTATGAACTTTTTCAAGAAATAAGATTATACGATATTTCTGTTGCCAATGAAAAAATAGGAGAAAAAATTGAGGTGGAAAATGTGTTTTACGATATTTATCGCACACATTTAGCCGATTCATTATCATCGAAGTATTCTCCAGACCCTAGTAAAAACTATGATCACCTGCTCCAGATGGTTGAAGATATTATAAACACAACCGACAGTATAGGTATTGAAGAAATTAGTGATATACGTGAAAAACCCAAAACAGATAATGCAGCACAGCAAGAGTCGTATGATCATCTTATCAACCTAATTGAAACAGCCATAGCTACAACCGATAGTGTAAGCCTTGCATTAATTGATGAACAAACTGTAAGTAACGAAAAAACATCGGATGTGTATTTTTATGCTCCTGAAGATACAAATGTAACCAGTTTAGATAAAATTGTGTACAATGCCGATACGCTGTACACTAAACCAGAACTAAGCACGAATAAAGAGAAGCAAGCAGCAGCACAAAATAAAACGTACGACTTTAATTACCGTCGGCTGTCTGAGGAACAAAAACGAACTATTATTGTTAACACCATTTATTTCGACGTAAATGAAGTACACGTAAAACCCCAGTATCTCTTCGACCTTAGTCAGATTACCGATTTGGTTTATGACAACACCTCATTGGGAATAGAAATACACGGATATGCAGATGAAAAAGGGAACGAAAAATACAACGAGCAACTTTCAGAAAGAAGAGCTAACGAAGTTTTTAAACAAGTACAATCGAACCGCCTGAAGTCGAACCGAATAATTATAGAAGGCCGTGGAGAAATAAAATCGGGGAATATGAACGCCCGAAACCTGGCCGAATCGCGAAGAGTAGATATTATTATTTTCGAACCCATACTAAAAGAGGATTTTGAAAAATAAAGCATTAACCATATCAGTTTTACTGATTGTGTTCGCTGCAATTGTAGGCAAAGCCCAACAATTCACCGAATATGAGGTTAAGGCTGCCTATGTTTTTAATTTCACTAAGTTTATTAAGTGGCCCGAAAAAGCCTTCGATAATAATACCTCACCCTACGTTCTTGGCATTTATGGCGAAGATCCCTTCGGGCCGATTATAAAAAAGGTTATTGCCAACCGAAAATCGCATGGCCGACAATGGATTGTTAAATACTACAATCAACCGGAACAAATAAAACAATGCCATATTTTATTTATTACCGATATCCGCCCCAGCGAGCTTGAACGAGTCTTAAAGCATGTAAAGAAAAAGCCTATTCTAACGGTAGGCGACAATATCGAAAATTTTTGTCAGCGAGGCGGAATCATTAATTTCACGGAGAAAAATGCTCCAAAGCGCTTTGAGATTAATAATGCAACTTCGAATAATGCCCACCTTTCAATTAGCGCAAAATTGTTAATGCTATCAAAAATTATTTCTACCGATGAAATTAAGTTTTAATAACTTTTCCATCAGAGCTAAAGTTGTAAGTATCACCATTATGGTTACACTTACTGCATTGCTGCTGGCAGGAGTGATATTTTTTGCTTACGACAAAAAACAGTTTGAACGAAGAACCATTAACGATTTAACTATATTGGCAGAAGTAATTGGAAACAACAGTACCGCAGCTATCACGTATAAAGATGAAGAAACCGCAAGGGAAATTCTAAGCAGTTTGTCAGCAGAAAAACAAGTAAAGCATGCGGCTATCATTCTCAAAAACACCGACACCCTTGCCAAATATCGTCCAGAAAGAATTACCAAACATAACTTTCTAAAAACACAAAAAGACACTGGCTTTTTCGACAATGACAATCTATACTTGCAAAAGAGTATCACGCTTAATGCCGATACCATTGGACGTATATCAATACGGTCAGGCCTGGATGAGTATAAACAACGGTTAAACGATTTTTTTAACGTTGTAACCATTATTCTGTTAACAGCGCTAGGCATTGCATTGCTACTATCGCTCAAATTACAACAATTAATTAGTCGCCCAATAATGTCGCTGGCAAAAGCAATGGAGCATGTATCCATCAATAAAGACTTTTCCATCAGGCTAAAAGAAATAGGGAAAGACGAAATTAATGAACTCATTAGCGGCTTTAATACCATGCTTTCGCAAATACAGAAACAAAACACAGCTCTCGAGTTAGCCAAAGAACAGGCAGAAAGATCTGTACGAATTAAAGAGCGCTTTTTGGCCAACATGAGTCACGAAATAAGAACACCCATGAACGGCATTTCGGGCATGGCCAAACTTCTGCAAGATACACCACTGAATAAGGAACAACTAGCCTACCTTGAAAACATCAACTCATCGGCAGCTACACTATTGGTTATTATTAACGATATTCTTGACTTTTCGAAAATTGAGGCCGGAAAAATTGAATTCGATAAGGCCAACTTCAATATCAATGACTTGATTGACCGACTGTACAAAACATTTAAAGTTAAAACCGATGAAAAAAGCATATCGCTCACCTTTATTAAAGACGATACGTTACCTGAATTTCTTAGTGGCGATCAGGTTCGCTTAAATCAAATTCTGAATAACTTACTTAGCAATGCTGTAAAATTTACGAACCTGGGTAATATCACACTAAGTGTAAAGGTTATAAATCGCGATATTGATGCTATTACACTGTTATTTTCTGTAAAAGACACCGGAATTGGTATAGCAAAAGAAAAAATGCACGATATTTTTAACTCATTCCAACAAGAAAGCAGCTCCACAACCCGAAAATATGGGGGCACGGGTCTTGGACTAACTATTTCGAAACAATTAGTGGAACTGCAAGAGGGTAAAATGTCGCTGGAAAGTAAAAAAGGCGAAGGAAGCACCTTCTCATTTCATATTACATACCGCATACCGCCCCGCTCGGCTATTGAAAAAGAGTTCCTGATG
>JAQICA010000080.1 GCA_027858775.1 Salinivirgaceae bacterium | reverse complement strand
AACGAAGCGTTGTTTGCAGGAGAAGTAATGCTTACAGTTGGAGGTGTGCCTGCAGGCAATTCATAACAACCTTTATCAACTACGCCATTTGCAACTCGTGGATTGCCATCTAAATCAATAGTGCCTACTCCATAAGAAGAGCTACCTGTATTTATAGCAGGACTGGTCATTTGTAGATGAAAATCGGCCACTGCAGGATCAGTACTTAAATTTACAAACAAAGGATCGCCTGTTGCGTCATTTGTACCAAAAACTCTGGTTGGGCCATAATATAAATTATAATCATAAACTACATTGGTCATGTCATAACTGTCATTACAATATCCACCATCACGAGCATACATAATATTATTTACTATGTTGCAATTAGTTGAACTATTAGCAAATATTTCGGGATAGCCCACTACTTGTCCGTTATTATAGGCGGTATTATTTCTAATATCAACATTCGAGCTGTTGTATGAATGAATACCGGAACCACCATTAAAGTATGACAAATTATTTTCCACCAATGTTTTGCCGGCATAAGCACTACCGTCAAAGGTATCTATAATAATACCGTTACCATCTGATAAAAGACCATTATGACTAGCCCAAGGGATTAAACATTTATTATTATATACAATATTACCCCTAACAATAATTTTATACCCGGTATTAGTATCAATATCTTCGGCACTATTAAAACTCAATCCGCTTGTTGCATACATGCCATACCAGGAATTATTATACGATATATTGTTTTCTACAGTAATATAATCGCATTTACCTCCACCAATACCGGCTCCTTGAAAATCATGAACTATACAATTGCGAACTTCAACATGATTGGTGTTGGTTGTTAAATTACCCTGCCCTATACATAAACCATTTACATTCATTTCACCAAGGTATGTCCAATCAACACTCGGTTTATTTGCTTCGTAATAATCGTAATATACTCTGGCTTGCGCGTAAGTAATATTTTGATTGTTACCAGCAATCTCTAAACCTTCTAACTTAATGTAGCTTGCAAGAATTTCTACACAACCCCATCTACAATTTTCTCCTGAAATTACAGGGTGATGTCCAGGGTAATTTTTATAGGTGATATAAGCGTTTTCTTCACCTGAACGATTGACAACCAGTATTGTGGAGTGATTACTGTAAACCCACGGTATAGCCTGATTATAAGTGCCATTCATAATATTAACCACATCGCCTGGATTAGTTAAATCGGCGGCCGTCTGAATATTGGCGAAAGCACTTGTTGGACTTAAACCATCATTACTGTCACTACCCGTACCGCTTACGTAGTAGTTAGTTGCACTCAACGATTGTAAAACCATAAAAGCAACAAAAAATAAAAAAATTGTTTTCATAATATAAATTTTTAGTAGATTAGTACAGTCCCATAACGTTATGGTATTTTCGGAACTCGACAGGTTTTTTGGCAATATTGCCTGTAAAATATCGAAAAATAAATTGTCTTAAGTTACGTTAAACTAAAGAAAGATAGTAGGAGTATATTCTCAATTTATGGGTGTTATTGGGTCATTTTGATCGATGTAATGGATAGGGGATACACCAAACATTTGTTTAAAACACCTGCCAAAATATTTTGGATCGTTGAATCCAACCAAATATGCGATCTCCGAAATGTTAGCTACTTTTTGTTGAATGAGTTGCGCTGCTCTTTTAAGCCTCACCTCTTTAATAAATTCAGAAACCGAAACACCTGCAATGGCATTGATCTTCCGATAAATCTGAGAACGGCTTAAATTCATCTTTTCGCAAAACTGATTGATGTCAAAATCGTGGTTAGCCATATTTTCTTCAACGATCTGTAAAGCTTTTTGTAAAAATTGTGCATCGGCCGATTCTAATGCGATACTACTCGGATTAATTAAATTACAGATTTGGGCTTTCTTATCATTGATATTAAATGATAAGATGGAGTTAATTAACCGTAATTTATGCACCAATTCATGGGCATAGAATGCACATATTGAGACAATTAACAAATATATAAAGATTGCCCAGCCCGACAGCCAAAGTGGCTTTTTGATAGTAATTTTTACAGTCTGCCCGTCTGTATTCCAACGTCCATCTTCGTTCGAGGCACGAACAGAGAAAGTATAGGTTCCCGATGGAACATTATTATAAGTTGCAATTTGGTCTTTATCTGCCTTTTGCCAATCCTTGTCATAACCTTCCAACTTGTATGAAATTTGATTTTTTTGCGGATTTAAATAGTTAAGAGTAGCTATCTGAAATGAAAATGACGATTGTTTATGGGTCAGGTAAATTTCGCTAACAAGCTCAATACATTGGTTCAATGCAATTGAGTATGGAGTCAATCTTCTTTTTTCAGTTATTTTAAAACAACGATAACTGGTTTGGGTATGAACGGATCGTCATATATGCTGTCGGGATGAAACCACACCAAACCCCGTTTTAACCCAAAATATATGTTGCCGACACGGTCGGTTGCAACCGACCTGGGCAAAAATTCATTGGAAGAAAATCCATCATTAACAATATAGTTTTTAATGGTCTTGAAATCGTCATAAACCAACGAGATGCCTCTCCTTGTGCTTACCCACGCCCTGTTCTTGGCATCTACTGCAATGGCGAATATCATATCATCGTCCAGTCCATCCGAAATCAATAAACTACTAAATGTTGATGAACGGAAGTCAAATCGGTTCAATCCTGTTCTGGTGCCAATTAATAAATCTCCGTCATGATCAACAGTCATGCATTGAATATAATTATCGGAGATACTGTTTTTGTTGCTTAAATCATTCATCATTGGAACAAATTGCTGTTCCCCCGCCCGTAATCGGTTTACTCCACCTCCCCAAGTGCCAATCCAAAAATCACCATTGGGGTGATTTAGAAAGCATGAAGGGAAATGACATTCGGAAATATCAGAATTTTTCCCGGCACATATCACTTTTTTTATTTTCCATAATTTTGATTGAGCTTTGACACCAATCTGATAGCCGGTCGATTCAGCCCCAATCCAAAATTTACCTGAGTTGGTAGAATAAATCGTTCGTATCAAGGCATTGTGCTTTTGAAAGTATTCTGAACTCTTTTTATCAAATTTCAACGTAGTTATACGACCGTTAATTTTTTCATAAATACTAAATGATGATCTTGATGCGCATAACAAAGAATTTTCCCCTCGTATTTCGGCTAACATTAACCAAGTATCAGGTTGAATATTAGTTGATTGGTATTGTTTTGTAATATAGTTGTATTTAACAAAGAGATTTCTTGATGAAAAATATAGTTGATCCGAAGATTCTTCGGCAACGATTGAATAAATAGGTAATTCTGAAAAAGGGGAAGAAGGTTGAAAAGTATGGAATTTATTTTTATATGAATTGATAGTCCCAACTAACCCTGATATATTTCCTGCCCAAAAGGTTTGATTCCGATCAATGAATATGTCGTATATATTTGTAAAATCTAGGTTAACACTTTCGACAACCCGATATGCGGACTCCGTAGATTGGAAATAGAACAGCCCATCGAATGACACAGCGTACACTTCGCCTTTGGCCGTTACTTCTATATCCCAGAAGTAAGATACTATATTGGGAGGAACAATTGTTGAGAATTTGTCGCGACGAATGTCGTAGGCTATTAATCCCTGGTCATTGGTGCCGAGCCAAAGAATTCCGGGGCTTACTTCTTTTATAAAATGTATACGACAATTCTCGTAGCGCGTACCATCACCAAAATGTTTTGTCTCTTTGCTTATCGGGTCGAAAAGGTGCAATCCACCACCCCACGTTGCAAGCCAGTATTTGTTATTGGCTGCCAGTGCGCTGTGAAGAATTTTATTGCTCCGTAGATCTTTGGCAGGAGTTTGCCCGACACGGTAGCACTGAAATTTTCCGGATTTAGGATCAAAAAAATTCAATCCTCCACCATCGGTCCCTATCCAAA
>JAQICA010000288.1 GCA_027858775.1 Salinivirgaceae bacterium | reverse complement strand
ATATTACCCCTCGCAATTGACCGCTGCCGTAGAAAGTTGGCTGCGGTGTTGCACCCAGATAAAAGCAAAGCTTGTGCCAAAACGATATCGTACTTCAGTTATTTATCATCCTGAAATTTTTGCAAAATTTGTCATTATTTAACTTTTATATCGTGTAATCTATTTATTATGAATTAGTTCAATGCATATTTTTGGCACGAGGGCTCTATCTTTTTTAAGAGTTTAACATCATAATTGTTTAGTATGCAATGATTTGAAAGAGGGAGTATGCTTCTGTTTTTTCCGTAGTAAAATAGAGTGCTGATTTTTTAAATGAAAAAGGGTGGTCACGAAGACCACCCCCAAAAACAAGTCATGAAAACAGCTTATATTACCCCTCGCAATTGACCGCTGCCGTAGAAAGTTGGCTGCGGTGTCGCATCCAGATAAAAGCAAAGCTTGTGCCAAAACGATATCGTTTTTTCGTTATTTAGCATTCTGAAATTGGTGCAATCATTTATTTTTTCTGATATTAATATTGCGTAAACTATTTGTATTGGGGTAATGTTTATTTAGCCTGTCCATAAAGTCGGAGTGTCCAGTGAATAAATTCCATTTTCAAGGCTTTCGAAACTCAAAACCGTTGATTTTACTATTGTAAATGATGCGGGTTTGAGTAAGAGTAACGTAGAAAATGGAGTTTATTGACGGACATTTAGGTTGAATGTGCCTATGTTTTTTCAGTAGGTAAATGTCGTATTAAGTAAGCATGAAGTTGTAGGATGGAAGTATGGAAAGTCTTTTAAAGCTTTAGATTATTGAAAGAACGATAATGCTTCTCATGAATAGTTAAGATCTTTTTAATGCGAAAGGTTGATTGTGTTTTAACCCTATGCTTGACAAATTCACTTTAAGTACATTTTTTCACAACTTGCCCCGGATCATTTACTTCCGGATAAAACCGTTAGGTTATCTAAATTGCATCGTTTATTCTGTTCAATATAGAACTTCTCCTAAAAGGAGGCTAGTCCAGATTTTGTTAGTCAATTAATCTAATGAATAAAGGGGCTTGAAGTGTTATTTTATTTTTTTGTAATTCTTTTTCGAGTAAAAAACGTTTGTTGAAAAAAGATTCTGCGGCGTTTGTGCCAGATTAGGAGTATGCTGTGGCTTTTTCAAGATGGAAACACAGCGTCGATTTTCTATAATGTAAAAGGGTGGTCACGAAGACCACCCCCAAAAACAAGTCATGAAAACAGCTTATATTACCCCTCGCAATTGACCGCTGCCGTAGAAAGTTGGCTACGGTGTTGCACGACAAATATAAACGATTAATATTCTTTCTCCAAATATTATTCTTAAATATTACTGTTTTTGATGTTATAACCTGATTTCCAGATTAGAAAAACAATAAAAAATCTATTTTGTGGCTTTGCCAAAAAACAGCTATTGGAGTTTTTCTATGCGCACTTACTTAGTCTTTGCAAGAAAACGCCAAATTACTCATAAACACTTTATTTGTGGCATTCGTGAATCGCTTCGCTTATTTCTGCGTTATTCTCATTTTTGAAACAGTCATTTATAATTTGTAAACTCCTTGTTTTCAAAAAACTTAGAATGCCTTGTCTTTGACGCTTTCTTATCAAAGATCCAAAAACAAGGGGTTTTCTTGCTGGCACTCTAATTTGAGCCTGTCTATAAAGTCGGAGTATCCAGTGAATAAGCTCCATTTCCAAGGCTTTCGAAACTCAAAACCGTTAAGTTTACTGGTGTAAATGATACGGGTTTGAGTAAGAGTAACGCAGGAAATGGAGTTTATTGACGGATACAAATTAGAAACGGTTTTCGATTATACGCCAATCGAGCACTTTAAAAAAGTTTTCGATATATTTCGGACGTGCATTTTGGGTATCCAAATAGTAGGCATGTTCCCAAACATCCATTGTTAAAATGGGCGTATAGCCGTCTTTGATTGGATTTTCGGCGTTGGCTCCCTGCATTATTTCAAGTGCTCCGTCACTATTTTTTACAAGCCACACCCATCCGGAACCGAATAATGTAGCTCCGGCATTTGAGAAATCTTCAATAAATTGATCGAAGCTTCCAAAGGTTTTTTCAACGGCCTCTAAAAGTTTTCCCTCAGGTTTGGCTTTTGCCTTTGGACTTAAAGCTTCGAAATAAAATGTGTGGTTCCACACTTGTGCACCATTATTAAAAACTCCGCCATCTGCTTTTTTGATGATCGTTTCTAAATCTGCATTTTCAAATTCGGTGCCTTTAACTAAACCATTGAGTTTGTCTACATAGGTCTTATGATGTTTTCCATAGTGAAAGTTTATTGTGTTTTCACTAATGTGTGGCGCTAAGGCATCGTTAGCATACGGTAATTTTGGTAATTCAAATGACATAATGATTCTTTTTTAATGTTTTCGTTCTTTCGCATACTAATACAAAAAAAGGCACCATCTTGTTTGATGATGCCTGTAATTAAGAATCGTTCCAAATATGGGTATTGCTATGTAGTGCCAGCACAAAAACTTTCTGCTTTTCTGAGTGCTTGATTCGAAAAGTTCAAGTTCAAGGCTTGGCCTTTCTGAAAATTAAGGCGTTTACTTTCGTAAATAACTGTTTTCAGAAAGGGCGTAACGCAGAAATTGGACTTTTCGGGCAAGCACTATGTATGAAATTTTTGCGGCCTTAGAATATTTAAGGTCTGTTCATTTCACAAAAGTGATAATGTTTATGCCTTAAATAGTTCGTTTGCCTTTTCCCAATTAATAATATTGAAGAATGCTTCAATATATTCGGGTCTTCTGTTTTGGTATTTTAAGTAGTACGCATGCTCCCAAACATCCAAACCGATGATTGGTTTTCCTTTAAAATCGGAAATGTCCATAAGCGGGCTGTCTTGGTTGGCTGTGCTTCCAATTTTTAGTTTTCCGTTTTCATTTACTAACCATGCCCAGCCGGAACCGAAGCGCGAGGCTGCGGCTTTCGAAAACTCATCTTTAAATTTTTCGTAAGAACCAAATGTGCTTTCGATGGCTTTGCCTAAGTCTCCTGTCGGATTTCCGCCACCGTTGGGATTTAAAATTTCCCAAAATAAATTGTGATTATAGTAGCCTCCTCCGTTGTTTCTTACATCAGTACTGTATTTGGATACGTTAGCTAATATTTCCTCAATGTTACTACTGCTTATATTTTCTGTCTCAACTGCTGCATTTAGTTTGGTGGTATAGCCGCCATGGTGTTTGTCGTGATGAATTTCCATGGTCTTTGCATCAATATGTGGCTCTAATGCGCCAAAATCGTAAGGTAAATCTGGTAATTTGAAACTCATAATATTTTTTTTTGTGTGTGTTTAAATCTATCCATCTAACACATCGAATAAATAATTGTTTAAGATATTAATATAAAAAGATGCTAATATATATAATAAGGTGTTTTTATTTGAAATACAGTCTATAACGTTAATTCATAATTTGATTATTTATTATTGGCTCTATGGCAAGGCTGAGAAATGAAAGAAATAAAAATCGATACTCAATTATTTTCTGAAAGTCTGTTAGGAATGCCTGAGATGCATTAATCATTTTTTCTTTTTTTGTGGAATTGGTGAAAATGACGTATATTACATGGGTTAAGTTGATTTAATTGCTCAAGGTTTTGACACTAAACATCTCTAATTAAACTACAATGCCGTATTTAACAGTTAAAAACATCAGGCTTTTTTATAATGAGAGAGGGAAGGGGGTTCCATTAGTAATTTTGCATAGCAATGGTGGAGCATCTAAAATGTTGAAAGCCGAAATAAGACACTATAGCAAGTATTTTAGAGTGTTGGCATTTGATCTCCCCGGTCACGGAAGAAGTGATCGCATTCACGACTTTGAAGGCGATTTTTGGCAGTACAGTGCTTTTCTCATTAAGAAAGCGCTAGTCAATATTAATATTACCGATGTAAATGTAATGGGAACAAATGGCGGTGCAATTATTGGTATTCACCTGGCTCAAGATGATGATTTGAATGTGATGGCGGTTATTGCTGATAGTTTTGAGGGGCTTGCCATAACACCTGACCGGGCTCGTAGTTTTATTAAGGAGCGCGAACGCACAACCAGACTGCACTTTTTTCGTATGTTTTTTAATTATTTACATGGCAAAGATTGGGCAGATGTGTTGGCCAGTGATTCCCGTCATATATTACATTTTGCTGAGTATAAAATGGCATGGTTCGATTCGTTGGAGGAGACAAATGTTCCGGTTTTATTAACTGTTCTGGCAAGCGATAATATGATTCCCCGCGCCCTGGAAAAGATGAAGCTTGTACATGACTTTTTACCCAACAGCACGCTGGAGATTTTTGATAAAGGGAAACATCCGGCTATGCTTTCGAACAAACGAAAATACCGCAAATTAGTACGTAAGTTTCTTCAATAATAATTTCATCATTGTATAAACAAGAACAAAGCCGCTCAGATGAGCGGCTTTGTTCTTGTTTGCGATTATTTTGGTAGTACTATTTAATTACCAATTTATTCATATGTACTTCTCCGTTAATGTGAAATGCCAAATAGTAAATTCCTGATTTAAGTTGCGACAAATTTACTTTTGTGTTGGTTGAAGTATTGTGATTTAATGTTTTCAGGACGCGACCGTTCTGATCACGAACGACAACACGTATTGTAGTTCCAGCATAATTGTTGGTCCCTTTAATAGTAAAAATACCATTTCCGGGATTTGGATAAATTGTGAAGGAAGATTGCTCAATAACCTGAATACTGTTTTCGCCAACTTCTATAAAGTTTTCTTTAGTTTCAGTGTTTTCTTGCACCTCGTCAAAAGCTGTAAGCGAAACAGAGTAGAAACCCGGTTCTTCATATGTATGTGTTGGATTTTCTTCTTCGCTGTTCACTTCATCTCCAAAATTCCACAAATAAGAATCTGCATCAACTGAAAGGTTTGTGAAAACTACTTCCAATGGAGCATCGCCTGATGTGGGGCTTGCCGTAAATTGCGGATCGGGGGTTGGTACATGCAGTTCGCTTTCCCAAAGTCCGCGCCCGAAGGTTGCTGCAACTAATTTACTCGCTTCAGCATTTTCGCCATAATAAATTTCAAGCTCGGTTACTACCACATTCGGTAAGCCCTCCATGTAGGGTGCCCACGGAGCCTCGCCGCGTTTTATGTAAACGCCTAGTTCGGTGCCAGCATAAAGTTCAAGGTATTCGGTGTTTAGCTTGTTGTGTGCAATTGTGTAAACGGGTATTAGTGGAAGTCCGTCTGCTATATTTCTCCAGGTTTCGCCGCCATTTGTACTTTCGTATACCCGATAAATATTGTAGCCTCCCATGGTTGCCCACATAATATCGGGGTTTGTAGCATGTATGGCTACATTGGTAATATTCATGCTTGTGCTTATGTTCGAGGTTACCTCTGACCATGAGTTTCCACCATCTGTTGTTTTGTAGACTGTCTTCAGATCGGCTGCTAATATGATATTATTGTCTGATTCAGAAATAGCCATCGATCTGAATTTGTCTGTCGGGCTGGTTATAGAACCCAGTTGAACCCAGCTAGTGCCTCGATTGGTGGTTTTCCAGATTTTGTCGTACCCCAAATAAAGCGTTTGGTTATCTGTCGGATCGATGATGTATGGTGTAACCCATGCTCCGTTTGCTCCGCCGGGCACATTGCTCGAAATTGTAGTTCGTGAGCCCCAGCTGTTAAGTGTTCTGTAAAGCGTGCCATTTACATAAGTCGCATATTGTGTTGCAGTATTTGTATAATCGATTATACATTCCATTCCATCGCCACCGGTTACATCGTTCCAGTATGTGCCATTTACGAGCTTTGAGCCATTGTCCTGGTTTCCTGTAATAATCAGATTGGGATTTGTTTGCGATACGCCAATGCGGTAAATCTGTGTTATTCCAAGACCGTTGCTTAAGTCTGTCCACGTATTTCCGCCATTAGTAGTTTTGTAAATGCCACCGTCGTTGCCCTCAAAAAGAGTTCCGTCTGTTTCTCTGTAGCGCAAAACGTGTTTATCGGCATGAACTTCCGGAGCACCGCTTGTGTTGTAGTAGGTGCTGCTAGTCCACATGTTGTTTATTTCCCAAGTGTTTCCGCCATCGGTTGATTTCCAAGTGTTTATACCACCAATAAATACATCATCTTTATTGGTAGGCGATACGGCTATGGTTAAATCATAACTTCCCTGGCCTTCATTCTCGCCCGATCCGTTGCTATAATAGCCAAGCATATTGCCATTGTTGCTATCTCCATCAAAAATCTCATTGAAGTTTTCTCCGGCATCAGTCGATTTATAAATTCCGTTTAGGCCACCGGCTGAGTTGGCTACTACAGCGTATACGAAGTCCGGTTCATCGGGCGTTACAGCAATTTCAGAGCGTACAGAGGCAGGCAGGCTAATAATGGTTTCGAAGCTTTGCCCGTTATCGGTCGATTTTAATATGCGTGTTTGGTTACCCTCACTTGTTGAGGCATATACAATATCGGAGTTCGTCGGATGAAATTCCATATCGATGGCATAGACTGAACCCATGGAGCGCGACCAGTTTTCGCCACCATCTTCGGTACGATAAATTCCGTAGCTTGTGCCGGCAATCATCACATCGCCATTGATTGGATCCATTAGCAGGCGACCCATGGTGTATCTGTTCCGTGGTAAAAAAGTTAGCCCGGTTTCTGTCCAAGTTTGACCGCCGTCTGTGCTTTTTAGTACCCCAATAGAATTATTGTCATTGGCATTGTCGCCACCCAACGACCATAAACTACCACCGGCACGGTCTCCTGTGGCAATATACATTGTGTTCGATGTCTCGAAATCATTGGCCAATACAATATCGCTTACACCCAATACGCCATTATTATCGGTTAACGGACTCCACGTAGTGCCCCCGTCGGTTGTTTCCCACATTCCGCCGGCAGGCGTTCCAATCCAAAACGTATTGTTGTTCGATGGGTGAAACGTGATGCAATTTACCCTTCCGAGCCCGGCATAGCCACCTGTTGTGTTATTTGGCCCTTTATGTACCCAGTTTCCCAGGTTCATTTTTGGCGCACGGTGTTCCATGTATTTTTTAAATTCAGCGTAAGCTGTTGTTTTGGGAAATGCACCTGTTTCGTTGTTTATTTTGCTTTCCCAGTTGTATTCCCAACGCTTAAATTGTTTGTATCCGGGAACTTTTACCCATTCTCCGTCAACTATTTTTTTCCCATCTATTATACCTTCATCGGTAATCCATTGATCAAAGGCTTTACGGAAATCATTGATTGTAAGTTCTTCACCAGCTTTTTCGGCTGATAGGTAGGTTCTCCATGGTTGTGCGCTAAGTAAGGTAACCATAGCAGTCATTAAAAGTGTTAAAAATGTTCGTCTCATAGCTTTATGTGTAAATTGATTATTATTCCGAATGGATTGGTTAGAAATTTGAAAATAGTATTGAAGGTCTGTTTTTTAATTTTCAACAATACTTCTACGGGAAAAAATTAATATGTTTTCATTTTGGACATAAATTTTAGTGTTTTTTTACCTTTAATGCCGTTTTTTGTACTGATTTTGCAGGGTGTACTCTTACTGAAAATTAAAAATATTAAGTTTTATGAAAAATAATAATCCATTTATTGTTGATGATTATTGGAAAAACGGTGTTCCGCCGTTTGATGTTATACAAAACCAACATTATATTCCTGCACTTGATGAAGGCATAAAAAGGGCAAAAAAAGAAGTGAATGCCATTGTTGATCAAAAGAATGCACCCGATTTTAAAAATACAATTGTTGCTCTGGAACAAACCGGTCAACTAATAGAGCGTGTTGCATCAGTTTTTTTTAATCTGAATGAGGCAGAGACAAATGCCGAAATGCAGGATATCGCACCACAATTTTCAGCAATGCTAACAGATTATGCTAATGAAGTAAACCTCAATAAGCAATTATTCGAGAAGGTACAGTTTGTTTATCAGGCGGGAGAAAAGTTGACAAAAGAACAAACACAATTGCTTGAAAAAACATACAAAGGATTTGTGCGTGGTGGTGCCGGTTTGCAAGGAGCCGATAAGGAGCGATTTAAAGATATTTCACGTCAATTATCAAAATTGACATTATTTTTTAATAAAAATGTATTGGCAGAAACCAATGCATTTACATTGCACATCGAAAATGAAGCCGATTTGGCAGGATTGCCACAATTTGTGGTAGACGCTGCGCACGAAGAGGCGAAAGCTTTAGGGAAAAGTGACTGGGTTTTTACGCTTCAGCACCCGAGTTATGTGCCATTTATGCAGTATGCCGATAATCGGTCATTGCGAGAAACGATGTATAAGGCATTTGCAACACGCGGAAACAACAATAATGAGCACGACAATAAAGAGACAATTAAGGAAATAGTGAACTTGCGATTAGAAAAAGCGCGTTTGTTTGGATATAATTCCTACGCCGATTTTGTGCTTGAGGAGCGAATGGCACAAAATGCCCAAAATGTAAACGATTTGCTTCAAAACCTATTCGATGCCGGCCACTCATTTGCGCTCGACGATAAAAAAGCAGTGGAAGAGATGGCTCGGGAACTTGGTTTTGATGGTCGCCTGGAACGCTGGGATTGGGGTTATTACAGCGAAAAGCTACGTAAAAAACAGTATACTATTACAGATGAAATGACGAAGCCCTACTTTGAGCTTAGTAATGTTATCGATGCGGTTTTTCATTTGGCAGAACAGCTTTACGGACTCACATTCAAACCTGCAAGCGATGTTCCGGTTTATCACGCCGATGTTCAGGTGTTTAACGTATTTGCAGGAGAAAATGAGCGTTTGCAAGCCGTGCTTTACCTCGATTTTCATCCCCGAAAGGGCAAAGGACAGGGGGCATGGATGACCACTTTCAGAGAGCAGAGCAATATTAATGGGGAATTTGTTTGTCCTTTAGTATCGCTGGTTACCAATTTCACAAAACCTGGTGCGAAAACGCCTTCATTGCTTACTTTCGACGAAGTAACAACGTTTTTGCACGAGTTTGGTCATGCTTTGCACGCCATGCTCAGCGATGTAGTATACGAAAGCTTGTCGTGTACTAATGTTTATCGCGATTTTGTAGAACTTCCATCGCAAATGCACGAAAATTGGGCGTTGGAAAAAGAGTGGTTGCAAAAGTGGGCGTGCCATTATAAAACCAAAGAGCCCATTCCTGATGAACTGATCGAAAAAATACGTAATGCACGCAACTTTAATAGTGGCTATCAAAACGATCGGCAAATTAGTTTCGGATGGGTCGATATGGCTTGGCACACACTTACCCAACCTTTTGAAGGTGATGTTGTAGCTTTTGAAAAATCGGCCATGAGCGCTGCAGAGCCCTTGCCACCCGTCGAAGGAACTGCATTTTGCACTGCTTTCGGACATATTTTTGCTGGTGGCTATGCCGCTGGTTACTACGGGTACAAGTGGGCAGAGGTGCTCGATGCCGATGCGTTCGAACTTTTTAAGGAGAAAGGGATTTTTAATCAATCTGTGGCCAAAAAATTTGCCGATACAATTTTAAAGCAGGGAGGAAGCGACCACCCAATGACGCTTTACAAAGCGTTTAGAGGAAAAGAACCTTCTGTTGAAGCACTATTAGAGCGGAGTGGTTTGTTAAAAAAATAATTGTAAGTGAAAAAAAGAGACGGCGCCCAATGTATCGATAGTTGAGCGCCGTTTTGTATTTTATAATTTGATGTGGATTAACCAACGATGTCTAATCTGATAGTTGGTTTCTGATTACCTGTATTTTTTTGGAAACTCAAAAAAGTCTATTTCGCCTTCTCCCGGATCCAGCTTCCAGCTATCGGTTTCGAACTTTAATCCTAAACAGCCCGTTGTAGGGAAACTTTGATGAAAGTTTTTCGATAAGCGGATACCTGTTTGCGAAATAAATGGATTGTGACCTATGACCATAACCGTTGCTATATTATCCGGAAATTGAGCCAGAAAATCAGTCAATTGGCCTGTGGTGTAGCCATCGTATAAAAAACTTTCTTTTTGAACATTCGAACTGGTTAGGCCGAAAACTTCCGCCATAATTTGAGCTGTTTCCAATGCTCGATTGGCACTCGAACTAGCAATTATCTCCGGTTTTATATTGTTGTTTACTAATACGCCTGCAATAAGTTTTGCATCCCGTTTGCCCGATTTTATGAGGTTTCGGGCAAAATCATCTTCGGTTTTCTCCTGATCTGCTTTGCCATGTCTTACAAGTATGAGCCTTTTCATATTTTCGATTTTTTTGTTTCAAAATGTTAAAAATAATCTTAACTGCCGATACTTACTTAAATTAAAACATCTTTTTTAATAAACAAAGTTTATTCTGAGTATCGATTTTATCAAATATAGTAAAAACGAGGGAAAATGAAAAGTTATTTTACGAAAAGGCTACTATACAATAGTTGAAGTATTCATGATGAAGAAAATGATATACATGCAGATAATACCCGAAACTACAGATAGGTGTATTCATTATTAATCCACCGAAGTATGCATGCCTACTGTAACTAGTGCCAGCACGAAAACTACCTGCTTTTTGGTGTGCGTAGTAATAAAACTTCAAGAGTAAGGCTGTCCTCGAGAATCGGGAGCTTGTAGACTTTCAAAACCAAGGCGTTTTTTGGTAAGTAACTGTTTTCAAAGTGGTAACAACACGCTATTGGAGCATTCTTAAAGGCACTACATATAATTAAATCGCTAATTGATAAAGGAATTTTTGTTCTAAACAGCATAGTTGCTGAATTATTCTATAATTTTACCATATGTTAATACTTACTCGTAATAGGGGCTTTATATTCGTTGCCATTTTATTGATGGTTCTCCTTACTGCTTGCATTCAAACAGAGGAGCCCGATGTGGTTCCTGAAATCGTATTTGTGGAGGCATCTGCTGTATACTGTACCGACGCACTGGGAAATGAAAATAAATGTGTTGAACTTAGTTTTGATTTATTCGATGGCGATGGAAATGTTGGACTTAGTGAAAGTGATACATTACCGCCATTTGTAGATGAGTTTCGCCATAACTTCTATTTTGATGTATTTGAATTCCAAAATGGCCATTTTATACCTTGGCCACAGCAGGCTGTAAATTATTTCAATATTCCTTATCTCGTGCCGCAAGGGCAGAATAAATCACTTATTGCACGGGTTACCATCGATATCCAATTTTCACCATCACAGCTTCCTTCAGACACTATATACATACGATTTTTTGTTTACGATCGCACTTTTAATCAAAGCAATACAGATTCTACACACGTTTTGGATTTTCCTTATGAGTAGTATTTTGTGTCTCGTTAATAGGATATTTTTATAAAATGTGAACGACTTTTATCTTGTTGGTAAGTAAGAGTTTATATTTTTGTGTTTTTTTATTGGGGACAGAAACCAAAAAAGCGAAAACTTTGTGCCTCGAAAGCTGTTTGTATAGAAAACCAACTAAATTATTATAAACACTTTATTATTATGAATATAAAAAAATTTACATTTAATCCGTGGCAAGAAAATAGCTATGTGATCTACGATGATCATTCGGGCGAGTGCGCATTAGTTGATATGGGGAGTACTTCGGAAGATGACAATGAGGAGCTTGCAGCATTTTTAGAGGAAGAGTCGCTAACGGTTAAATACATTATGAATACACATTTACACATCGATCATATTTTGGGTAATTATAGTGTAAAACAACGATATAATGCCCCATTACTTGCCCATGAAAACGATGAGTTTTTAATAGAAAATGCCGAAACGTATGCCGAACAAATAGGGTTTAAATTAGACAATACTCCACCAAGCATTGATGAATTTATTGAGGACGGTCAGGAAATTACACTGGGAGATATTATTCTCAAAGTGATACATGTACCCGGACATACACCCGGTTCAGTGGTTTTTTATTCTGAAAAGAATAAGTTCCTACTAAGTGGCGATGTATTGTTTTTTGAATCGATTGGACGTACAGACTTAATTTATGGCAATCACACCACTCTGGTCAATGGGATTACATCAAAATTATTTGCAATGCCCGATGATGTAACAGTATATCCGGGACACGGTCCGCAAACCAGCATCGGGCATGAAAAAGGCAATAATCCTTTTTTAAAGCACCTTTGCTAGCTGCATAGGAGTGATATCTCTGGAACGATGCCAATACTACATGGAATTTCCTACCGCGCTACTTTATAAGTAGGCGGTATTTTTTTTTAAGGGAATAAATTGCATGAAAAAATGGCTTCGCTGCTGTGGAGTGGTTTAATACATTATTTTATGAATAGCAAGACTGCCAACTAAACCTGCGGCTGCTCCCCAAAGGGAGGCTTTAATGCGACGGCGTGTGCGTTTTTCCACAAAACCTTCCCGGTAAAACTCATCGCCCTCTGTAATTTTTTCTTTTCGGCTGAAAAGGCCAATGGTTATGGTGGTACATAGTGGAACTACCGGAGCTACAAAAAATTGTCCGGACTCAATAAACCCAGTGGCAGCAGTTGCCGAAAATGTCAATAAAAATGACGGAAGAAAAACATCCCCCACATTTCCCGCAATGCGACCTTCAACCATTGATTTCATATTCTCAACAGCCAATTCCTGATCCGATTCAGGTTTATAAAAAATACTGGCCGATTTGTCCGGTTCTTTTATGGAAAAAATAGTTTCTAAACCCAAACTGCGTTCTTTACCATTCTTTTGGTACATAACTTCTTGAAAATCATCAATTTCACTGATTTTATAAGATGATGCTTTAATAATATCACCATTGAGGGTGGTAATGCTTACCTGTGCTTGAATACTAAGTACACTCAATATGAGGAGTGTAGCGAGCAGGATAATATTTTTATGTACCATAATTATTTAATTATTTGGGCTGTTAAACATAAGAAAAAATTGACAAAATTCCTTTATAACCTTAATCTTCTTTCTAACTTTGGGCTGTTTATCATGTAAATGTATGGTATAATCAAAACAAAAAATTCACATAATGAAGTTAATAGATAAGTTTCACTTGCGACACATTGGGCCACGTCCGGAGGAGATTGGCCTAATGCTTTCAAAAATTGGAGTTAAAACGCTCGATGAGTTAATCGATCAGACAGTTCCTACTTCCATAAGATCGGAAAACCCTTTGAATTTATCTGCTGCAATGAGCGAACAGCAGTACAGTAATTATTTGTCGAAAATTGCCAGTAAAAATAAACTTTACCGTTCATTTATTGGTATGGGCTACTACGAAACGCATTTGCCAGCGGTTATCAGACGCAATATTCTTGAAAGTCCAGGATGGTACACATCGTATACACCCTATCAGGCCGAAATATCGCAGGGTAGATTAGAAGCCTTGTTGAATTTTCAAACAGTTGTTAGTGAGCTTACTGCATTGCCTGTTGCCAACGCATCACTGCTCGATGAGGCTACCGCTGCTTCTGAAGCTATGCTACTGATGTATAATAAACGAGCTCGAAAGTTTAAAAAAACAGGAAACCGTATTTTTGTAGATGAAGATGTATTTCCGCAAACAAAAGCGGTTCTCGAAACGAAGGCCGAACCGTTTAATATTGAGATTGTATATGGCCACTATGCCAATATTGAGCTAGACGACACTATTTTTGGCGCCATTGTACAATTCCCAACCGCCGGTGGTGAAGTTTACGATTATCGCGAGTTTGTGAAGAAATTACACGATAACGAAAGTATGATTGCAGTTGGAGCCGATATTTTATCGCTCGCTATGCTAACTCCTCCCGGAGAGTGGGATGCCGACATTGCGTTTGGAAATACCCAGCGTTTTGGTGTTCCCATGGGCTACGGAGGTCCACATGCAGCCTATTTTGCCACAACTGAAAAACTGAAACGTGCTTTGCCCGGACGTATCATTGGAGTATCGAAAGATCGGCACGGAAATGTAGCATTACGAATGGCACTTCAAACCCGCGAGCAGCATATTAAACGTGAAAGAGCCACGTCAAATATTTGCACCGCTCAGGCATTGTTGGCTACTATGGCCGGAATGTATGCCGTATACCACGGGCCACAAGGCATCAAAGATACTGCCCGCCACGTGCACAGCATGGCTGCCACACTTGAGCAGGAGTTGAAAAAGTTGGGTTTCAAACAGCTTAACCAAAATTTCTTCGATACTTTAAGAATTGAACTACCTGAAGGCGTTAAAGGTTGCGATGTGCAGGCTCAAGCATTGAGTAAAGAGATGAATTTTTTCTACACAGATGCTAAACATGTACAACTGTCGCTGAATGAAACCACAACTGTTCAGGATTTAATTGATATTTTAGACGTTTTTGCCCTGGTTGCCAATAAAGATATTGAACCTCAAATGGTTGCCATTGAAACAAACAGGTTCGATACAGCCTTACTACGATCTTCTAAATATTTGCAAGAAAAGGTTTTTAACTCTTACCACAGCGAAACAGAAATGATGCGCTACATTCATAAACTGGAACGGCGCGATATTGCCCTGAATCAATCAATGATTTCGTTGGGGTCATGTACCATGAAACTCAATCCGGCAAATTCTATGTTTGGCATTACCTGGCCGGAGTTTGCAAACCTGCACCCATTTGTTCCAGCCGATCAGGCAGCGGGATATCACGAGTTGATAGAAGAACTGGAGGCCGATCTGTCGGAAATAACGGGATTTAAAGCTTGTACGCTTCAGCCTAATAGTGGTGCAGCGGGTGAATATACCGGTTTGATGGTAATTCGTGAATACCACAAAAATCATGGACAAGGAAATCGTAATGTGGTTATTATTCCATCTTCGGCACACGGTACAAACCCTGCCAGTGGAGTAATGGCCGGAATGGATGTGGTGGTTGTTGATTGTGATGATAACGGAAATGTCGATCTTAATGATTTAAAAGAAAAAGCTGAAAAACATAAAGATGCCCTTGCAGCATTTATGATTACTTATCCGTCTACCCACGGTGTTTTTGAAAGTCGCATACGCGAAATGAACCAAATTATTCATGACAATGGAGGGTTGGTTTATATGGATGGTGCGAATATGAACGCTCAGGTAGGACTCACAAGCCCCGGAATTATTGGCGCCGATGTATGTCACCTGAACTTACATAAGACTTTTGCTATTCCTCACGGAGGTGGCGGCCCCGGCGTTGGTCCCATTTGTGTAAACGCTAAACTGGAACCGTATTTGCCATCGAACCCCATTGTGAAAACGGGCGGAGAGAAGCCTTTGCAGGCTGTTTCGGGAGCACCTTTTGGAAGTGCATCGGTATTGCCTATTACACATGCATATCTGAAAATGTTGGGTGCCGAAGGGTTGACCAAAGCTACGAAAATTGCCATTCTTAACGCAAACTATATGGCTGCATCGCTTAAAGGCTATTACGAAGTGCTGTATACTGGGGAAACCGGAAGGTGTGCGCACGAAATGATTCTTGAATGCCGCAATTTCCGTCAGGAGTACGGCGTAGATGCTACAGATATTGCCAAACGTTTAATTGATTATGGTTTCCATGCACCAACATTGTCGTTTCCAGTTCACGATACTTTGATGGTTGAACCTACCGAGAGTGAATCGGTTGAAGAACTCGATCGCTTTGTGGAGGTAATGATTGCGATTAAAAAAGAGATGGAAAGCATCAAAAATGGCGAGGCCGATAAAGAAGATAATTTACTTAAAAATGCACCGCATACAGCGGAAGAAGTTGCCGCCGACGAGTGGAAGCACAGCTACACACGCAAGATGGCAGCATATCCGCTTGAGTGGATTCGTGCCAATAAGTTTTGGCCGTATGTTGCTCGGGTAGATGATGGTTATGGCGACAGAAATCTGATTTGTACTTGCGCGCCAATAAGTGAATATCAGTGAAAAGTAATTGAACTTAAGTAGTGCATAAGAAAACACTGGGAATTTTCGAGTGTCCAGTAATAAAAATTCAAAAACAAGCCTGGCCTGTGCATAGCTTTGGCGACGCAGGGCTGTCTTCAAGAATCGCGAACTTGCTCATTTTGAGAGTCAATGCGTTCCGATTCTCGGGATTACTGGTTTCAAAAGGAATATAACGCAGTTATTGGAGTTTTCTTACATTGAACAAAAGGGAGGTCGTAGAATATTCGGCCTCCCTTTTTTGTGCTGTGGTAGGGGACAAAGCACGTTGTTTTGCGGAGCTACCAATAACATTCGTTTTTTGTTCACACGATTGGCAACGATAATGTGCTTTGAATACGTTTTTGTTTACAAGTCTTTAAACACACGAGCCAAAGAAAGCCCAGGTGCATCTAAGCGTAAATCGAGGAAGTACCCAAAAGGTGTTTGATGCACAGTGTAACCGGCATTTTTCATTTTTTCCTCGGCTTTATCAAAAATGGTTTTGGTTAGCTCCGGATCGGCTTTGCTTTCAGATAAATGAGCAAAAGAATGCAGTATGAGGGTTTGGGCATCATTTTTCTTCATTATCCACTTTAAGTTTTTCACCAATTTTTTTAATACGTCGCTTTCAGATCCCTCATCTTTGGCTTCGACCTGAATAAAAGCTGTTTGTACTTTTTCAAAATCGCAACTTTCTGTATGCGCTTTCGCATCGTCCAGTGTTTTGATAGTTGGAGTATATCCAAATTTATTGGCGTAAATCAGTAGTAACTTCATAGTTAAAAAATTTATTTTTGACAATTCATTTTATAGAGAAACCAAATGCCCGATGCTGCTATGCTTGTGTAAATAATAAAAAATGCATCAAAACCAATGATAGCAATAAAACTGCCGCCCAGAAGTGGAAATAATACGGGTAAAATATTTCCCGCACCGGCAATACCTGTGTAAAGGGCTCTGTTTTCGATTGTTGATATTTCCAGTAAAACTCCACCATTGGCAATTTGATAAAGGGTTAAAAAAATGCCACCCATAAAAAATGAGATGTAGTAAAACCAAACGTTAGATGGATAAATCCATGCTGCGGCGGGGTAAATTAGGGTTAACCCCCAAAGCGTCCAAAGCATGCTTCGGTAAGAAAATACGTTGGCACGTTTATACAATACCAATCCTGAAATGATTAAGCCAAGTGTTTTGGCAATGAGTAAATTACCAACCATTCCGTCGGCAACAAGATTATGCTCACCGGCAAAAAGCAGAAGAAAAGGCATAAGGCCTTGTCCCAAACCCAGCACATTGATGCTTAGAAGAAAGAATAGTAATTTGCGGTCGTTTTTTAATTCTGTCCACAGGTGTGTAAATCGGTACTTCGTCGTTTTTTCTTGTAGTGGAATTACCTCGCTAAGGCGCCAGAATCCAAACGATGCCAGTAGCAAGAACCCACCTGCAAGCATAAAAACCCAAAAATAGTTGTCCGGCCATTGGTTTTGCTTTAGCACAAAACTTACAGCCAAAGCGGATCCAAGCATTCCCAGGCTCGAAATAACTTGTTTGAGGCTGAAAAACTGTTTGCGCCGTTCCTCTTTTACCGATTTACCCAGTATGTCGGTAAACGCAATGTTGGCATAGGCTCCACTTATTGAGAAGATGCTCACAAGAGTGAATATAAGGAGAATAGCCATTGCAGAGCCCATAAACATGTATGCGTAAAATAAAGCCGCCATGCCAAATAATGTAAAAATTCGCAGGTTGATTCCCACCAGAAGATGGCCTTTTTTTGCCGACGATCCCGAAATCATAGGGGCAAAAAGCAATTGCGAAAATTTAGAAAACCCAACCATAATTGTGATTAGTAAACCAATATGCCACGGCTCACCTCCAGCTTTTATAAGCATTGACGGTATCACTGTGTCGACATCCATAAAGTTTTTCGCGATGGCCAGAAATGAAGCGTGCCAAATGAATGCCCTGAAGTTATTTCGGGATATTGCAGTAGTTAATTGTTGGCTTCGTAGTTTATTTATCATGGAATACAGAGTGCTTAAATATCCGTACTATCTTTTTGTGTTACTTTATTACATATTGCACTATCTAAATGTTCAAGAAAATATCGACTTTATCCAACAATGTAAAAATGAGGCCAACCTATTTATAGGAATGGTTATTTTCATAAATTTTCAATTATTGTACGCAGTTAGAATTTTTTTAAACAAAAGAAAAAATAATGAACCTATGTTCAAACTGTTTCTGTCGAAAATTTCGCTGATTGCATTTATACATTATAAAATAATAAATAGCTGTAAATTAGTAATGTATGAACTATTAATGCTTTGTATATAACTATGTGAATATGCACAAGTTTCGATTAAAATCCAAATAAATTCCTTTTTATTTATGCTTATCTGGTGATTATGTTTTCGTTGTTTGAAGTAAAGTTTGTAAGTAACCTAAATGGAATTGGTGGAGTACCTCATATTTTATAACTTGCGTAGAACAAAAAGGGCGATTATTAGGAATGCAGGATGCTTAATATTTGCTAAGTTTTTCAAAAAATGTAATCTAGGTTTGACCAAATTTTTTCTTCATACCACAAATAGTTAAACTCCATGACTGTAAATATTTACCAGGTTTTCACGCGGCTGTTTCGAAACGATAATGGCCAGAATGTTTTTAACGGATCGATAGCACAAAATGGATGTTCCAAGTTTAATGATTTTGACGGTGCTGCGCTCCGTTCCATTAAAGAGATGAGATATACGCACCTTTGGCTTACAGGAGTTATCAGGCATGCCACAGCAACTGATTATTCTGCATACGGAATTGGCGCCGATTGTCCGCAAATTGTGAAGGGAAAAGCCGGATCCCCCTACGCTATTAAAGACTATTTCGATGTATCGCCCGATTTGGCTTGTGATGTACCCAATCGTATGAACGAATTTAAGCAACTCGTGAAGCGTTGTCACGATAATGACTTGCAAGTAATTATCGATTTTGTGCCTAACCATGTGTGCAGACAATACCGAAGTTCAAATCGTCCCGACGGCGTTCCCGACCTTGGAGAAACAGACGACCGGCAATTGAATTTTTCCCCAATGAATAATTTTTACTATATACCGGGAGAACGCTTCATTATTCCAGAAGGCATTGAAGGCGCAGCCAATTGCGATTATCATGAACAACCTGCCAAGGCCACCGGAAATGATATTTTTCGGGCAAATCCCGGCATTGATGATTGGTATGAAACCATTAAACTAAATTATGGTATTGATTACACAAATGGCCGAAAAGAACATTTCGATCCCAAACCCAACACGTGGCATCGCATGCATGAAATACTAGTATTTTGGGCGCACATAGGTGTTGATGGTTTTCGGGTCGATATGGCAGAAATGGTGCCTGTGGCTTTTTGGCATTGGGTAATTTCTGCGGTAAAAGAGCAATTTCCGGAAGTGACCTTTACAGCTGAGGTTTACAAACCTGAAGAGTACAGAACCTACCTTAAAGAAGGTAATTTCGACTGGCTTTATGATAAGGAGCAGTTTTATAATGTGGTACGCGATATTTCCTTAGAAAAGCAACCAGCCTCCCGCTTAACTCAGATTTGGCAGCAGCAGGAAGGAATTGGAACACATATGCTTCGTTTTATGGAAAACCATGATGAAGTTCGGGTTGCATCCGAACTTTTTATGGGAGATTCAGAAACTGCGAAACCTGCTATGGTGCTAGCCGCTACGATGCATGCCGGCCCGCTGATGATCTATTTTGGTCAGGAACTTGGTGTTTGTGGCGACGATGCAGAAGGCTTTAGCGGACACGATGGACGAACTACCATTTTTGACTACTGGCGTGTAGAGCAATATCAGAAATGGGTAAACACCGGAGCGTTCGATAGTGCAAACCTCAACCAAGCCGAACTCGAGTTGAAAAATTGGTATTCTGATTTGTTAACGATGCGACTTTCCCATGCAACCGCTTTTTCTGGTGGGTTTTACGATTTAATGTGGATTAACCAACATGTTGATAATAAGGCTATTTATTCATTTCTGCGTTATTCTGCCGATGATGTGGTGTTGGTAATACTAAATTTTGATAAACATAATGGGAGAGAGGTCGATTTGATATTAAACGCACATGTTTTTGAGGCAATAAACCGTCCGATAAATCAAAAGTATGAGCTTTCCCCGATTTTTGGTTCAAACACAAAAATTGAGCTTTTACCATCGCAGACCGGTAATTTGTGCGGAATATTCCATTTGGAGCCTATATCGGGATGTGTTTTCCGGCTGAAATAGACTATTTTTCCGGTTTTCACATTAATATTGCCTTTCTTTAAAAACAAAGTTAAATTATTTAACATTTAATGTAAAAAACTCATATTGTTGATGTTTATGATATGATTACTTACCATTATTGAAAAAAAAAATATTTCAGGTAAAAATACCCGTTTATTGATTTTATATTCTTGATAATCAGTAACTAATTGCTTCTATGTTAACAAATTCTTAAATAAGAACAAGATTCACCACTTGTGAATTATTATACTTTCATTTATATTTAAAGCGGCAATGTTAATTATTTTAATAAAATCTTAAGGACATGAAAGTATTCGAAAACAACAATGTAGCGATCGACTACGACAGGAACACAATGCGTCTTACTCAAACTTGGAGTGGCTTTGCTACCACGGAAGCATTTCGTCAAGGAATTGAGGAAACGTTGAAGTTTGTCATTCACAATCAAGTGAAAACGGTGCTATCTGACGCATTGAAACAACACGTGGTGAAGCCCGAAGATGCTCAATATGCAGCTTCTGTTATGCCTCAATTAAAGCAGAATGGTATGAAAGCGATGGCATTTGTTGTTCCTGAAAGTGCATTTACAAAGCTATCACTACAAAAGTTTTCTAAAAGTGCCGAAGATCCATTGGTAAAGTTCTTTATGAGTAAGAATGAGGCCAACCAGTGGCTCGGCCAGCAGTAGGTGGTGTATTGAGCATATGAGTTCCGGTTTGCACGAGTGCAGAGCGGTTCTCATTTATAAATGCAATAAAATCAAAAACATTTTTTGAATAATAGTCCTTACAATCAATCATAGACTTGAAAAGTTGTTAGTGGTTTGATTTTTTACGCACTTTCGACAAACTAAAGTATTAAACAAACGCTATTTATGTTAAACTTTCCTATTCCGGAGGTAAAAGAAACGCTGGAAACTGTAATGCGTTATTACCCTGATAATATTACCTCTCAAACGTCCACCGAAATTGAGGTGTTGCTTGATCATTGTCTCGAAGGGTTAGAGGATCATTCGGATAAAATGTTGGCTACCTTGCTTATTAAGGCATTGAAAAAACATATTGGCCCGGTGGGTGCCGATGAGCATATTTATTTGAAAAAGTTTGACCTTCCGCAAATTAAACTCTTCGATTTAATTATTAAGCATTTCCCATTTGTACGTTTGGCGCACGATGTAGTCAATTCTACCATTGTATCGGAAATTCGTAATGTACGGAATGCTACCCTTATTGATTTTGGTATTGGACGTGGAATACAAACCCTGGCCATGCTCGATATGTTGCAGAACGACCAGAATAGTAAATTGGAAGTATTAACCATTATTGGCGTTGAACCCTTTACCGATGCGCTTGCCGTTGCAGAACAACTGGTCAATGACCGGAAGAAATCTACTCCTTTTGATATTCATTTTATTCCCTTAAATACGTTTGTGGAACAGGTCGATTTTGCTGATTTGCAGGCACTTATTTCTGACGATAATGAGTTTTTAACTATCAATGAATCGCTTACATTGCATCATGTTCAATCTTCAAATATGCGCGACGAATTGATGTTGAAAATTGCTCAGTTGCATCCGCAACAGTTTTTATTGACTGAACCAAATATTGATCATTTTGAACCTGATTTTCATCAACGCTTTAAAAATTGCTACCGGCATTTCTATCATGTATTTGCAGTAATCGACCAACTTGATATTGCTAAAGATGAGCGCAATGGATTGAAATTATTTTTTGGTCGCGAAATAGACGATATTATTGGCAAACAGTTTCAGGATCGGTATGAGCGCCACGAACCAGCCGATATGTGGCTATGGCGTTTGCGCAAAGCGGGATTTGCTCTTTCAGAACAGTTTGTTTTGCCCGAAGCTCTAAACCACACTAAAGCCATTCGCACCGGATGGATCAAGGAGGGGTACTTTGGTTTTACCCATGACGACGAAACTGTGCTGGCTCTCATATATGCTACAACACACGATAATTTTAAAAAAATGGAGGAATGAAAACGTTTAATCTTGCCAATTTTTTTACCAATGCCGTGTTGCATAATGAGGCTCGTCATAAAATTAATCTTCAGGCCGATGGGGCTGTACTTTTGGATCGGAACGAATTACCATTTGAATTACCCCAACTTCTAAAAGATGAGATCCATGCTGCTTTAGGCGATGTTTTACTGAATCGCTATCCAAAGCCACATAATGCTGATTTAGAGCGATTAATTGCCCAATATGCAGATGTACAGCCCGACCACATTTTGGCCACTGCCGGTGCAGGAGCGGCAATCACTACCATTTTTAATGCTTTCGCAGATCGGTATTTCGTAATTCCTGAACCATCTTTTTCGCTCTTCGACTACCATTGTCGTATGAACGAATTGAAATGTATTCATTGGCAATTAGATGACAATTATCGGTACACATTTGAATTATTTCCAAACATAAGCGAGCCTGCTGTGATTGTTATTGATTCGCCAAACAACCCCACAGGGCAGTGTATTGAGCCGGCTTTGCTGCAAACCTTGCTTGAAAAGTATCGGTTTTGTCTGTTTGTAATTGATGAAGTCTATTTCGAATTTTCGGGAACTACGTTTAAAGATTTAGTAGACGAATATGATAATATTATTATTGTACGCTCATTTTCAAAGGCTTTTGGACTTGCGGCACTACGCGCCGGGTACCTTATAGCAAGTTCCAAACTACTTGGGCATCTGCGAAAGCTTATACTTCCTTTTAGCCTTAACGGTTATGCTTCTCAGATTTTGTCCGTAATTCTTTCTAATAACCAATATTTGCAACTTATTCAGGAACGTGTAGATGATGTTGTGTTGTATAGAGATGTGCTGTCGACAGAATTGGAGCGTATAGGCGGGGAACTTGGTTTTGAAATTCCGGCAAGTCATGCAAATTTTGTTTTGCTGGTTTTTTCATCGATCGGTGCAGGCGAAAAAATTTATGCAAAGCTTTTGGAGAATAATATTCATGTATTACCAGTTTCTCCGCATGTGGCCGATCGGTATTTACTTCGTATTTCGGTAGGTACAGAGAGGGAGAACCGAAAGGTACTTGAGACTATGCGCAGCTGCATGTAGTTGGCGGTAGCTTGTGTTTTTTGTTATTTGCAAAACTCGTATTTGTAGGTAATGATTTGCTCCGGTTTGTTGATGTCGACGTTCCAGTAAATATCTTGTTTCAGCAATCCGTTTGGGTAATATTTGTAAGTAGTTTTGGCAGTGACGCTATCTTCGGCGTTGCATTTAATCATGCTTTTTTTATTCCCATTTTCATTGTAGGTATAAGCTACTCTATTAATAAGTTCGTCATCCGGATCGAAATTTTTTATGGTTAGTGTATCGCTGGAAATGCGCTGTTTATATGATTTGTCCGGGTTTTCGTCAGTAGGGGTGATGTGTTCTGTGTAGCAAATATCCCCGATTTTATCGTATCGGGTAATTTTTATCATTCGCCCGGTGGTGTCAAAGTTTGTCGTTTGTATTCGGCGGCCAATATTTGTAGAATAGTAAAATGCCAAATCTTTCGCGTATTGTGTTATATTGCTAACTTCCAGGGTTTTGTATTTGTTTTCTGCTGAGGTCGGGTTTGTTTCCGTATCATCGGTTTTAATAGGTGTGTTGCAGGCTGTAAGTCCTGTTAAGATGACGATGAGTGTAGTAATGACGTTCCATTTCATAATGTTTTTTTTTGCTAAAGTACATGAAAATTTATTATGATGCAAGCTTATATATTATTATGATGTTCGTATTCTAAGTATTTGAATATTATTGACTTAGCAGCCTGAGTAGGTAGGTTGTGGAATCGATATTAATGAGTTGAACATCGTAATAATAGAAGTGGATAATATCTTCGAAGTTTTTTCCCATGCGAGCCATTTTCATGGCTCCTTCCTGCGATAATCCTACGCCATGGCCGTAACCACGTCCTTTAATAAGCAGTTGATTACCCTGTGGTTCTATGGAAAAGAATGTAGATCGGAGCTGGAAATGGTTTCTTACCTGTTTTAGCGGAACCAACTGATCGGCAATTACCAGGTTTCGGGTTCTGCTCGGATGATGAAATGTGAAAAGCTCTTGAGGGTTATACTTTTCGGGAAGTTTAATTCCCATTTCTTCGATAAATGTAATCCAATCATCTATTTCAATGGTAGCTGTCCAGTGCGAATTGTGCTGATTATCCCAGTACGGATCTTGTTTTCCGCGCAAATATGGCATTGCGGCACTCCACACATCTTCAGAACTAATGGTGTAGCCTCCGCTATTAGAGTGGAATGCAGCGGTAATTAATTGGTTGTTTTTGTCTGTAATAACGACTCCGCGTGTAGCGTCAACGGCTTGTTTAATTTTGGAGTTCTGTGTTTGCATCCCTTTGTAAACCTGACAGTGCACGTCGTCGCAAACACTAAAATTTTCATTCTGATGCCGGTCTATATGGTTAAGAGCATAAGTGCGGCTAATGGTGGCTTGCGATTTGTAAAATTCATGTGTTGCACGCACTCCACTTTCTGCTTCCACCACCGAAGCTACATATTTTTCGAATCCAATTGCATTTACAATTGTGAGTTTATCGTCGGGGTGAATTAGAATTTGCAAACTGCCCTCGTACCGTCTTTTGGGCAAAGCCGGAAAGGCGGGTTCGAGGCTAAAGAGCGCTTGCTCTTTTTTTGGTGTTATGGCTATGCTTTCGCTTAGTCCTAAATGTTTTTCAAGACCCCAAACACTGATTTTATCGCCAACTAGGGTGATGTAAATAACATCGTTGCTTTTTATTTTTTCTTTGTACCCATTGTCATTTTCAAGGAAGAATGTCCCTTTTAGTGGTTTAAATACCAGAGTTTTAACGTTGAACTTATTAAATAGTCCTACGTTTATACTCTGACCATTTGAAATGTGTATACTGAATATGAGGGCAATTATGAGGATTGTCCTGATCATTTTTTGTCGGCTTTTAAGTGTTTCACTATCGATTCTGCGGCTCTTGCCGATGCTCCGGTATTACCCATTTTTGTGTAAAGAGCATTGTAATTATTAAGTTGTTGTTCTCGTTTGTTGCCTGCAGGCAATATGGCGGTAAGTTCTTTTGTTAGTTTCGATAACGTAAAGTCTTTCTGTAAAAGCTCTTTAACTATTTCTCGTTGCATAATTAAATTTGGCAAGGTAGCCCATTTTATTCTGAGTACCAATTGACCTAAAAAGTGTGCAAGATATCCGCCGCCTATTTTGTAAACAGCCACCTGAGGCGTGCCTATCAGTGCCGTTTCCAGTACTGCTGTTCCCGATGCTACAATGGCTCCATCGGCATGTTTTAATAATTGGTAGGTGTCGTTTCGAACAATAGTAGTTTCTTTATTTTCAATAAATTGCGTGTAAAAATCGTCGGAAATGCCGGGCGCTGAAGAAATCAGAAACTGATAGTTTGGGAATGCTGATTTTGCTCTTAGCATCATGGGCAATAAGTTGCTAATTTCTTGTCGGCGACTGCCGGGGAGTAGTGCAATTATGGGTTTTTGCAGCGCATTATGGCGCTTAACAAAATCATCGAAAAGTTCATTTCGCTTTAGTTGTGTGTCAATGGCGTCGAGAAGCGGGTTTCCCACATATTCAATTTCGTAATTGTAGTCTTTGTAAAAATCAACCTCAAATGGCAGTATGGAGTAGAGGCGATCGACATATTTTTTAATGGATTTTATACGATATGTTTTCCACGCCCAAATTTTTGGTGCAATATAGTAGTAGGTTTTAAAGCCGGCTTTTTTTGCAAATTTGGCAATACGCAGATTGAACCCGGGATAGTCAATGAATATTACTACATCGGGATTAAAATCCAGAATGTCGGCTTTGCAGTACGATAGGTTTTTGCGAATTTTACCCAGGCTCTTAATTACACTCATGTACCCCATAACAGCAGTTTCCTTGTAGTGCCGAACCAGCATTGCCCCGTTTTGTTCCATTAGGTCTCCGCCCCATGCTCGTATAACGGCTTCATCATCGGTATTTTGTATGCCTCTGATTAGATTTGCTCCGTGTAAGTCGCCCGATGCTTCGCCTGCTATAATGTAGTACTTCATTTATATTTTTTGATTTTATGTTAGCTTAACCGTAAAAAGGCCACGAGTAAGGTAATTAGCATTACGGCGGTTAAAACACCGCGAGCCGATCGATACCGACGTGTCCAGATAAACAGAAAAAATAATATCAGGTTGGGTAGGGCGCTCAGGCTAATTACCGACGAAAACATACCGGTAAAAGTGATGTAGTTAAAAAACGTAGACAGGGTATGAAACCGATCTTCATTTATATAATAAAACCCAAAAAAGGCAATGGCAGTAAGAATTATTGACAGTCCCAACCCAAGCCATATATTATCAAATCGTTTAGTCATCGTTATCGTGGTTTAGTTTGGTAATGTGCTCCAACACGTGGTAGGCCGTAAAGTCTGCTTTTATGGGAACTACAGCAACAAAGTTATTGGCCAGCGCCCATTCGTCAGTATCTTTTGCGTCGGGTTCAAAATTATTAAATGAGCCGGTGAGCCAATAATAATCGTGATTGTGTGGATCGGTACGTTTCTCAAATTTTTCTTTCCATGTACCGTGGGTTTGTCTGCACACCCGAACACCTTTAATCTCGCTTGCCGGGAGCTTCGGAACATTTACGTTTAGTGTGGTATAGTCGGGCAGCCCATTTTCGAGTACAAACTTGAAAATATTCTCTACATAAGCCTTGGCTGCTGAGAAATCGGCATCGGCAGAGTGGTCGAGCAACGAAAAACCAATGGATATCACTCCATTGAGGCATGCTTCTATGGCAGCTCCCATGGTGCCTGAGTAAATTACTGAAATTGAAGCATTCGATCCATGGTTTATTCCACTAACCATAATGTCGGGGAGCCTCGGAACGGCTTGGTTCAAACCCAGTTTAACGCAATCTACAGGTGTGCCATTGCATTTGTAGATTTTTACACCTGCATCGTCTCTGATTTTTGTTAACCGTAATGGTTCTTTTATGGTTATAGCGTGCGACATGCCTGAACGCGCGCTCTCTGGTGCTACTGCAATTACATCGCCATATTTGGAGACAATATCAATGAGTACTGCCAATCCTGAGGCATAGTAACCATCGTCGTTTGATACAAATATGAGTGGTCGGTTTTTATTTTCCAATGTGTTGTCGGTTTTTTTGTTCAAATGGCAAATATAAAGAAAGTTTCGGGTTTGTAGCAGGCTTTAAATGGGTTCTTTCTATCAAAATTACCGACAGGTAGCATGTAGTCGAGGACTGAGTTTTTCAAGTTCTGTTTGCGTACTGAATATGTTTAATTCGTTGCACTTTAATTGTTGAGCGGAAATCACTCAATTTGGTTGTTGCTCAAGCCCGTATCATTTCCACCAGTGCCTTTTCGCCCATGGATCTTGTTGTGCAAGAAATAAACTTTTTTCTGTAGACATGTAATTCCTCCGGGATTATTCCTACTTACCATCAGCCGCAATGAATTGCGCTTCTACCTGCGAACTATCCATTCCCTTAATTCCTAAATCAACTCAATTCCCTAATTCCACGATCAACTCAATTCCCTAATTCCACGATGGATTTTCCGGAACGTTAAGCCATGGTCTAAATGGTTCGCCAAGCTCCTCTACGGCAGTGTACCATAAGCGAGGGTCGTTGTCGAGTATGTTGCTTAGCGGTAAATTCGATATTTTCCAGTAATTCTTTTTAATCTCGGTTTCTAATTGGCCTACTTCCCAGCCGGCATAGCCGATAAAAAACTTGATGTGGCGTTCATCTACTAAATTCAGAGATGCTAATTGAGTTAATTTCTTAAAATCGCCACTCCAAAATAGGCCTGGCTTTATGGCTTTTGTTCCATCAATTTGTGCACCCAATGTGTGTATAAAATGCACTGTATTAGTATCCACAGGACCCCCTATCGACACATTGGCCGAAATATCGGGGAAGTTTTTGATCAAATCTTGCAGTGATGTGGTCACGGGCTTATTCAGAATAAAACCAACGGTTCCATCTTTGTTGTGTTCTGTAACCAACACAACCGACTTGCTAAAGTATGCATCGCGGGTAAAGGGTTCCGAAACCAGCACTGCACCGGGCTTTATTCGTTTCGGATCTTCTGTAAATTTATATGGATCGAGATTTGAAATCATAGCTGTCGTTTTTACTATCAGTTTAACAAATGCTATTCCAGTTCTGTTCAAAATGGTTGTTGCTTTTTTGTTAATAAATTATTAATCAGTTCAATAAATTCTGTTTGTTTTGTTTATTAATATCCTCATACATGCTTAACCAAATAAGCCATAATGTCAGTACTGTTCCGTAAATTATCCAAATAGAGCCTTGTGTGTGAATTAATTCAAATGATTGTGGCGAGTGGAAGTTTACAATGGCTATGATGGCAGCGCGCAGTACATTGCTTATTTGGATAACGATAGCACCCATGGGAATGTACCACAATTTGTGTAAGGCGGGACCCCTGATTATTATCATAAAAACAATAAACCAAATAACTTGCCGATAGCCCAGACAGCCAAAATCGAAATACACTCCATTTGTTTGATTAAACATGATTGAACTCTTGGTCAGCGATACTGTGTAGCCCGCCAATTCAATCAGTTGAGCTGTTAAGTAAGCTAGAAAATGACTAAATGCTATGGTGAAACTACTCTGGGCAACCGGTTTTGAAAATTGGGGAAAATCCATTATCAAAGTCGTTATGATTAAGCCAAGTACGAAAGCCAGAGCCATATTGATATTACGACCTGAGAAGAACAGATGCTTAATAAAGGTTGTATGTTTGGAGTCGTTCACCATTTTTTTTAAATCAATGATTTGGGCTATATTTGTAGCCTTTACTGAGTTTTAGAAAGAATTCAGTAATGAGCTTAATCATTAAAATTGTATCGTTTTGTTTGGTAAAATACAAAAATATCTGTCACTCGTTAAGTTTGCCCACACTATTTTTGCACTTCCTTTTGCATTGGTTGGTTTTTTTATGGCAACTACCGTTTATGACTACGGTTTTCAGTGGATCGATTTGTTAAAAGTTTTATTAGCCATGGTTTTTGCCCGAAATGCAGCCATGGGTTTTAATCGGTTGATTGATAGCGAAATTGATGCCGATAACCATCGTACCGCCAACCGGGAAATTCCGGCTGGTAAGGTTTCTGTAACTGCGGCACGGGTGTTTGTCGGTTTCAATGTTGCAGCATTTATAGCAACCACATGGTTTATCAATTCGTTGTGCTTTTATTTGTCGTTTGTAGCCATGATTGTTGTCCTGGGTTATAGTTTAACCAAGCGGTTTACCTGGCTTTGCCATTTTATTTTAGGTGTTGGGCTGGCTTTGGCGCCAATTGGTGCATTTTTGTCGGTTTCAGGCGAATTTCGATTGCCGCCGGTGTTGCTTTCAGTGGCAGTTTTGCTGTGGGTAGCCGGTTTCGATATTATTTATGCTTTGCAGGATGAGGATTTTGATAAGGAGCATCATCTATTTTCGTTGCCCGCATATTTGGGAACGAAAAGAGCCATGCTCACAGCCCGTATTTCGCATCTTTTTTCGTTTGCTTTGGTGGTAATTGTTGGTTTTATGCTGGAGCTTAACTTCGTCTATTTTGTGGGGAATGCGGTGTTTGGAGGTATGCTGCTTTACCAACATACCATTGTCAAACCACACGATTTATCGCGTATTAATGTTGCATTTTTTACTACAAATGGCGTGGCCAGTATTGTTTACGCAACATTTTTTACCATCTCAATTTTTATATGAAACGCACGTATTGGTTACTTGTACTTGTTGATACTATAGGCCAGACCGATTCCCAGCGTCTCCTTTATCTGAAAATTACGAGTTGTTCTTCCTCCTGTTAATGGGATAGGTACATCGTCGTCATAAATTACGTGAGCAAATATCGTGGTTTTTATGTATTTGTTTACATTAAACGTAATAGTCGTTTGCCAGTCAATATCAATGTTTTCGGGGTTGCTGAAGTAGTTGTTAAACAATTCTAGTGTCGTGCTTAAATTTACATTTTTCACCACTTCTTTTTTAAATTTAATTTTAACATAAGCACCCATCTCCGCTCTAAAGTTCTCGCCTTCATCAATACCAAAAGCTACAGGATCGTAGTGGGCTGTATCGGTCATTAGGGTGACTTTTCCCGATAACGGAGATGCCATGGCACTCAGTATTTTTTTGTATTTATATTCAAATCCTGTTGCAATTACGATGTGTCCGGGATTTAAAAATCGGCTTATAGCTATGCTGTCGTTATCATTTGCATAATCAAAACCTTTAAACATTTGTGTTTTAAATGAAATGATATTGGTGAAAAATATGTTTTTATTCGATAGATCGTAACCATATTTACTGCTAAAATCGAAAAGATCTTCGTTTTTTCGTAACCGTTCCTCGCCTTGCTGAGTCGCTCCAAGTTTATAGCTCATATTATTTTCCCACGAAGACTTTTCCTTGTCGTACGATAACGTGTAGTCGTTCAAAATTATTCCACTTAAGAAATTTTCGCCCCCTTGTGTCCAGTTTTCCAGGAACCCCTGGGTAAAATTAAAACTAGACTGGCCTTCAAATCTCCATACAGTATCTTTTAGTAATTCATTGTTTTCCCCAGTTTCTTGTGCTAAAGTCAGCGAGGCACTTAGTATAAATAAACATACCGTTACTAATAATCTCATTTGATTGCTCTTTTTGGTTTACACTCTGTTTCTTCTGTCGCAATATCGGCAAAATTAAGAAAAGATCTGTTTAGAATTCGATATAGCTTGAATATTATAGCGGTAAATGTCACCCGTTTTATTCATTCAGCTATTATTCAAGGGTGCCTTTTGGTTGTTTTGGCTTCTTGCATTGGCAATTAAGTTCGATCGTGTTTGTGGAAAAAAAATTGATAGGCGTTTGTTTTTTGTTTTAATGGAATTTGTAAATTTGCTCCCATGATGCATGTTAAAAATATTTCTGTTTTTGCAATAATTCGTTATGTCAATATCAAACGGCGCGACGTATTCCACTATTAGCCAACTCTGGCTACATGCCCTTTTTTTACGTTTTTTTTACATACTGATTTATTATTTGCGCTATCAAAAATTTCTGGCGCAGCAGGGCATGTGCTTACTCGAAATTATCTTTTGATTTACAGTTAATTATTTTTTCTCGGTTTTGTTTTTTATTGGAGTGCGCCATATTGCTGCATTTACTTTCGGGAAACAAACCTAACCAATTAAATATTAAATATTATGAATATTCCATTTGCAGAATCGTATAAGATTAAAATGGTTGAACCCATTCGGAAAAGCACTAAAGAAGAGCGTTTACAATGGATTAAAGATGCTCGTTACAATTTGTTTAACCTCAAAAGCGATTATGTTTATATCGATTTGCTGACCGATTCGGGTACTGGTGCAATGAGCGAGCAACAATGGTCGGCTCTTATGCTGGGCGATGAATCGTATGCCGGAGCACGTTCGTATTACAACATGAAGAATGCTTTGAAAAACATTCTCGGTTTCGACTATTTTTTGCCAACGCACCAAGGTCGTGCGGCTGAAAACGTACTGTTTTCGGTATTGGTTAAAGAAGGCAATATTGTTCCCGGAAACAGCCATTTCGATACCACCAAAGGACACATCGAGTTTCGTAAAGCGCATGCAGTCGATTGTACTATCGATGAGGCATTTGATCCACAACTTGAGCATCCTTTTAAAGGAAATGTAGACCTGAACAAGTTGGAAAAAGTACTGAAAGAAAACCCGAAAGAACAAATTCCGTTTATCGTTCTAACCATTACAAACAATACAGCCGGTGGCCAGCCTGTTTCAATGGAAAATATTAGAGGCGTTTCGGCACTGGCAAAAAAGTACGATGTAAAATTGTTGTTCGATTCCGCACGGTTTGCAGAAAATGCTTACTTTATTAAAATTCGCGAGGAGGGATATGCCAATAAAACCATTAAAGAAATTGTATTGGAAATGTTCCAGCATGCCGATTTAGCCACGATGTCGTCTAAAAAAGATGCTATTGTAAATATGGGTGGTTTTGTTTGCTTCCGCGATGAAGAATTGCTCAAAAAGGCATCGACCTTCAATATTATGTTTGAAGGATACATTACCTACGGTGGAATGAGTGGCCGCGACATGAATGCGCTGGCTGTGGGTTTAGACGAAGGGACTGAATTCGATTACCTGGAAACGCGCATTAAGCAAGTAGAATATTTGGGTTCAAAATTAGCAGAATACGGTGTTCCATTCCAACGCCCTGCAGGTGGCCACGCTATTTTCCTCGATGCTACAAAAATTCTTCCCAACGTTCCTAAAGAGGAATACATTGCACAAACGTTAGGCGTGGAGTTATATTTGGAGGCTGGTATTCGCGGCGTTGAAATTGGTACTTTGCTGGCCGATCGCGACCCCGATACGCGCGAAAACCGGTATCCCAAACTGGAGCTTTTACGTTTGGCTGTGCCCCGGCGCGTTTATACAAACAACCATATGGATGTAGTTGCTGCTGCTGCAAAGAATGTATACGACCGCCGAAACGAAATTACCAGCGGGTATAAAATCATTACTGAAGCGCCTATCATGAGGCACTTTACTGTAGAACTAGACAGAGTAAAGTAGGCCTAAACACATAACTCAAAAGCCGGAAGTAGCATTACTTCCGGCTTTTTTTGGTTTTGCTCTGTTTTGTGGGGTCACTTCATAAAATTGTGGACTATAAAAAGCTTAAATTTTAATATTAAACAGAAGCTTATAATAATCATAATATTCTTTTTGTTTATTAGCCTTTGATGAATTCTAACCTTCATTTTTGCTTAACCAAAAACGAAGCAAAAAGTCAAGACTTAGCATTTTAAGCGACCTTCCATTCTTTTACAAATTAAATTGAAAAAACTCGATAATGCTGGCATGTTAATCGATTCTTTACAAGGTTACTACGCATTACCTCAAACAGTTTTCAATTTGCCTTCGGCCATTTGCTTCAAGAAGGAAGGTGCCCGCTTAAAATACTTATGTCAATCCCTCCAATTTGATGGCGTTTTGGTGATTTGAGTATCTGCCTGGTGCGGGCTGGCCTGATCAAATTGGCGAGCCAGCGTAGGAGTGAATATTCATCCAGTTTAAAATTGATTTTAATGGATGGATGTAGCTCGCTAATCGCTCGGTTCAATAGATATAAATGACATAAAAGAGGCTTGTTCAGCTTTTATAGGTCATTAAATCTATTGAATAGAGCGGGTTGAAGCGTTTTTGATATTGAATTTTTTGCAACTTTTATTTTCAAGAAAAAAAGTTTGGTGAAAAAGTCCACAACTTTTTCAACTGATCACCCAAAATGCGCAATAAAGCACAGAAATAAGTTCTTCCAGAAAAAAAATTGATGACAATTAGAACAATAACAGCATTGACTTGAGACTAATATTGGTCGAGAAATTCCTTGAAGACCTTCCGGTATGCTTTGTATCCTTTATTTTTGCTCCATAATGCTTGTGAGCCATGAAACCCATTTGAATCAGGGAGGAAATAATTCTTTTCAGATTTTAGTGCATCGTAAATCTCTTCCCAGTGCTTTTTTTCTTTGGCCGCCGAGGTTATAAATACCGGACAACTCACGTTTGCAGCGTAGCTAGTCATTTTTTTACCGTTGTATTTAAAATATTCACCTGGTGAGAAAGCTGCCAATCCTTTTACTTTGTCGGGATATTCTGTGGCTAGAATAAAAACCAGCGCAGCGGAATAGGAACTTCCTACCAAAATAATTTCTTTTTGTCCGAGCTCATTTTGCACGTATTCAATTGCCGATCGTAAATCGGGGAGGGCCGAAACATAGTCGGTATCTAACCCCATGGATTTGGCCTGTTTGTATGTTTCATTTTCTACGCCGTTTACTGCATTGCCCGAACGCTGATCAATAGCCAGACAGGAAAAACCCATTTTGTTCAGCCATGGCGCAGTTTCGCGGTATTCTCCTCTGCTGTACCCAGCCTGGTGAAACAACAAAACAAAAGGTTTGCTCGTTTTCTCGAGTTGGTAAAGATCTCCCCTAATGGAGATGTCATTTTCCCCAGATATTTGAATTGATTCAAAATCATTTGGTTGAGTTTTCGATTGGTTGCAACTCAACAGTGCCAAAAGCAGCAACGAAAGTATTAATAGTTTTTGTATCATAATACAGTATTTTTTAGTTATTCCTCTTCCTTAATAAGAATTTCCGTCTTAATTCCTTTATTTGTTGAGGCTTTTAACACATAAGTTCCTTGTGGTATTTTGTTGATATCAATCATCTTAGATTGTTTGTTTTTGTGAATGACTTGCCCCGCCATATTGATAATTTCGATTGAATTGACCTCCTGCTCCGTTTGAATTTGCACATAGTCTTTTGCAGGATTCGGATAAATGGCAAATTCATTCTTTAAAATATCACCCAGTCCAATTATCACTCCACCACAATGCACAGAGTCGATGTATCCCGACTCATCTGTTGAATCGTTATACACTGCCGTTACATGAATATAAAACGACCCAAAATCAAACATTAAAAAATCTTGTGGAGCATTTGACGAATCAATACCATAATAGATCGCTGTGTCAGTTTGAAAGCGGTACACCTCATCGTTTCGATACACATTGTAGCCAACAAGATTGTCGGATGATGTTTCTGGCGTTTCCCAAGTTAACGAATAGGTGTTTACCTGGTTCGGGTAAGTATGATACCAATCAAGGTTTTGGATAGGGTTCAATTGGCTAAATGCTGATTGGAGCATTGCAGTGACGAAGATAATTAAAAAGAGCGGTTTCATCGGCAGTAGATTTCTATGTTTACATTATGCAAGTTACGGATTATTTCCCAATGTTAAAACCAAGAATCAGAACAAATATGAAACCTGTTCTTTCGTTGCGATAAACCTCAATTTTTGATTCGTCTATTTCAATCAACGTTTTTTTGGATGATACGATTACAAACAGTTTTTGCTTTTGGGTGTTTTTAGCATTTACTGGTCAAATAAGCCCTGAAACGAAGAAATTCCGGCGCGGGTTCAACTGAACCAACACCGGAATCGTAGGATTATGCAGTATTTACAGAAAAGTAGAAATACTATTGATTGGCCATGGAGCGTTTGTGGGCAATCTTTTTTATAAATACACCAAAGTAGACCACGTTCAACACAATACTCAAGAGGGCTACAGTCAGCATCAATGTATTATTGCGCGGCACCATCAGCTCCAGCTGCTCTGTAAACCTGGGAAACGTAAAGTAATACATAAACCAGGCTGCCAGCGTAAATGCACGGGCCTGCAACCATGTTCCTTTCTTGATAAACAGTGCCGGTATTGTACACGAAAGTAAAACCATTAACTGTGCCGATGTAGAACCTGGAAAATTCAGATACACATACACGATATTCCACACATCGTAGGCAATGATCCAGAGTATGGGCATTCCGGGCCACACCATATCTTTTTCTTTAGAATTGTCGGGTCCAATTTTTTTCCAGCCATAAAACAAAGTTATTGTACTAAGCACTCCGGCAATACCATTCAGCACGTTGGGCAAATGCCCCATGGAAAAATCCTGCGAAACAGCTTCCATAATATTCACTGCCAGGAACATGGCGGCAATTAGTTTCACCCAGTTATGTTTTCCGAAATGTTTGGAATAACGAATGAAAATAAACCAAATAGAAGCAAATACTACAGAATACACTTTCACCCACTTAAACCAATAGGTGACACCCTGGTTGGGCCACACAAAAATAGATAATACTACAGGCAACACGAGAAAGAAAATGATAGATGCCCACTTGCTTTTTCTAAATAATTCATTTAGAATAATAAGTACAACAAGAATCAACACCCAGTGTAAAATGGCCAGTCCATGTTGGTATGGTTTTACCTTGCCTTCATAAGGTGGATTATTGTAAATCAGTGTGTTTTCATCGGTAATGGTAAGCGTGGAGCCGTCAAATGCTGCAATGGCAGATGAGTCATTATCGGTTATTACAATTTTATTTCCTTCTCTATCCCATCTCTTTTGTTCGGTGATGGTGTTCAGACCGCCTTTTTGCTGTGTTATTTCCACAACATTGTCTGACATAAAATGAAGCCGATAAAAAAATGCGCCTTCGCCCGATTGCCCATCAATAATGGTTTGCCACTTCCCTTGCTTAAACTGCTGCGCCGGCGATACGTTTGTCCCTGCAAAAAATGCCAGGACAATCAATACTAAGATTTTTAAATTTTTCATGCTTTAGCCAGATTTTCGTTTTCCTTGAAATTTTTCCTTCGCTTTATAAAATACCAGAACAGGTATGGCACATGTAGCACAAAATTGATCATTCCCCAATAGTATACTGCGGTTTCATTGGCAAATGCCGATGAATCCATGATGGGAGTGAAAATATCGTAGGTGGCACGAATCAGAATGTGGACGGCAAGGGTGTAAGCACGCGCCTGGACGTAAAGTTCAGGACGGTTTTTCAGGTGTGGATAAATTTCAGCTGCGAGCAAGATACATAACGAACTAGCTGCAAATCCGGGATTTTCTGCATAAACGAAAGCAATGTTCCATGTGGTGTATAAAAAGTTCCACATCGGGTCGGTATACGCAAGCATATCGCCGGGTTTTTTCTTTGAAAAGGCCCAGCCATTTTTCATTCCTTTCGATTTGAACAGCGGTATGGTAACAATGAGAATAAATCCGGAAATGGCGTTAAAATAATTGCCCAGCGCAATGTCTTTTAGTGACGCTTCCAAAATATTTAGTCCCAAAACGCCGTAGAGCGACCATAAAACCCAATCTTTGCGAAAAAACGACCACCAGCCGCCACGATTTTCGTAATGAGCTATACGCCCCAAACCTAAAATGAGTGCGGTGGGTAGGAGCACAGAAAAGGTTTTTACCCAGCGGAACCAGCCATCTAACTGAGCGTCCCACAAGGGAAAGGTGAAAAGTGCTAAAATCCAGAAGATAGCAGAAGCGCGGCTAAATTTGCGCATCAGCTCCACAAGAATCATCAGAATGCCTATGTACAAAGGCATTGAAACGAGGTACTGCCAAATTGGTATGTCCATAAATCCATTTTTTAAGTGAATAAATATTCATTTTAAATATAAAAAATTTACATCTTTATCATATCCCAACTCAATTGAAACGCTTGTTCAATACGCTGTTGGTTCAATTCATATACATTAGACATGGTTTCGTCGGCCAATTCGCGTATAAACCCAATCATGGCCAGGAAAAGCATCTCGTCGTCTACGTGGTTTTTTATGATCATTTCGCGTTTCCCCCTTCTGATGAGCTCGTGCACCGGCGATTTCATTTGCTCTGCCAGCTTGTGATGTTCCGGTGTTATGTAAGGCGAACGGTAATATTGCTCCAAAAATACACTCTCTTTGTGGTGTTCAATCCTGTGTTTCAAGTAGTTTACCCACACTTTTTTTAGTCCAATTTTGAGCGGTTCGTTCGAATCGTAATTTTTCATGAACCGCTGCTGCGACTTATGGCGCAATTCCACATAGAGTTCGTGCAAAAGTTCTTCTTTATTTTTAAAATAGATGTATAATGTACCGGTAGCTATGCCGGCTTTTTTGGCCAGCTTCGACATGGTTAACCCCGCAATGCCCTCCCGGTACATAAGAACAAGGCTGGCATCGAATATCAACGCTCTTTTATTGGAATCTTTTACGCGCATGGCACAAATATAATGAATAAATATTCATTATAAAAACAGATTGTCAGATTAATTCTTATTTGTCAATTTGTATGTATCACCGTTGAACTTCGATAATACTAACATATTACTGTTAAAAGTATAATGCCAATCACCGGTTAGTATCAATGTCATATCAAACTCTGTTGTCCAGGAGCACAGATCGATAAATGTAATCGTGTCGCCCGAAATGGTGTAAGTTCCTTTGCAAAGAGCCGGAAATTTTTCCAGATTGCTTTCTCCCTCGAATTTGCCGTTGGAGAAAGTCAACTCTACATTGGAAGTGTTTCCGTCTCGTTCAAAAGTTCCGGCATATTCGCCTTGAATGGTATCGGGAGGGTTGGTGTTATCGTCATCATCCTTGCAGCCAATGAATGCGATTAAAAGGACCGGCAGAAGGAAGGTGATTTTTTTCATGGTGGTTGTATTTTAATGGAGTGTTTTGAACCTGTATAGCGGTTTAATTAAAAAGATAAGCAACAGAAAACGTAAATACCCTGTTTTTCTTTACAAAGTTTTCGGTGTAGGTTTCAGAGTCGACTTCCCGGCCATAAAA
>JAQICA010000144.1 GCA_027858775.1 Salinivirgaceae bacterium | reverse complement strand
CCAAAATTGTCATCGTAGTACTTTTCATAATCTTTCGGAAACGGATCGAGCAACTGAATATTAAAATCAGGCTTTTCTACCGGCTTTCGTTTCTCTATCTTGCTTAAATCATTATCGATAATTCCAACATAAAAATTAATAGTAGGAACGATTAAAACAATTAAAAACAATACGGGCATTATTTTATAACTAATACGTTTGTTACGTGGCATAATTCACTTTTTAGAAATTAGAAACGGAAGTATATAAACGGATTATACGATCCGGCAGCTAAAAATATGGAGCTAAGCACAAGTCCTAGAAAAACCATAATTACCAGAGAAATGTGAGCAAAGTTAGTTCCATATAAACCAGAGGGATAGCCATATTCCTTTAGTTTCACATCAACAAACTTAGCTAAGTTTACAAATATTGGTGTTGATGCTAAAATTCCAACAACAGATAATAAAACAAAGGCACCGCTATTAATTAGTGGCATTACTGCCAAGTGAACTCCGGAGAAGTTAAACGAAAACAATTCTTTGAAAAATGGCCATGCATGTTCAAAGGAATCGGAACGAAAAAACACACGGCTAACAACAATAATCATTAACGCATAAAAATGCTGAAACGGACGCCATAAGCGATCGATAATTTTGCCCAATCCCAATCGTTCCAGCATCATAAAAAAGCCGTGCGACATGCCCCAAACCACAAAGTTCCAACTGGCTCCATGCCAAATAGATGTGGCAAAAAATACAATTAACAGGTTAATGATTGTTCGCGCCTCTCCTTTTCGGCTTCCTCCGAGTGGAAAATAGAGATAATTTTTAAACCACACAGATAACGTCATGTGCCAACGTTGCCAAAATTCCCTGATGGAGCGCGAAACATACGGAAATTGAAGTTTTCAGGCAATCGAAAACCAAACATGCGACCGATACCAATGGCCATATCGGAATACCCCGAAAAATCAAAATAAATTTGAAACGTGTACGCCAAAACCCCAATCCAGGCAGTGGTGCTGTTCAGTTCGTTCAGCGAGATGGAAAAAATCTCGTCAGCAACTATGGCAAACTGATTGGCCAACAACACCTTTTTTGATAACCCCATAACAAATCGCTGAATGCCATACGTAAAGTTGGCTCTGTGCGATTTGCGATTCGATAATTGCTCGGCAATATACTGATATCGAACAATGGGCCCGGCAATTAATTGTGGAAAAAACGAGATGTATAACGATAACTTAAAAAAGTTTTTCTGTACTTCGGCCTCTTTTCTATACACATCGATAATATACGACATGGCCTGAAATGTGTAAAACGATATGCCCAACGGTAGTATTATTCCCGGATTACCCATCTGGAAATTGGAGAACATTTCTACGAGGTAATTTAGGTTATCGACGACAAAATCGGCATACTTAAATATCCCTAAAATGAGCAAATTTAGTACAACACCGACAGTGAGTGCAATTCTTGCCTTACTGGTATCCTGCCACTTATGTATAAGTCGCCCGACAACATAGTTAACAATGAGTGAAAAAACAAGAATCAATGTGTAAGTAACCCCACCCCATGCAAAAAATATGAGACTCACCAATAGCAGCAAACGGTTACGATACTCCTTACGGATTAAATAATACAGAATGATAACTGCCGGTAAAAAGGCATATAGAAAAACCAACGTACTGAATAACATTTGGGTAATTTTGGGCAAAAGTAGCAATTAAATTATTCCAAACGGATTATTCAGTACATTTTTATTCGTGGTTTCACATTCGACAAACTCAATAGACAATTGATTCTTTTGTCTCTTAAAATTATTCGTCAATTTTATAAAGAAACCGTTTAATACTCTTTTTGGGTGTTTTCTCAAACTCGTCAGGAAACAATTTCACCATACTAATTTGTTTATATTTAGGCAAATTGGCATTTACTTCTTTTCTGCCCTCTTCTAAAATTTGGGGCAATTGACTAACACTCAGATGGCTTTTGTCGAGGGCTTCATAATCGGGATAAATGAGTGCTACCAAACTGTTATTATGAGATAAAACCAGTGATTCCATCACGTATGGTAAGCTATTTATTTGCGCCTCAATTTCTTCAGGGTAAATATTTTCTCCCGAAGCCCCCAATATCAACGACTTATTTCTTCCTTTTATAAACACAAATCCATCACTGTCTACCACTCCTAAATCGCCTGTATGGAGCCAACCATCTTTATCAATAGCCAGTTCAGTTGCTTCCTGGTTTTTGTAATACCCTTCCATTACATTTTCGCCGCGCACTTTTATTTCGCCCACTTTATTTTCCGGATCATCAGAATCGATCGTTATTTCCAGCGTATCAACCACCTTACCAGCCGATCGAAACCTGGTTGTCTCCCAACCGCTGTAACTAATTAACGGTCCGCATTCTGTCATACCATAACCGATGGTATATTTGAATTTAATTTTACGTAAGAATGTTTCCACCTCATGGCTAAGTGGTGCACCGCCAATAACTATTTCTCTAAATTCACCACCAAAAACATCGGTAAGCTTTTGATTAATTTTTTTATAAATGGGTTGATGCACAATCGGCAACGATGTCAACAACTTCATAACTTTTTTATCGAGTGTCGGCTTAATTTGCTTTTTATATATTTTTTCAATGATTAATGGAACCGCAATTACAACAGAAGGTTTAACGGTTTGAAATGCCTGTATAATAATTTTAGGCGAGGGTGTACGCGTTAAAAAATTAATGTGGCACCCCATAGAAAATGGCCATAAAAACTCGAAGGCGCATCCATACGTGTGAGCCAATGGTAATATAGAAACAATACGCTCCCCTTTTTCCAACGGCAGATTATTTCTGGCGAAACGCACATTTGCTGCTAAAGCATTATTTTTTAATACAACACCTTTCGAAAAACCAGTGGTGCCACTTGTATAGTTAATAATCCCAATTTCATCGTTTGAAACCGATTCCACGTGAAAATTATCTTTTGAAAAATCGTCTGAGATATCATTTTGACAAGCATTGATGGTTTTCTTCATCTTTTTTTCAAAGCTCGAGGGAAAGTAAGAATGCAACAAGTCGAATTGCTCCAGCGAAAAAATCGCTGAAAGATTATTCATGCTGGTTTCGTCAATATTATCCCAAATCATTTCTCCTACAAAAAGCAATTTTGAATCGGAATGATTTACAATATGATGGATTTCATTGGGATGAAAATCGGGTAAAATGGGCACAATAACAGCACCATAACTAACTGTGGCTAAATATACCATAGCCCAATGAGCAGAGTTTTTTCCCAATAACGAAATTTTATCGCCACGTTCTATCCCTGCCTCCTTATAGATTTTATGCAGCTGCATGATCTGACAACCCGTTTGCGCATATGTGTAATCTTTACCACGAAAATCTGATAACGCCGGATATTCCCAGTTATCACGAATACTTTCTGTAATATATGATACAAAGTTTTCTTTCAGCATAATAGATTATTTAAAATTTACTCTTGTGAAATTATTAATTCAAACTATAAAAACAAATTAAAAGCTATCTAAATCAAAAAACAGGCCGTTATGGGTTTGGAGGTTAATTGAGTTGATTCAGTTATTGAGGGAATTAAGGCATTAAGTAACTATTTATTAATGAATTAGGTCTTTAACTTCTATCAAATATTCGTTGCGTCCGTTGCGCTCGCTAAGAAAATCGTTGCGTTAGCCACGTGAAAAATTAACCTTGATTGTAATCGCATTTAAAAAAGGTAGTGCAGAACCCCATTCAGGTAATTACATACAAAACACGAAAGAAATTTCATAAAATGAGAGCAGCCTCTAACTTATATTGCACCTGGCCATTTAGCAGTTTAGCAATATAAGAATATAACCATTTAGCAGTATCGCAACATAATCATAGAGCCCTATAGCAAAAAAAGAGCTTTTAAAATCTACGAATGTTCAAATTCAGAAAAAAGCACTCCAACATAACCTACTGTTAGTCAGCGCCTCAAAAAACAACTGATTATTTTTTCAAAAAAAAACGTATTTTTTTTGCCCAAAACTTTTGGCAGAACATATTTTTACCCTACATTTGCAACCGCATTGGGAGAGATGGCAGAGTGGTCGAATGCGGCGGTCTTGAAAACCGTTGATCTTCACGGGTCCGGGGGTTCGAATCCCTCTCTCTCCGCAAGGAGAAAAAAGAGTGCTTTTGGCACTCTTTTTTTTTGCCTTTTTTTCTGTTTTTACTGCAAATTGTGTTCTTTTACCGGAAAATTGAAATGCAATGAACCCATTCTATATTATCGCCGCTATTGCCGGCTATTTCGCAATTCTAATTGCAATATCGCGTTTTACAAGCCATAAAAGCTCCAACAAGGATTTTTATTTGGGTAACCGCAAATCGCCATGGTTTGTTGTTGCATTCGGAATGCTTGGCGCATCGCTTTCGGGCGTTACATTTATTTCTGTTCCGGGATGGGTAAACAGCACACAATTCAGCTATTTGCAAATGGTGCTGGGATATCTTGTAGGTTACATCGTCATTAGCTATGTGTTACTTCCGGTATATTACAAACTCAACCTCACCTCTATTTACACTTATCTTGAGCACCGCTTTGGTATATTTAGCCAAAAAACCGGGGCTATCTTCTTTTTTATATCGCGTGTTATTGGAGCTTCTTTCAGACTATTCATTGTAGCTACGGTTTTACAGGTTATGGTTTTCGATCCGCTAAGCGTACCTTTTCCGGTTACGGTAATCATTACCATTGCACTAATCTGGATTTACACCAATAAAGGGGGAATAAAAACCATTATTTGGACAGATGTACTTCAAACCACATTCATGTTCTTGTCGGCTATTTTTACCATTGTTTTTATTGCCAATAGAATGGATATTGATGGTTTATGGCAGTTTGTACAAAGTTCGGAATACTCAAAAACATTCTTTTTTAGCGACTGGAACAGCCCAAATCACTTTTTTAAGCAATTTTTTGGGGGAATGTTTATCACTATTGTAATGACGGGGCTTGACCAGGATATGATGCAGAAAAACCTGAGTTGCAAAAACCTGAAAGATGCCCAAAAAAATATGCTCAGCTATGGAATTGCATTTATTCCGGTAAACATTATGTTTCTAACCCTGGGAGTGCTTCTTTACTCCTATGCCGGCTACATTGGTTTAGCTTTACCCACACGCGGCGATGAAATTTTTCCATTGGTGATTTCCCACAGCAGCTTACCACTATTTGTTGTAATATTTTTCATTCTCGGATTGGTCGCGGCAGCTTATTCAAGCGCCGATTCAGCCCTTACTGCCCTTACCACAACATTTACAGTCGATATTTTAGGGTACAACCACGATAAAACCAATACGCCTAAAGCCTTGAAAATGAGACAATGGTCGCACATTGGTATTTCTGCTCTTTTGGCAATTGTTATCATTATTTTCCGTCTCATTTCCGACGACAACGTTATTAATGCAATTTTTACTGTAGCCGGATACACCTACGGGCCTCTACTGGGCTTATTTGCATATGGGCTTTTTACCAAACGTAACCCCATCGAAAAATGGATTCCATACATTTCTATTGGTTCGCCCATTATTTGCTATATACTAAGTGCAAATTCGGAACAATGGTTTAACGGATATTCTTTTGGTTTTGAACTTCTCATTCTCAATGGTGCACTTGTATTTATCGGCTTACATGTTTCATCTTTCCTACCGAACAAAAAGTCAAAGACATGAAAAGCCCACTAAAGAAGAGTGGGAAGAAATAGCCCGGGCTGCATACTCAAAAAAAGGTCAACGAAAATTTCGGCGAAAAAAATACAGCGACAAGGAACAATACAACTTCCTCAACAAAGAACCGACGGAAAATAAAGAAGATACTTTACGAAAAGACTTCAACTCCCCGAGAAATGCAACGCTATATTTTCCCAATGCACTAGGTGTGTACAATATTTTGGGAAATGCGGCAGAAATGACGGCAACCAAAGGTATAGCAAAAGGCGCTGCCTGGACTCACAAAGCTGACGAGGTAACGGTTGAAAAAGACTTTTCTTAATCCGAGCCATCAAAGTGGCTGGGGTTTCGTTGCGTTTGCGAAAAAAAGGCTGTGAAATAAAGGGAACTCCATACATTGCGATGGATACCAAAACAAAAAAGACCACTCCTGAAAAGAGTGGTCTTTTTATTTTATGATTGTATTTTAGTGATTAACGATTGATAATCAATCGTTTTGTTGCTTGTTCCGCACTATTGACCTGCAATCTTACAAGGTAAACACCCTGCGGCAAGGTTGTGGTTGCCACGGTATGGTGATGCATGCCGGCGGTTTTCGTGTTCAGGGTTTCGCTATAAACCTGCTGACCGGTGGTGTTCCAAATTTGGATAACTACATCACTTTTTGCAGTAACATGGTAACTAATGGTTGCCTCATTGCCTGCGGGATTTGGATAGATAGCCAACCGGTTTTCTGCTAACATTTCGGCATTGGGCTTTTCAGTCTGTTCTTCATCTGTTTGTGGTTTTATTGCATAGCCCTGTTGGCTGCATAATCGCCGGTGATGAGCACGGCGTAATTCACTTGAGCGGTTAATAAACCAGCCCACATAACTATTAGAATTAATGTAATTAATGC
>JAQICA010000135.1 GCA_027858775.1 Salinivirgaceae bacterium | reverse complement strand
GTTGAGTTCGTAGCGTCATATTCTCGTAGCGTACGTGGCGAGGAACCAAGGGCGGTATATTTTTTCACGCAACGGCCGCAAAGAAAACGCAACGCACGCAACGTAATAATCCGTGGCGTTCGTGGCGAGCAACTATTTTTTCGTGACTTTAGTGTTTTTCGTTGTTCAATCCTAATCAGAGACGGTTCGTGTGCGTAGGATTCCTTTAGGGAAGCGAAGGGCAGCGCGGAGGGAAGCCTACCACGAACAATCCTGGTCGCATAGCGGAGAAGGTCAGGATGAGGGTTTTTTTTTCACGCAAACAAGAATCAACAATAGGAATGACTTATAATGTTGAACCATAACAGGCCCAACGAACATGAGGTGTTTGAATATTAGGTTGAAAAAACTTGATTTAATTGCCGTATTATGCACCAAAAACATTATGTTTGTAAAACATAATATAATTAGCTATGGATTTTTACAATCGAGATGAAGAAATAAAACGGCTAAGAGGAGCTTTAAATGCTGATCAATTCAAATTAATTGTGGTATATGGTCGGCGACGAATAGGTAAAACCCGCTTGTTGCAGCAAATTGTAAAGAAAGATGATGTTTATTTTATTGCCGATCAGCGCGAAACCAAACTCCAAATTGCCTCCTTTGCCAGGCTGGTAGCTACTCAGATAGAATCTTTTGACAAGGTTACCTATCCTGATTGGGAGATTTTTTTCCGATCTATCAATCAACGGGTTAAAAAGGGAACGACAATTTTTATCGATGAGTTTCCATATCTTGTGAAAAATGCATCGGAGCTACCCAGTATATTACAAAAGTTAATAGACGAAAAGGAACTTCTGAATTTTAAATTGGTGTTATCCGGTTCTTCTCAGCAAATGATGCAAAAAATGGTCATTGATTATCATTCGCCTTTATATGGCAGAGCCAGTGAAATTATTAAGTTAGATTCTATGAGGGTTGGTTTTTTAAGACAGGCCTTAGATTGCAACTATATTGAGGCAATAGAGGAATTTAGTGTTTGGGGTGGTGTGCCGCGATATTGGGAAATACGCAAAGATTCGGCATCATTGAAAGATGCGATTATAAATCAGATTTTTGCTGTACATGGAATATTACATGAAGAACCCTCTCGTCTTTTTTTGGATGATACTCGCGATACCGTGCAGATGCACACATTAATTTCAATTATTGCCACCGGTGCAAATCGACTGAGCGAAATTGCTTCACGAATAGGTAAACCGGCTACCCAATTAAATCGACCATTGCAAAAGCTTATTGAGTTGGGTTATATTAAAAGAGAATTACCATACGGCATATCACCACGTAATGCCAAGAAAACGTTATACAAAGTTAATGAACCTTTTATGTTGTTTTATTACAAATTTGTTGTGCCTGAAAAAACCTCGTTAGAGTTAGGCTACGTTGATCAGGTTTACAAGCAGGTTTTTGAAAAACAATTTCCGTCTCATTGTTCTGAAGTTTGGGAAACCCTTTGTCGGCAGGCTTTACCTAATTTGTTTTCACATAAATTGTTTAAACCTGGTAGTCGTTGGTGGGGCAATAATACCGAGAATCAACCAATGGAGCTAGATGTTGTTGCTCATTCCGGTGATGAAGAGGAGCTCATTATTGGAGAAGCAAAATGGTCGACTACCAGAAACGTGCCTGTCATTTTAAAACAGTTAGAAAGAAAAGCAAAAACATTCCCGATGATGAAAAACCGGCGCGTTATTTTAGCCCTTTTTGTCAAGTCACATAAATTGAAAGATATACCGGAAAATGTGTACGTTTTTACCCCGGAGGATGTGGTAAAGGCTTTATCTTAGAAATGCTTCCAGGTACCGGGACAAGTCACAGGAGGTTTTTTTCACGCAACGCTCGCAAAGAAAACGTAACGCTGGCAAAGCAAGAATTCGTAGCGCTCGTAGCGTGATATTTTCGTGGCGTTCGTGGCGAGAAACCAAGGGCGGTATATTTTTCCACGCAACGCCCGCGAAAAAAACGCCACGTTCGCAACGTCGGAAATCGTAGCGGTCGTAGCGTGATATTTTCGTAGCGCTTGTGGCGAGAAACTCATTTCACGCAACGCCCGCAAAGAAAAGGTGCTCAGCTTTGGTTCTATGTGCCCACCAGTCGCAGCGTGAGGTTGTTTGTAAACGGACATAAAGGGGAAAACGCCAATCGGGTTCAGTAAATCACTCACACCGCGACTTCCCGGAAGGATTTACGTTTAGCCTAATCAGAGACGGTTAGTGTGCGTAGGATCCCTTTAGGGAAACAAAGGGCAGCGCGGAGGGAAGCTTATGTCGTGGCGTAATATTTTCGTGGCGGCCGTGGCGAGAAACTCATTCCACGCATCGCCCGCAAAGAAAACGCCACGTTCGCAACGTCGGAAATCGTGGCGTTCGTGGCGTAATATTTTCGTTGCGTACGTGGCGAGAAACAAAAAATCAACAGACTGACATTATTTTTTCACAATCCGGGTCGATATATTTCGGTCATTGCTTACCACAACCACAATGTAAAAACCGGGTTTCAATGCTTCAAATTGGGGTTGCAGCGCCCTGGTCATTTCCTCGCGTGTTGGTACCAACCTGCCCGACCACACATTACTTCCACTCAGGTCAGCAATTAACACGTTCGCATCCTGCGATTCATCAAACCCATCAATATCTACGAGAATATTTCCATCGGCGTAAGGGTTTGGATGCACGTTTAAACGCGGTTCATTTAAAGTTAGGCCTTCGATCTCTACAGCTACCATGGGGAATAGTTCCTGTTCACCATCGAAATCGACCTGGCGCAAGCGGTAGTAAGAAATACCATCGTAAGGTTGATTGTCTGTAGTGTGGTAATTAATTGAAGTGGCGCTATTTCCCGCACCTTTTATCTGTGCTACCTTTGTAAATACAACACCATCGCGACTTTTTTCCACCACAAAGTAATCGTTATCTTGTTCTGTAGCGGTTGTCCAGCGAATATCTACCGTGCTATTATCCTTTGCTTGCGCATCGAAATTCAGTAATGTTATCGGGAGAGGCACATCACTAGAGGATGCTCCAAGGGTATAACTTTTAGAAATATTTTTCGTATTGAAAACCGATGCATCGGTGTTGTTGATCACCCCTGAAGTTTCATCGCCGCTGGCAGCTCCGCCTTTGTTAATCCATTGTGTTCCTTCCCACTCAGCCAGCAATAAATCGCTAAGGTAAGTTGGATCTACGCCACTTTCAGCTCCCCATTCCACTGAAACAGAAGTCTCACTACCCGCTGGGCCGGAAACCATCCAGTGTTCTAATACACCCACTTTTTCAATAGGGGCAGTGTAAGCCGATGTGTCGAAACCGGCTTCATGCGGATTCGATGGGAAATATTCTACTGTCCATGGACTCTTAGCGGTACCATTGTTGCTTACTGCATCGAGGCGAACGAACCGTGTTTTTCCATCTTTCCCAATTGGGAATAAGTTGGTAGTTCCACTAGAGCTTGAACCGTTGTTTAAGTATATGGTTAGGTTGCCTTCAATCCAGGTTTGGCCTGATGTTATGTAGCTTTCAGAACCTGAATATATACCATCTTTTAGTGTCAATGTTTTATTTTCCGGTATTATTAGTGCTCCTCTTAAAATGTAAAATGTGCTAGTAACTTCAACATTATCGGTAAATATTACATTGTTTGCCGCTTTAGATAATAATAATTGTCTAAGTGCACTTACGCCTGTAAAGTTTCCTGAAATAATTTGTTCTTCAGATCCATCGAAGTATATATAGTGATTTGGAGAATATATTGCAGAAGGGTCTAAAGTGAAGTTTCCATATAATTGCAGATACTTTGTGTTTTTAAATGTTGCACCATTTGTTACCAATAGGTTGTTTCTGACATAGAATCTGTCATAAGGAGTGGTTTTTGTTCCAGCACCGGTAATAATGAGATTGTTGTAGTAATTTCCGTTTACCTCAGGGATGTTATATGTGCCTCCGCCATATTCGATGGTGCTGCCTGTGCCGGCGGCCATAAATTGACTGAAATCGCCCACTGGCCATTTTTCGGTTACTAAAGCCAAGGTACCGCCACCACTTACTTTTCCTATGTTGTGACCTACTTCTGCACCTATTTCTAAACGGCCTTCAAGTTCGGTTCTGTAGGCTTGTATATGGAATCGATCCATGGTAACAGTTGTTCCTGTAGCAACTCTTACAATGTGTCCATTGGGTCCACCGGCAGGAGCCTCATAACCGTCTGCATTGTACCAAAGGCTTACATCACTCCAGTTTCCACTGCCAGTACTTTCGAAAATGGGAATATCGGTGGGAATGTGCGGGTCGATTCCGGCAGTAAAATCGCCTGAAATACTGCTAACGCCTGGGAAAGTAAAGGTAATTTGATCTGCGGTTTCATCTACTGCACTTGTTGGGAACTTTGCCCAGGAGTCATCGTAAAGGTGTGCTGAAATGTAATCGGCTTCGGTACCAACCACATCGGAATTCAAATAATTAAGGGTCATCTCTGCATTGAAATTTGATAATCCGCTACTTTCAACGGTCCAAAAATATTGGAGTACATCGGTACCTGTTGCTGTCATATGCTCTTGGTTCACACCGTACAGGCGGATTGTTCCCGGATTATCGGAACCGGTAATGTCGAATGAAACCGGAGTGTATTTATAGTCGGCACCTGAGATAATGCCAACCGGAAACAATAGTGTTTGTGCACCGGAGCTTATTTCTTTGGTAAGTCCTAAGTCGGCGTAACTCCCGTTCGATGCAATCATTTTGCTGTTATCAAAGCTACTTCCCTGTATTGCAGAATTTTCGCTTAGGTGCAGATTATAGGCTTGAATGTCGAATATTCCGTTGGTCAGGTATAAATCGCCTGTAAGATTCATAGAATTGTTTAATCGGGCTCCGGCTGCATTGTCGAGTTCAAGATTGGCGAAATCGCCATCACCGAAAATGTTTTGTAATGCTGAACCTGCCAGCTTAATGCGTCCTGTTCCGGAAGAGCTGTGGGTAGCATTATTGGTTAAATTTCCCTCAACTACTATGGTTTCGCCATTATCGTTGAATGAGCCATTGGTTAAAATAAGCTCATTGGTTACCGTTACGTTCGAAGAGGTATTTACGGTTACCGTAGTGGTTGGGTTTACATTCATGTTTTGAACGGTAATGTCACCGGTAATTTCTTGTTCATTCCCTACAAATAATAGCGTATCGACATTTAGGTTGGTGGTTCCGGCATTGTCAATATCGTCGTAAAGGCTCAGATTGAGTCCATTACCATCGAATGTTGAACCTGATATGATGTCTAGTTGCCCGACAAGACTTAAAGGATTAATGTCTAACTGTGCTGTAACATCAGCATCTATCGTAAGGTGACATAAATCGGGAGTTGCATTAATTTTAATGGTGCTGCTTGCTGGTGTTGTTCCTGGCAGGCCTATTTGAATATCACCCCATTTGTTCAATCCGGTCGATGCAGGGTCGAGATATAGCGCTGCACGTGTTGCTGTTGCAGGAACGTCGTGGGCTCTGGCTATGTAAATGTCGCCACTGTACATTTGGAATTGACTTCCGGGATTGAAAATTTCAAATACGCCCCTTGTATTTTCGGGTGCAGAGCGCATACCTATGTATACCTGCGATGATGGAGCACCGGATTTTGATAATTGTCGGTAACGCAAAACACCC
>JAQICA010000102.1 GCA_027858775.1 Salinivirgaceae bacterium | reverse complement strand
ATTTTTCATTGCTCGAATGGAACTCTCGTTTCATTTATCCTTTTTCTTTTTTTTCTTTTCTACGCTGTGACCGAATTTTCCAAGTTTTTTTCCTAGCTTATAGTATTGTCCGTGGCTGTAAGCAAGTAGTCCGGCTTCATCTAATCTGAAGGCATCGTTTTTGTCGAAAAACTCTTCAGAAACCTGTACGTTAACTACTTCTGCCAAAAACATATCATGAGAGCCCAGAGGAATTACATCCTTCACAATGCACTCAATATTAAGAGGCGATTCGTTAATAATGGGCGAATCCACTTTTTTGCTCCTGCCCGGTGTTAATTTCATTTCTTTAAACTTGTTGTAGTCGCGTCCGGATCGAACTCCACACCAGTCCGTTGCTTTTGTCAGGTCTTGCGTTGTAAGATTAATGACAAAATCGCCCGTTTGCTTTATTATCTCATACGAATATCGTTCTTTTCTTACCGATATGTAGCACATAGGCGGTTTTGAATTTACCGTCCCCGTCCATGCTATGGTAATGATGTTGTAGTCTTTAAGTTCATGACCACAGCTCACCATCACCGCTGGTAGCGGGTAAATAAGTGTGCCAGGTTTCCAGTCTCTTTTCTTCATAAAGGCTATTTTGTTGTGATTAGTAAACTTTTTTCTTAGTGCTTGTTCTAAGTAACAGTTTTCAATAATTTAGTGTGAAGATATTAAAAGTTCGTTTAACGACGTGAAAAATGAATGGTTATCTTTAATAAAATCTTTGATAAGGCTTGAAACGTTATTTTTTCATCGCAGATAAACTTTTATTCACAGGGATTTGTTATTTTTAAAGTTGGTTTTGTTTGCTGTATAGTGTTTTTAAGAAAACGTATCTTTTTTAGTTGTGTGTATTAAACAAAACTTCAACGAGCCTAACCTTCCCATAGTCTGGGCGATCGTGGATGGCGGAGAATGGAGGCTCTCGAAAATTGGGGACTTGTTTATTTTGAAAATCAAAGCGTTCGCCAGCTGGCGGATAACTGTTTTCAAAATGAATTGAACACAGTAATTGGAGTTTTCTTACATTTATTACATACATCCGCGATGAGTAAATGATGTTTGGATAAAAAAGACGTTATTTGTTAGAAAATTTCGTGAGTCATTTTATCGTTAAATATTTTTGTTGAACTAAATTATACTCCAAGTGAAAATTTTAAAAATTGCGTTGATCACTCTTGCTTTGCTACTTGCGGGTACTGGTGTTTATTACTTTTTTATAAGGAAAATGCCAGAGAAAAAATCATTAGAGAATTATTTGAATAGTGAAGCGCTGGTGTACTTGAAGCCTGAAAACACTTTCCTATCCTCTTTTGATAAATCGCTGAACGTAAAGCAGAGTAAACTTATCGGGTTTTTACAGGAATTGCCCGATTCGTCACCACTGAAAGTGGCTTATTCTCTTTCGCACAGTATTGTTTCGTACCACTTAAACAGGCAAATGGAACCAATAGCTGTATTGTGGTTATTTGTTGACGATAGCTATTCGTTAAATGACGATACGCTTCTTGTTGGTGAGTGGATTGACGATTTGTTTGAGCTGAAAACGCGTAATAGTAACTTGTTTGCTGCTGCCACTAATGGCTTGGTAGCTTTGGGAGCAAGTGGTGAACTGATGAAAAATATTTCAGAAAAATCATTAGCTATAGAGCCAGAGCTGATTGAAATGCCTCAGCATAAGTTAGCCGGGAACATTCAGTACGTAAAACATTATATTGAACGGCACCATCCATATTTCGAGCATCTCTTGGTTCCTGGTAATATGTACCATGTAAGTCATGTTGGAACAGATTCTTTAGCCATGTTTAACGGTGCCATTAGTGACGTGAGTAGTGTGTGTTCCGGAGTGGGGAAGGGGATTTTTAATAATGCAATTCCCTATTCTGCCAAAGCCGGATGGCGTTATACATTTAGCGATGTAAAATGTTTGAATCAGTTAATTAACGATCATTTTGGACAGGCTCTTTGGGATGTTGAAGATCGGTATCAGTTTAAACTATCTTCTCTTTTAGAGGCATGGGTCCAGGGTACGATTACCTGGTTTTATTTCGATAATGGAAGCAGCCATGGATCGGTTGCAGCACTGAAACTCCGTAGCGATGCTGTTCCTTTTGCTGCCTCAAATCGTTTTTTTGCCGATTTGCAAACTATTAAAGCCCGGGTTTCCGAAAATGAACAACGATATACCATTGCACGGTTTGTGCCTAACGGAGTAGCACCTGTCCTTTTTGCCGGAGCTGCCGTAAATGAAGCACTGTATGCTATGCAGGTAGATAGTTACCTTTATCTTGCCACAGACAAACAGTTGCTGAGTTTGGTAATAAACGAGTTGGTAAATAAGCGTTACCTCGCTGGTTTTAGCGAACATCCCGATGCATCGGGAGAGTTCTTTTTTATGTTGCCGAACCATCATGAAACAGATAACATTGATGGGACGAAAAATACTCAAATACAACGAATGCTTAAAGGTAAGCTGATGCATGCCGGTAACGAACTACATTTGCAAGGGACTGTGTTTGTAAAATAAGGGTTCGTGTAGTATTAGAATAAGGTGGGTTTCCTTTTTTAATGCATCAATGTGAAGTAGTACAGTACCGCGGATTTTGTATTGGATCGATTTAGTATTTGTTGGTATTCATCGAATTAATGATGTGGTAACCATACAGTTTCTCAACCGTGAGCGACAATTGATCAGTTTGGGTTATAGTATTTATTATGGTTTTAATTAACATAGCTTTATTATGATTTCTTTTTCTAAACTTGGTTTTGTTTCCGGTTTTGTACTTCTAATTAACGCTTCTTTGTGTGCACAACTCGATTCTGTAGTGCATTATTATAACCTAAATAATTACGATCGTAGTGTTGAGTTGTTTCAGGAAATTGATACAGCCGCATACTCTCCTGAGAAAATGCACGAATATTATTTGCAGGGAGTCATGGTTTATCTTGAATTGGGGCGGTTCAATAACGCTTCACGCTTGGTAGAAGCGGGTATGAAGCTTCCGGTTCTGGACGAGACCAAACGTGCAAAGCTTAACCTGGTTGCGGCAAAACTGTATGCGCAAACAGGGAGAAGACAGCAAATTGAGCAGGTTGTGGAGGAGTTAGGAGGCTATGTTGAAAACCACGATGTTGATTCTAGTTTTTATTCGCAATACCTTTACATGAAGGTAAATAGAGACATGATGGCGGCAAATTACCGGGAGGCAATGGTCGGAGCTGTTGATTTGTTAAGATATATCGATCACCCTAGTAATAAAAGAGAGAAGGCGTCCATTTATCTTACCATAGGCGAAATTTTTCGTGCAAATGATTATCTCAGAAAAGCCCTTTACTATTATAAAAAAGCTGAAGAAATGGCTCGGAAGGTGAATGCATTGTCTTTAATTGCAAAAGCATATAATAATCAGTCAATTATATATATGAATCTTGGCGATACTGTTACATCTATAGAAATGCTGCATCAAAGTATTTTTTATCATCAACAGTCAGAAAATCAGTCGAGTACGGCGGCTGCGCAATACAATTTAGGATGGCTTTATTTGAATACAAAAGATTTTGCCCAGGCAAAAAATCAGTTTCGTAAGGTCATTGATATTGGAGAGCTCTACGGACATCAAATGGCTCTGTATTACGGATATTTTGGCATTGGTTTGTATTATTCCAGGGTAGGCAGTTTGAAAGATGCTGAGTACTATTTGTTTAAAGCATTAGCAATAGCCCGGAAGAGCAATAATGTTTCCGGTATTGGGCGTGTTTACGAAAGTTTTTCTAATGTTTATCAGAAATTTCACCGATTCGAAAAGGCACTGCATTACTTCCAGAAAGTAACGCATTTGCGCGATAGTATAAAAATGGAGGAGCAAAAATCACTCGTTGAAGGGCTGGAAACAAAATATAATTTGGAGCTGAAAGAGAAAGAAAATAAAGAACTTAAGCTTCAGCAGGCCGAGCGAGACGCCGTTATTGCACGTCAAAAATTGTCTTTTTTTGTCACCGGTGCAGTTGTTGTGTTGCTGTTTTTTGTGTTGGTGTTCTTGTATGTAGCTATTCGGAATAAGGAGAAAAAGAATCAGTTTTTGGAAGTGCAACGCAAAAGAATGGATGATAAAAACAGGCAGTTGCAACGGTTGAACGATGAGGCTGCAGAACAAAAGAGTCAACTCGAAGAAATGAATGAAATTAAAGATTCGATGTTCTCCATTATCTCACATGATCTAAGAAGTCCGTTAAGCTCGGTTTTTATGCTAATGAAAATGTTTGAACAGGGAGATATTGATCAAGAACGGGGCGTAGGAATGCTGGGGGAATTGAGTTGTGAAGTTAGTCAATCTTTGTTTCTACTAAATAATCTACTGACATGGGCAAATATTAACCTGAAAGGTGTAAACCCAGATATGCGAAAAGTGCGGTTAGATGATGTTCTAGAGGAAAGTATCGACTTTTTTCAATCTGAATTTTCCCGAAAAAATATTACTATCAATTATAGTATAGATCCGCAACATTTTGTGCATGCCGATGAATTTATGCTGAAATCTATCGTGCAAAACCTTATTTCAAATGCGATGAAGTTTAGTTACGAAAATGCATCTGTATCCATTCGTGCAATTGAGCATTCAGAAAAAATAATATTAACGATATTTAATGAAGGGCCGGAACCGGATCAGGCGATGCTTGAAGAAATTTTTGTGCCGGGTGTACGCTTGGGTAGAGGAACAAAGAATGAGCGGGGTGGAGGTCTCGGACTTACTATTGTTTCAATTTATACAAACGCCATAGGAGGTAGTCTCGACTTTAAATCCAATAATAATACCAATATCATAGAACTTAAGCTGCCGATCGCATTAACATAGTTTTTTTATACACTCTTTCGTTCGTTGCGTCTTCCGGCCAAATTGACAAAATATACTCCGGCAAAAACCAAAAGTGTCGATGTAATTTTTAACCATGTCAGCGTGTCTTGCATCATTATAATAGCTACAATACTTGCTATAACAGGTTGCGAATAAATGTATGTGCTCGCAAGCGTGGGGCTTACCCATTGCATGGCTATAATATTTAACAGGTACGCAAAAAATGTAGTAAAAATAACCACATAGCCCACCGATAGCCATACTTCTGTGGTAAATAGACTGAAATCTGTGCTTGCCAATTCGCGGTACCCTGCAGGCAATATAATGAATGAGCCAAATAGAAATACCCACTTAATTACCGTAATCGGATGATATTTTGTCATTAAAGGTTTTACCAATACGAGGTAAAGCGCATATGAGCTTGTGTTGCCAAGCATTAGTAGGTTTCCCGCAAAATGATCTGATGCAAATGAAATTTCGCCACCCGCAGTAATTAGCATGATGGCGCCGGTTCCCCCCAGAATAATACCCAATCCTTTGCGCCACGTAATGCGCTCTCCCAGTAAAATGAGGGCCGCAACCAGTACCACTATCGGATTCGCTGTCATAATAATGCTGGCATCAATAGGAGTGGTTAAGTTTAGCCCGCTTAGAAACATTATTTGGTTGAGTGCTACACCGAATGTGCCGCTTAATGCAAGGCGAATGAAGTCTTTTTTTGCCACGGTTTCTCTTACCATAAAGGCACCGAAAAGCCAAAAAAGCAAAACGCCACCAATTGCCCTCAATACAACCAGTGCCAATGGATCTATATAGTCGGGCATAATCCATTTTGCTACAGCATAATTTACTCCGTAAATGAGATTGGCTCCTATAAGAGCTGCGTGAGCGCTCGTTCGTTTATTCATCCGTCAGGCAATTGTTATTTTGTCGATTTAAGTATTATATGAACTTTCAAAAAGAAGTATTCTGAATCAATAATAGTGCAGAAATACGAAAGTGCACAAAATAAACTGCTTTTTTCGCTAAAAGAAGTTTCTCGTAAACGCAAAAATATTTCGAAGAACAATCCTTATTTCTTCCAATGTGAAAATTTGTTGCTCTAAGATGTGGGTTGATTAGTCATCATTTACCCCATCCTTTTGCTGTGCTAACTTTTCGCCGATATGTCTGTATGTGCCTGAAAAAAAGTTATCAACAAAGTGGGAAAAAGTGGGAAAAAGTGGTTGATTGTGGTAAAAATCTTTGTAGTTTTACATTGAAAATCCTGTGCTCTATGGTGACTTTTATTGGAGAATATAATCTTAAGATCGATGCAAAGGGGCGTCTGGTGTTTCCAGCTGCCTTAAAGCGACAGATTAAAACATCTGCACAGGATCAATTTGTCATTAAAGAAGATTTGTTCGAAAAGTGTTTAGTGCTGTTTCCGCTGGAAGAGTGGGAGCGCCAAAATACAATTCTCCGAAAAAAGTTAAATCCCTTTAATGCCAAACACAATATGTTTCTCCGTGCATTTGCAAAAGGTGCTGCGGAAATTACCCTCGATAGCAATAACCGGCTGTTGCTGCCTAAGCGGCTCGTCGATTATGCAATAATCGATAAAGAAATTGTTTTGGCAGGGCAGAACGGCAAAATTGAGCTCTGGGCCAAAGAGAACTATCAGCAGCTGTTTAATGCTGATATCGATTATGCGTCGCTGGCAAGCGAGGTGTTGGGAACTGATTTAAATAGTGATGCTTAGATAACCAGTATTTCATTGATTGGAAGCAATAATGATTAAGAAGCTTTGCCTGTTCCAAACTGTGGTGTAATCGATTTAGCTGGTTGCAGTATGCGGTTTCAGTTTTTATTACAGGTGCTAAAATAGGTAAAATAATGACAAAATATCACACTCCAGCTTTGTTGAATCCATGCCTGGAAGGACTAAATATTGATCCTTCGGGGACGTTTGTCGATGCTACTTTTGGTGGTGGCGGGCACAGTGCTGCTATTATTGAAAAACTCGACAGTGGACATCTGTTCGGATTCGATCAGGACGACGATGCCAGGGCGAACATCAACGATCGGGAGCGATTCACATTTGTGCATCACAATTTTTCGTTTTTGAAATATTTTATGCGGTATTACAATGTAGACGCGCTAGATGGAATTTTGGCCGATCTTGGCGTATCTTTTCATCACTTCGATACAGCCGAGCGCGGGTTTTCTTTCCGATTCAATGCTCCCCTTGATATGCGCATGAACCAAAATGCAACACTTACTGCCGCAAATGTTGTGAATGAATATAGCCTGGAGCAACTTGTATCTTTATTCCGGTTGTACGGAGACTTTCGGAACGCCTACAAACTCGCCGACGAAATTTGTAAGACCAGGGCAGTTAAGCGGATTAAAACAACTACTGAGCTAAAAGAAACTGTAGAGAAGTTTTTTCCTTCCAAAACACAGTCGAAATTTTTAGCACGGCTTTTTCAGGCCATTCGCATGGAGGTTAACCAGGAAGTCGAAACACTAAAAACGTTGTTGCTGGACGGAACAAACTTGCTCAAGCCGGGTGGCAGATTTGTCGTAATTACATATCACTCTATCGAAGACCGAATAGTAAAGAATTTTTTTAAAAGTGGAAATTTCGAAGGGAAAGTGGAACAAGACTTTTATGGAAATGTTGTAGCCCCCTTAAAAGCTGCAAAAGGGGGGATAATTGTCCCTGACGAAAAAGAAATTAGTGAAAATCCACGATCACGTAGTGCCAAACTAAGAATTGCAGAAAAGATATGATGGAAGATAAACAAGCAGAATATCAGGAGTTTGATGATTTTCAAGATTTGCCGAAAGCAAAGGTGAATAAGCGTAATTATCTGAAGGAAATAGTCGATGGCTCCATTTTAACCAACGACTTTTTCGTAGCACAGTTGCCGTTTATCTTTTTTCTTACCGCATTGGGCATAATATATATCGGAAATAGCTACCACGCCGAAAAAATGGTACGGCAAACAAAACAACTGGAATTAGAGCTAAAGCGCCTACAGCCAGAAGCTATTGCTATTTCTTCTGAATTAATGCAGCAGAGTAACCAGAGTCAGGTTGCCAATTTATTAAAAAGTAAAAATCTGGAGTTAATCGAGTCACGAGAGCCTCCAATTAAAATTGTAGTCAATAAAGAACCATTTGAATGAGTATACGAGGACAAATAATCGGGCGAATCGGATTCGTGTATGCTTTTGTCGTAATTTTCGCACTGGCTATTTTGGGAGCAATCCTTAATATTCAGTACGGGCAGGCTAATCGTTGGTTAGAACACGAAAAAAACAATTTTCGTGAGCGCACCATTACGCCAACCCGTGGCGATGTGCGTGCGCGCGATGGTCGTTTATTGGCTAGCTCTGTGCCTGAGTACCAAATTCGTATGGATCTGGTTAGTGAGGCTCTTGACCCTAAGATTTTTAATGAAAAAATAGACTCTCTTGCACAAGGCCTTTCATCTATATTTGGTGATAAGTCAGGCAAGGTGTATAAGGATGACCTATTAGCTGCGCGCTATCGGAAAGAAAGGTATTACTTAATTCAGCGAGATGTTACGCACATGCAACTTAAAGAGCTGGAAAAATTGCCCATTTTCAGGTTGGGGCAATACAAAGGTGGGTTCATTGTAATTTCGAAAAGCAACCGCAAGAAACCATTTAATCAGTTGGCCAGTCGTACGATCGGTTACTCGTTTCCCGACGATGATGCTAGTGGCGTAGGACTCGAAGCTGCCTACGATAGTATACTCTCGGGCGTTCCTGGTAAGCGCATGGAGCAGCGTATTGTGGGAAACTACTGGAAACCTATCAGCGATGAAGCGACTCGTGATCCAGTTAATGGAATGGATCTGATTTCAACAATCGATATCAATATTCAGGATGTTGCACACAGTGCGTTGCTCAGGACTTTGTCCAGCCACGAGGCCAGACATGGTACAGCCATTTTAATGGAGGTGAAGACCGGGGAGATTCTGGCAGTCAGTAATTTGCAACGTACTGATAATGGCAGTTATTACGAAACATTCAATTTTGCAGTGGGTGAAAAAACAGAACCCGGAAGTACATTTAAACTTCCCGTGCTTATGGCAGCTATGGAGGATGGGTACATCGATATAAATGATTCAATCGACACTGAAGATGGAATAATTAAATTTTACGACCATACAATCCGGGATTCGCGAAGAGGTGGCTACGGTAAAATTACCGTGCAGCAAGTTTTGGAGTATTCATCGAATGTGGGAATGGCCAAAATTGTATCGAAATATTACAAAGGCAAAGAAAAAGATTTTGTAGAGAAGCTCTACAGTATGCACCTAAACGAGAAAACGGGCATTTGTATTCCTGGAGAACCTGCACCCTATATTAAATACCCCGGAGACAAATATTGGTCGGGTATTTCGCTTCCGCAAATGGCATATGGCTACGAGGTGCAAATGACGCCTTTACAAATCCTGATGTTTTATAATGCTGTGGCCAATGGCGGAACCATGGTTGCTCCAAGGTTAGTAAAGGGTATTCAAAATCATGGAAAATATATTAAACGGTTCGATCCCGTTGTGGTAGATAAACGAATTGCTTCGCCTTCAACCATCAAAATGGCTCGCCTCATGTTGGAGGGAGTAGTAGAGAATGGAACTGCAAGAAACCTGGCTAATTTGAATTTTAAAATTGCCGGTAAAACGGGAACTTGCCAAATTGCCAATAAAAAATATGGATATAAATACAAAGCAAAAGTGAGTTATCAGGCTTCGTTTGTGGGGTACTTTCCAGCCGAAAATCCACGGTATTCTTGCATTGTAGTTGTTAATGAACCATCAAATAGTCAGTATTACGGAAATGCCGTTGCTGGACCAGTTTTTCGCGAAATAGCAGATAAAGTATATGCCACACGTCATGAAATGCATACGCCGCTGGATCAGGTGCGTGCAGATATAAGCGACCTAATACCCTATTCGTTCTCCGGCAATCGAGGCGATTTGAATTATTTGTTAAACGAATTTAATATTCCTATTGATGATCAAAGTACAGGAACTCCCTGGGTAGTGACCACCCGGGCCAATTCCGATATTGTTTTCCAAAACCGGATTTTACGAAGAGAAATAGTTCCAAATGTTACTGGGATGGGCTTGCGCGATGCATTGTCCATACTTGAAAATGCGGGTCTGAAAGTTACATTTTCCGGGTACGGAATTGTGTCCAATCAGAGCCTTTCGGCAAATCAGGTATACCAGAAGGGGCAGAATATTCATCTTACATTATCAAATAATTTTTAATTGAACAGGAAAGTGTTTTTTGAAAGAAAAATAAAATTTACAAACAGAAATATAATACCATATTTATAGTGAAGTCTTTAGCCGATATATTAAGCAATTTTGAACACAAAATCGTACAGGGAAACGATACCGTGCATGTTAATCGTATTGTATTTAATTCGAAAGAAGTAAAACCGGGCGATTTATTTGTTGCTATCGTGGGGCACAGTACTGATGGACATAAATATATTGTACAGGCCTTCGAGGCCGGTGCCGAAGCTTTAGTATGTGAAAAAATTCCGGAAAGTATACCTTCCGGTAAAACAGTTGTTCAGGTAAAAAATGCTCAATTGGCGCTTGCCGCAATGGCTGCAAATTACTACGGCCATCCGTCCGAGACGATGAAAGTAGTTGGGATAACCGGTACAAACGGAAAAACCACTACAGCCACCATGCTGTATAATGTTTTTAGACAACTCGGTTATCCATGTGGGCTGTTTTCAACAGTTAAAGTTTTAATAAACGATGAGGAGATGCCGGCCACGCACACAACGCCCGACCCGGTTACCATTCAGCACCACATGGCACAAATGCGCGATGCAGGTTGTGAGTACTGTTTTATGGAAGTGAGCTCACATGGAATCGAACAATATAGAACAGAATACATTCATTTCAATGTTGGTGTATTTACGAATATCACTCAAGATCACCTCGATTATCATGAAACATTTGCCAATTACCTGAACGCTAAAAAACGATTTTTCGATCGGTTGCCTCCCGATGCATATGCTATTTACAATGCCGATGACCGAAACGGGCATATTATGATGCAAAATTGCAATGGCAAAAAAAGAAGCTATGCACTTAAACGCCCCGCCGATTATAAAGCTCGTTTGGTTCGTATGGAGATGGGCGGTATGCTTCTGGAAATTGAGGGAATTCAATTTTGGACTCTTTTAACCGGCTTGTTTAATGCCTACAATTTAATGGCAATTTATGCCACTGCCACTTGTTTTACCGACGATAAACAAGAGTTGCTCGCAGTACTAAGTAAGCAAAATTCGGTTAGAGGGCGTTTCGAACGCATTATTTCTGAGCAGAAGAGGTATGCTATAGTCGACTATGCTCACACACCCGATGCGGTGGCTAATGTATTGTCGACCATTAAGGAAGTGCGAACCGGTAACGAAAAAGTTATTGTAGTTATTGGAGCAGGGGGCAATCGCGATAAAACCAAACGACCTATTATGGCGGCCAATGCCTGTAAATATGCCGATACCGTGATTTTTACTTCCGATAATCCCCGTTTTGAAAAACCACAAGATATTATTGATGAAATGAAAGTAGGTATTCCTGAGCATTATACCGGGAGTACATTTACCATTGAGCAGCGTGAGGAAGCCATTAAAGTAGCTTGCGGCCTAGCTCAACCCGAAGATATTATTCTGATAGCCGGTAAAGGGCACGAAACATATCAGGAGGTAGAAGGGAAACGTCACCACTTTGACGATCGCGAAATCATTTTAAACTATTTAAAGTAATGAGCTATGTTGTATTATCTGTTTAATTATCTCAACGAATTAGGCGTGCCGGGCTCCGGAATGTTTCAGTACATTTCCTTCCGTTCGGCGTTGGCCATAATTACATCGCTCATTATTTCTGTCCTCTACGGAAAGCGCATTATACGCATTTTGCAAAAGCTGCAAATTGGTGAAGCTGTGCGTGATCTGGGACTGGAAGGCCAGTTGCAAAAGAAGGGTACTCCTACCATGGGTGGACTCATTATTATTGGTTCTATATTGATTCCCACATTGCTCTTTGCAAAACTCGAAAATATTTACATTATTCTTATGCTTGTGGCCACAGTGTGGCTTGGTGCTATTGGCTTTATAGACGACTATATTAAAGTATTTAAAAAAGACAAAAAAGGCCTGGCCGGAAAGTTTAAATTACTTGGGCAAGTTGGCTTGGGATTAATTATTGGAATTGTTATGTGGATGCACCCCGATGTTGTAGTGCGCGAAGAGCCCCTGGCAAAAAAACATCGCGTGCAAATAGAACAGCCAGTCACAACCACACAAAACATGAGCGGTTCGGTTGATTCAAAATCTACACGTACGAATATTCCGTTTTTCAAAAATAATAATGGCGATTACGCCTCCTTGTTTCGGCTTTTTCTTTCGCCCGGGGCAGCTCAAATTGGTGGGTGGCTGTTTTTTATCGGTGTGGTTATTTTTATTATTGCAGCCGTTTCCAATGGTGCGAACATGACTGATGGCCTCGATGGACTGGCTACCGGAACAAGTTCTATTATTGGCGTTACGCTGGGTGTTCTGGCCTATTTGTCGGGTAACTTAATTTATTCAGATTATCTCAATATCTTTTATATTCCCCAAACGGGTGAATTGGTGGTGTTTATGAGTGCTTTTATTGGAGCTACAATTGGGTTTTTATGGTATAATTCTTATCCCGCCCAGGTATTTATGGGCGATACCGGAAGCTTAACCATTGGTGGAATAATTGCTGTTTTTGCTATTTTAATCAGAAAAGAACTACTCATACCCATTTTGTGTGGCGTTTTTCTTATAGAAAATACTTCGGTTATACTGCAAGTTGGCTGGTTTAAGTACACCCGCAGAAAGTTTGGACAGGGACGTCGCATTTTTAATATGGCGCCACTTCATCATCACTATCAAAAGGCAGGTATGCCTGAGGCAAAAATAGTTACGCGCTTTTGGATTGTAGGCTTGTTATTGGCCGTGGTAACCATTTTAACACTGAAAATCAGATAGTGAGTAGCATCTATACTCGCAAAGATAAAAACAAACAGATGGACAAAAAGAAACCATACATAGCAATTTTAGGTGCCGGCGAAAGTGGGGTGGGCACAGCTATTCTTGCCAAAAAGCAAGGGTTTGAAGTGTGGGTGTCAGACTTTGGAACAATTAAGCAAATCTATAAGCAAGAACTTGCATTGCATCACATCTCTTTTGAAGAGGGCGGCCATACCGAATCGAAAATCGTGTGTGCCGATACCATAGTGAAAAGTCCAGGTATCTCTGATGGTGCTCCCATTGTGCTCAAGGCTTCTGCTCAAGGTGTTGAAATAATTTCCGAAATCGAATTTGCCGGACGATACACCAATGCATTTATAATTGGAATAACTGGAAGTAACGGAAAAACCACCACCACATTGTGGATTTATCATATGTTGCAGCTGGCAGGATTTAACGTGGGACTTGCCGGAAATGTGGGAAAAAGCTTTGCACGCCAGGTTGCAAACCAGAATTTTGACTACTACGTAATTGAACTTAGCAGTTTTCAGCTCGATGGAATGACCTCTTTCAAGTGTAATATTGCTCTTTTACTAAATATAACTCCCGATCATCTCGATCGGTATAACAATAATTTTGAGGAATATATTGCCTCTAAATTTCGAATTACACAGAACCAAACCGTCGACGACTACTTCGTTTTTAGTGCCGACGATGAAACTATAAGTCACCATTTGCAAAAAAATGCCGGATGTGCTAAGCAATTGCAGTTTTCAACCCAAAAACAATTGTCCGTAGGTGCCTGGCTCCATGATGATCGCATTATTTTTAAAGCAGTAAATTCAAATTTCGACATGATTTATACAAAACTTGCATTGGATGGGAAGCACAATGCCGCTAATGGCATGGCTGCTGGTATAGCAGCAGATGTGCTGAGCATTTCGAACGATAAAATAAGAGAAAGCCTCGCATCTTTTAGCGGTGTTGAGCATCGTCTTGAACCATTTATTTCGGTGCGTGGGGTAGAATTTATCAACGACTCCAAAGCTACAAATGTAAACTCTACCTGGTACGCACTCGAAAGTACGCGGAAACCTACGGTTTGGATAGTAGGTGGAATAGACAAGGGGAACGATTACGGCGAACTGGATGCACTGGTCAGCCGCAAGGTAAAGGCCATAGTTTGTATGGGTGTCAATAACCAACCCATTGTCGATCATTTTTATGGAAAAGTGCCGCAAATAGTGGAAACTTCGAATATGCAAGATGCTGTTAGCCATGCTTTTCAGCTTGCCAGAAAAGGCGACTGTGTATTGCTTTCGCCCGCATGTGCCAGCTTCGATTTATTCGATAATTACGAGGATCGTGGTAATCAATTTAAGTTGAGTGTTAGAGACTTATAATATTTTTTTCGAATTAAAATTAATATAAAAGTAAATACGTGAAAAAGGGGATTTTCGACATATTACAAGGCGATAAAGGTGTGTGGGTAATTGTTTTTTTATTGAGCATTATTTCACTCCTTGCTGTGTATAGTTCTACCGGAACACTTGCTTATAAAAGGTTCGGGGGAAATACGCAATATTTCCTTATGCGGCATTTTATGTTCATGGTTATTAGTTTTATTATAATGTACTTTGTGCATATGGTACGCTACACCATGCTATTGCGATTGTCGAAGTTGTTTTTTTACATTTCCATCCCCTTGCTTATTTATACAATGGTCGGCGGCCTAACACTAAACCAGGCCAGTCGATGGATTACCGTCCCATTCATCAATTTATCGTTCCAAACGTCAGACTTTGCCAAACTTTCGTTGATGCTGTATCTGGCTGCACTCATTGCTTCGCGACAACAAACCATCGGCGATTTTAATAAGGGTTTCCGAAGGCTCATTATTCCCGTTGTATTTATTTGTGGACTGATACTGCCTTCTGACTTTTCTACTGCTGCTTTATTGTTTGTGAGTGCGGTGGTATTGATGTATATCGGTCGTGTTAAAATTCAACATTTGCTCGGAATGGCGGGAGTTGCTGTGGTGGCATTAACCCTTTTTATCCTTGTGGCCATGGTGTCAGATTCCGATAGTCGAATTGGTACCTGGAAAAACCGTATCGAAAACTTTGTAGATGATGAGGGTGGTGGCAATTTTCAGTCCAATCAGGCCAAAATCGCAATAGCTAGCGGTGGGCTTACTGGTAAAGGATTGGGGCATAGCGTCCAGCGCAATATTCTTCCACACCCGTATTCCGATTTTATTTTCGCAATAGTAATAGAGGAAACAGGGTTTGCCGGAGCATTTTTACTAATTGGTCTGTACTTAATATTATTTTTTCGAACTGCTGCAATTGTACGAAAATGTAAACGCGTGGGGCCTGCTCTCATGGTGGCAGGTATGATGATTTTAATGGTTATTCAGGCATTCGTGCACATGGCTGTAAGTGTTGGAATTTTTCCGGTTACCGGACAAACACTACCGTTTGTAAGTATGGGTGGTACATCGTTGCTCATCTCCAGCGTGCAAATGGGCATAATTTTAAGTGTGAGCCGAAGTCTCCAGCAAGATAATAAGAAGCGAACAAGTCAAATTCAAAATACTGAGCCCGATGAAAACGATCAAAGTGATATTTAGTGCCGGCGGCACAGGCGGACATATTTTTCCTGCATTGGCCACAGCCAATAAGCTTAAGGAGCTCTATCCCGACGTGGATATCCGCTTTGTAGGCGCTGAGGGTAAAATGGAAATGAAAAAAATTCCCAATGCAGGTTATCCCATTACCGGATTACCTGTTATGGGGTTTCCCAGAAAACCGTCGTTTAAAATTTTTAAATTTTTCGGGTGCCTTCGCAAAGCGCTAAGGCGTTCAGAAAGACTTGTGCGCGATTTTGAGCCTCATGTTGCCGCCGGATTTGGTGGGTATGCAAGTGGCCCTGTACTTAGAGTTGCCGGTAAACGAAGTGTGCCGTATATTATTCAGGAACAAAATAGTTACGCAGGTATCACCAATCGCTTGTTGAGTAAAAAGGCACAGAAAATTTGTGTCGCATATCCCAATATGGAGCGATTTTTCCCTGCCGAAAAAATTATTGTCACCGGAAACCCTGTAAGAAGTTCCCTGGTTGTATCACAAATATCGCGGAAAGAAGCATGTAAATCTATTGGAATCGCTTGCCAAAAAAAGGTGGTTTTTGTAACAGGCGGAAGCCTTGGCGCACGATCGCTCAACGAAGCTGTTTATAAAAACATCGGCTTCTTTAAAGAACATGGTATTCAGTTGCTTTGGCAATGTGGCAGCCTTTATTTTAAAGAATTCTCCGGGAGATTAGGTTTCCAGGTCAATGATGATATTATTCTCACCAAGTTTGTTGAAAATATGGATCATGCCTATGCTGTTGCAGATGTGGTAGTTGCCCGCGCGGGAGCCGGAACCATTGCTGAATTATGTATTATGGGTAAACCATCCATTTTTGTGCCCAGTCCTAATGTGGCCGAGGATCACCAAACACATAACGCAAAAGCTTTGGCCGATAAAAATGCAGCCATTCTTTTGCCAGACCGTGACGCCAAAGATGGATTGGTGGAAAAAATTGAACTGTTGCTTGATAATCCCGAAGTTGCCGAAGAGATGAGTAAAAATATGAAAAGTATGGCATTTACAAATGCCGATGAACTCATTGCAAAAGAGATTCTTAAACTGGCCGGAGTATCATTATAATGAAGCAGTTTTCGATAAGTGAATATTTTTTAGACATTAATTTGAATACATAATCTAATTGTGAATCGACAGAAAAACATATATTTTGTAGGTGTTGGAGGCATTGGAATGAGTGCCTTAGCAAGGTTTTATGCTTTTCGGGGATACAATGTGGCCGGGTACGATCTTACGAAAACCAAGCTTACCCGCGCTTTGGAAACGGAAGGGATTTCTGTTTCTTATACCGATATTCCCGAAACGGTGTCTGCTGCCTTTGCTGATCCTGAAACTACCCTGGTGGTTTATACGCCTGCAATTCCTCCCGATAACGCTATTTTAAACCACTTCAAGCAAAACGGGTTTGAACTTGTTAAGCGTGCCGGGCTTTTGGGTAAGGTTACTCAAATGATGAAAGGCATAGCCGTTGCCGGAACACATGGTAAAACCAGTATTTCTACGTTTACGGCACACCTCTTATATCAAAGTAAGCAAAAGTGTAACGCATTTTTAGGCGGCATTTCTGCCAATTATAAAACCAACTTGCTACTTCATGAAGATGCTCCATATACTGTAATTGAGGCCGATGAGTACGATCGTTCATTTTTGCAGCTTAGTCCTTCAATGGCACTTATTAGCAGTATCGATGCCGATCATCTTGATATTTATGGTACACATGAAAAGATTATAGAGGCGTTCAACCAATTTGCCAATATTACGCTCGACAACGGCGGTACGGTGGTCGTTCATCAATCCGTTAAGCATTTAATCAATCGTGCGGATCATTGTTTAACCTATGGGCTCGATCCCCAGGCTGACTTTTATCCTATTGATGTTCAATATGTTGACAGTGAGTATTTGTTTAGCTTGAATACTCCACAAGGACTTGTGTCTGATTTGCGATTGCGGCTTCCCGGAACGTATAATTTTGAAAATGCCGTTGCTGCCGCATCATTGGCTTTGCTTGCCGGTATTTCTAACCAAGAGCTCACCGCAGGTTTATCGTCGTTGAAAGGCGTCGAGCGCCGATTTGAAGTGCATTTACTGCAACCGGTGGTTTATATCGATGATTATGCACACCATCCGGCCGAAGTGGAGGCGTGCATCATGTCTGCTCGTGCGGCTTATCCGAATAAAAAAATTGTAGTGGCCTTTCAACCGCATCTTTTTAGTCGAACACGCGACTTTTATTCTGCGTTTTCTGCATCGTTAAGTCTGGCAGACTTTGTATTTTTGCTGCCCATTTATCCGGCACGGGAGCAGCCTCTTGAAGGCGTGAGTAGTCAACTTGTTGCTGATGAGATGGATCCTGACAGAGTTCGTGTTGTTACAAAAGAATTGCTACTCGAAGCATTAGCGGAAAATCAATTCGAGGTATTTATAAGTATGGGGGCCGGAGATATTGGGCACTGGATAGAAGAAATTAAAGAACGTTTAAACTAATTCATTTGGAATTTGTAAGGAAACATATAACGCTTTTGGGCATTTTGCTGTACATGATGGTTACCCTCGGTTTTGTATCGGGTAAAATGAATGATGTACTGTGCGAGAATGTGCATGTGGTAATTGTGGATAGTGCCCGGCAGAAGTTTGTACAGCCGCAAGAGGTTGTTAGCTTACTTAAAACAATGGAAATGAAACTTTGGGGTTATTCAGTTTTTCAAATAGAATCTCATCAAGCCGAACGTACAGTACTGAATAATATGCCAATGATTGCAAAAGCTATAGCGTACGCTGATATTAAAGGGAATTTTCACTTGGATCTTGAACAGCGTAAACCCATTGCGCGCATTGTAACAAAAACAGGGCATAGCTATTACTTGGGTGAAGATGGGCACTTATTGCCACTTTCTCCCAATTACACAGCGCGGGTGCCGGTAGTTTCGGGCGATATTTACCAAAAACTGCCTGGAAACAGAGCTATTACAATTGACACCTTAGTTTTGCACCAGGGAGCGTCTAACACCATGCTGGATGAAACGTTTCGTTTACTAAGCTACATTTATAATGATAGTTTATTGAGAAGAATGGTCGAACAGGTCTACGTTAATAAAAATGAATTTGAAATTATTCCTAAAGTAGGAACGCATGTAATTGAATTTGGCGATATTTCACAACTTGAGCATAAATTTATTAAACTCAAAGTTATTTATTATAAGGGATTTAGTAACTTAGGCTGGAATAAATACAGCCGAGTTAATTTAAAATATAAGAATCAGGTAGTTTGTACAAAAAGATAGATTTTACAATGGCACAAAAGAACAAAATTATTTCGGCAATTGACATCGGTACCACCAAAATTGTGGCAATTATTGGTAGTAAAACCGATAGTGGAAAATTTGAAATACTTGGCGTTGGAAAGCACTACTCAGAGGGTGTTCGAAGAGGCGAAGTGTTAAATATTAGTAAGACAGTAGAGAGTATTAGAGAGGCAGTGCGGCAAGCAGAAGAAAAAGCAGGAATGAAAATGCAGGATGTGTATGTGGGCATTGCCGGAGGGCATATTCACTCACAGCGTACCAGCGGTTATGTGCAACTGGGCGCCGACGAAGACGAAATAACTGCTGCCCATACCAAAGATCTTATGGATCAGATTTATAACACTTCCGTGGAGATGGGTGAGGAAATTATTCACGTATTACCACAATCCTATACTGTAGATCATATGCAGGGAGTCGATAATCCGGTGGGTGTTGCCGGAAAGCGCCTCGAAGGAAATTTTCATGTTGTAATTGGAAAAGTGAGCGCTGCCAACAATATTAAAAAATGTGTTACACGCGTTGGCCTCAACGTAAAAAAACTTATTTTGGAACCATTAGCGTCTTCTCGTGCCGTGTTGACTGCTGATGAGCTCGAAGCTGGTGTGGCTATGCTCGATATTGGTGGTGGAACAACCGACCTGGCCATTTATCGCGACAATAAAATTGTTCATACTTCTGTAATCCCGCTAGGGGGATTTTCTGTAACCAATGATATAAAGGAAGGATGTAAAATTGTTTGTCGGTATGCCGAAAGACTTAAAAAAGAATACGGCCGAGTGCTTCCCACAAAAAGCGATGCAAATAAAGTGGTGAAAATACCTGGAATAAATCGCAACGATAATCTTGAAATATCTTTTGTGCATCTTGCAGGAATTATTCAGGCTCGCATGGAAGAAATTATTGAGCACGTATTGTACCAAATAGAAGCCAACGGACTCTCTTCCTATTTGGGGGGCGGAATTGTTATAACGGGTGGTGGAGCATTATTAAAAAACCTACCACAATTGATGTCCCATAAATCGGGGCTTGTTACTCGCATAGGAAAGCCTCGCGTTGCCGTTACCAGTGAAGAAGTTGGCTCTGTAAGCTGTCCTTCGCTTGCCACAGCCATCGGACTTATTATGGAGGGAGCCGCCGACCAAGAAGAACATGACATTTTAAATGTAAACCAAGGCTTGTTTGAAATAGAGAATGAAGAAGAGCAGGAGGAACAAACTGAAGAGAATTCTTATGTGGATAATGAGTCAAGAAAATCGGCTACTATTAAGGGCTTTGGGGCTAAAATTAACGAGGCATTCGGCCGATTGTTCGATGTGAATGATACAAGTATGGATTAACGATAAAAAGATCATAGACTGGCATGTCTATTTTAGTGAATGGTATAATACATATTGATAAAAATAAAGTTTCACGAGATTTGTTTATCAAAATGCTATCTCGTGATATAGTTGCAATACATCTTTATCGGTTTCCAGCAGTGCGTTAGAGGAACTGACTTGCTGGTTGCAAATAAAGCAATTGAAGTGTATTTTGTAGAATGCGGAAAAGAATCGCTTATGAATGAAAATAATCTGATGCAATTTGATTTGCCACAAAACAAATCATCAATAATTAAAGTGATAGGTGTTGGCGGAGGCGGTGGAAACGCTGTCAATTATATGTATGAACAAGGAATTAACGAAGTTGATTTCGTTGTATGCAATACCGATTCGCAAGACCTGGCCAAAAGCCCGGTTCCTGTTAAAGTTCAGTTGGGTGAATCGCTCACAGGCGGGCGTGGAGCCGGAAGCAAACCTGAAAAAGGGAGGCAAGCCGCTATTGAAAGTCTCGAAGAAATTGGCAAGGCACTGGGAAGCAATACCAAAATGGTGTTTATTACCGCCGGAATGGGTGGAGGAACTGGTACCGGTGCTGCTCCTGTTATTGCCGAAGAGGCTCAAAAGAGAGGCATTCTAACCATTGGAATTGTTACCATTCCTTTTTTATTCGAGGGAAAACGAAGAATAAATCAAGCCATCGATGGCATTGAACGGATGAAGGAATATGTCGATTCTCTTTTGGTGATTAATAACGAGAAACTTAGAGAAATTCATGGAAACTCACCTGCTCTGCAAGCTTTCGGTCATGCCGATAATATTTTAACCACTGCCGCTAAAGGTATTGCCGAAATTATTACAGTCGAAGGCGTTGTGAATGTCGACTTCGAAGATGTATTTACCGTAATGAATAACAGCGGGGTAGCACTTATGGGTAGCGCTGTGGCCGAAGGTGAAAATCGTTCGATAAAAGCCATTGAAAAAGCATTGTCGTCGCCATTGCTCAATAATAACGATATTCACGGAGCACAAAATATGTTGCTGCATATCACATCGGGTGCCGATGAGGTTACCATGGATGAGATTGGCCAAATTACCGATTTTGCACAAGATGCTGCCGGACAAAATGCCGATGTTATTTGGGGCTTAAGCTCCGATCCGCATCTTGGCGATAAGGTGGGTGTAACCGTTATTGCTACAGGTTTCGATACCGACGTAATTCCTGAGATTTATGCTAAAAAGGCAGCTCAGGTTCAAAAGCATACCATGAAAGCCGATCCCAAAGATCAGACGGAACCCGAAGAGCCACAACAAGAACCGGAAGAGGAAGTGAAAGTTCATACGCTGGATTTTGATGATACGGACGAAATGCTATCCGATGATGCCAGCTATTCGGTACCACCCACAAAACCACGTGGAGCCGATCGTAAAGTAGAACAACCGGTTCGTGGTGTTCAACCCGGAAAAACGCGCTGGACAGATGAAGAGATTCTTGAAATGGAAAATGTGCCTGCCTACTTGCGAAGAAAAACCAAGATTGCCCAAAGCACTGATGATGAAAACGATGAGGTTTCAAGTTACTCACTTAGTAGTGATGAAAATGGGCCAAAAATCAATAAAGAAAATTCGTATTTGAATGAACATAATGATTAACTGTAACTATTATGAATTTAGAAACAGATATTACACAAAAAATGAAAGAGGCCATGAAGGCCAAAGATAAACCCAAATTGGAAGCAATTCGGGCAATAAAAAATGCCATCCTTCAAGAAAAAACCAAAGCCGGTGCCGGCGATACTATCGATGAAGCAACGGAGCTAAAAATGTTGCAGAAACTTGTAAAGCAACGCGAAGATTCGGCCGAAATTTATCGAAAAGAAAATCGGCAGGAACTAGCCGAACAAGAGGAGTTTGAAGCAGGCATTATACGTGAATTTTTGCCCGAGCAAATGTCAGAGGTAGATATTACAGCCGAAATTGAGCAAATTATTACCGATACCGGAGCTTCCTCCATGAAAGATATGGGCAAAGTAATGGGAATGGCCAATAAAGCTATGGCAGGCCGTGCAGATGGAAAACTGATTGCCGATATTGTAAAAGCAAAGTTACAGTAGGTTTTTCAGCGTATGAAAAATAAAAGCGACTAAAGGCCAGCCTTTAGTCGCTTTTGTTTTTGTCCTAGTAGTTACCTAAAAACACTTGAAGTTTTTGTGTGTTTACTAACGGTTTTTAGGACTATGATGTCTTTTTATAAATCGAAGCCAACACGCCATCCCACTGATATTTGTAATGAACCGGCCGTTTCTTTTTCGCCACCCCAGGTTTCATACTTCATTGGTAACAAGTACATCGCTGATATTGTAAAACCACCGAATTCTACACCTAACTCAGGAGCTAATCCAAAAGAATTAGTAGAACCTCCTTCAGCAACAACATCGCCATTTACGGTTACTTCAGGGACTTCTAACCGCGATAACCCGGTTGATATTGCAGCATAGGGCGAAACACCACTATTGAAAAAACGATAATAGCCTTTAACTCCACGCAGGCCTAAACCATACATATCCAAACTATAAGAGTCATTTGCTGCTCCTCCGCCTACCAGAATGGCGCCATTGTAGATTAATCCCACAGCTAGTTTGTTGTCAAATTGACCCAAATGATACATGATGTCAAAGGTATACCCAAATCCTCCTTTGCCACCAGAGCCTTCATCGTAAGTGAACGCCTCTCCCTGGGGAGAAGAGTATCCTAAAAAACCTCCAACAGAAATCTTTTGAGCATTAGAATTAAGCACAAGCACGCTTAATAAAGCAAAAAGAATAGTGATTTTCTTCATAATAATAAATTTATAGTTTTAAAAAATAATTGATTTCATTAAGAAGTACAAGCTGTTAATAATGTATTGATAATATATCAAAAGGAAGTTTATACGAATACTATTTTATTATTTCGTGGTCAAAAGTAATATTTTTTTTAGAAACAATGTGTGGAAACATTTATTTTTTGAAATAACACTCCTTAGTGTTCTATAATGGGCAGAGATCATTTTTCATCACCTGGCGAGAATAGCAATGTAGGAAAATATTTGCATGTTCCTTATTTTAATACGGATCCACATCAGCGCCAATTATGACGCTTTTCAAACCCTCTGTTTGTTTAACGGTGGCAATGGCCTCTTTAACTTTGTTTTTGATGATTAAGGTTTTAGGTGAGCGCTCAATTTTTATAAACAATTCCTCGATATAGTATTGCTGAATACGGCTAATAACCGGTGGTTGTGGTCCCAGAATCGTTGCGCCTTCTATTTTACGGCATTGGCCGGCAAGCAATAGGGCAGCACGGTGGCAAGTGTCTTGCTTTTTGTGTTTAACTGATACTGTAATTATTCGTGTAAAGGGCGGATAAGCGAATTGGAACCGCTCCAGTAATTCTTTTTCCGTAAATGCAGCGTAGTTGCCCTGTTTGTAGGACTGAATAACCGTGTGTTCCGGTTGTGAGGTTTGAATTATTACCCGTCCATGATTTCCGTGTCGGCCGGCCCTTCCGGCAACTTGAGTTAGTAATTGCATGCTTCGTTCAAACGATCTGAAATCAGGAAAACTGAATAAATTGTCGGCATTAAGAACACCTACCACGCTCACTTTCTTAAAGTCGATGCCCTTGGTCACCATTTGTGTTCCAATTAGTATATCAATTTTGCCCGATTCAAACTTGTTAATAATTGTTTCATGACCATTTTTTCGGCGAGTGCTATCCTGATCAAATCGTGATATTCGTGCATGTGGAAGTAGTTCTTGTAGTTCTTGTTCTATTTTTTCGGTGCCAAACCCCATGGTCTTTTGTGCGGGTTTTCCGCATGAGTCGCATTTTTCTGTGTTTTTTTTGGCAAATCCGCAATAGTGACAAACCAATTGGTCCTGAAATTTATGCAACGTCAGTCGCACATCGCAATGCGGACAAAAAGGAATGTCTCCGCAATCCATGCACTGAACGTAGGGCGCGTAGCCCCTGCGATTTTGAAACAGTATTACCTGATTTCCATTTGCCAGCGATTCTTCAATTGCTTCAAATAGTAGCGGCGTTAGGTGTGCTTTCACTTTGTGTCTGCGCCACCATTTGGCGTAATCAACAATTTCTATTGATGGTCGAATGTAGTTTCCGTACCGTTCCGTTAATCTTACCATGCCGTATTTTCCGGCCTTGTTGTTGGCCAGACTTTCTAGTGATGGGGTTGCCGTTCCCATGAGTACTTTTGCCTGGTGTAAATGTGCAAATACAATGGCTGCATCGCGAGCGTTGTAGCGCGGAGCCGGGTCTTGCTGTTTGTAGGATCGATCGTGTTCTTCATCGATAATGATGGCGCCTAAATTACTGTACGGTAAAAACATAGCCGAACGCGGTCCCACAATAATGCGCAATTTTTTGTTCTTCCTTATGTCGTGCCACATATCTATGCGCTGCCCTGCAGGTATGCGAGAATGGTACACGCCTACCTTATCGCCAAATACCATGCGAAACCGATTCACCAATTGTCCCGTTAGGGCTATTTCGGGTAGCAAGACCAGTGCTTGTTCATCGCGGTCGATGTATTTTTTAATAAGATGAAAATAGAGTTCCGTCTTTCCGCTTGATGTTACGCCATACAGTAACGCAGGTTTGTTTTCTGCCCATATGGCTTGTACTTCCTCAAACGCTGTTTGTTGCGAAGGCGAAAGCATTGGTAAAGGCAAAATGTGTTCGTTCGCGTTTTCGAAGCGGCTCACTACGCGTTCTTTTTCTATTGCAAGTCCTTTGTCTATAAGTGCTTTAATGGCGGCATCAGAAACATTTACTTCTTTTTTTAATTCTGCTCGCACTATGGGCTTTTTCTTTTGAAGTAGTGCTTGTAAGGTTTTTTTCTGAGCCGGGGTTTTGTCTAATTTTCCCGATTGAATAAATATATTTGCCTGGTTTGGATCCACAAGTTCAATTTCCCGTATAGTTTTGGGCCTAAATTTATCGCTTACCCATTCCCGTATACCTATAAGGTTCAGTTCAGAAAGCTCTCTGGCCAGTTTTAGTGCAGTGGCGCCTTTAAATTCGTGTTGTAACTCTTTAATTGCAATTTCTTTTCCGGCACGAATCATTAAAAATGCTTTGCGCAATTGTGTACTAGTAACTGATTCAGGGCATTCATCTGCAATTGTATACAAACGTGTTTCGCTATGCATTTTTAGCATGGCAGGAAGGGCGGCTTCGCAAACTTCGCCAATGGAACACATGTAATAGTCGGCCATCCACTGCCAGAATTTCAGCCCTGTTTCGTTTATTACCGGTTGGTGGTCTAAAACGTCTAATATAGGCTTAACGTTGTACTCCGGCTGCTGGCTGTGGATGTTCTGTACGATTCCGGCATAAATTTTTTGTTTCCCAAAACCTACCAATACACGGCTGCCCGGTTGCAATGGTAAATCGCCATCGGGTATCGCGTAGGTGAAGGTACCCTGGGCTGCCAATGGAATAATTACCTCTGCAAAATTTAACCTTTGTTCATGCGTCATCATGGCCGCAAGTTAGTTGTTTTATAGTTTTGATAATTGCCCATGCAAGGAAAAATTTGTCAACAATTATTCTCGGTAAAAGGTAGCGTCTGCGCCTTTTGATAGGATTTTCGGCTGCATTTTAGCAAAAATTATTACTTTTGGTGTTTATTTTGTGAATAACAAATTATTGCAATAGCCAGAGATAGGTGTTTGCAGATGAGCATTACAAAAGTTAGCCAGATAAAAAATTTTGTCGTATGAGTACCAGTATTCAACCAATACAGATTGATATTAGGAAAGCAATGGCTTTGAAAAGCCCTGGCCTTGCCCGGTCTATACCCGGATTTGTATATCGGTTTATCGAACGTACCATCCATCAAGATGATATTAATCGAATTTTACGAAAATATGCCGATAAAACGGGAGTGGAGTTTGTTCGTTCGCTGCTAAAAGAATTTAATGTAACTTATACGGTACATAACGAACATTTAATTCCGAAAGACGGGCGTTATATATTTGCATCGAACCATCCGTTGGGCGGTTTCGATGGTGTGGTTATGGCAGATGTGCTTGCTTCGCATTGGGGCGAACCCCGTTTGTTGGTTAACGATTTGTTATTGCTAATTGAAAATTATAACCCGCTGTTTCTGCCGATTAATAAGCATGGCAGTCATTCGCGTGAAGCGATACAAAAAATCGATGAGGCTTTTAAGGCTGATTATCCCATTCTGGATTTCCCTTTCGGACTTGTATCGCGAAAGCATAAAGGCGAAATTAAAGATTTAGTGTGGCGACGAACCTTTGTAAATCGTGCCCGGAAGTACGAACGCGATATTGTACCCGTATTTTTTGATGGTCAAAATTCAAAAAAGTTTTATCGGGTGGCACAATGGCGTAAAAAGCTGGGGTTGAAAGTTAATTTGGAGATGTTTTATTTACCGGGCGAGTCATTTAAACAGTATAACAGCCACTTTAACATATATTTTGGGGAACCTATTCCATACCAAAGCCTAACCCGTGATAAGTGCCCAGACCAGTGGGCAGAGGAGATAAAATCCATTGCCTACTCATTAAAACCCTAAACCGAGAGTAAAATGTTCGTTAGTGGAACATTTCGGCTGTATTTTTGTGTTTATATAAACAAATGTTAATTACATGGAGCAGATTATTGCACCAATACCGGTAGATTTATTAGTAAGCGAACTTACAGCAGATAAGTTTGTTCGGAATACCAATTATGGCAATCATGAGATTTATGCCTTTAACTATCACAATGCACCAAATTTGACCAAAGAAGTAGGACGTTTGCGCGAACTTACATTCAGGTCGGCCGGTGGCGGTACAGGCAAATCCATCGATCTGGATAAGTTCGATATGCAAGAGGAACCCTATCAGCAATTAATTGTGTGGTCTCCTGCAGATAAAGCTATCCTTGGCGGTTACCGTTACATTGCATGCAAAAAAGCAACGGTAGATACAGATGGAGCCTTGCAGTTGGCTACTTACCGGCTTTTTCATTTTAGTGAGCAATTTATTAACGAATTTTTACCTCATACAATAGAACTCGGACGTTCTTTTGTACATCCGGAGTATCAATCTTCAAAATCGAGCCGGAAAGGGATTTTTGCCCTTGACAATCTATGGGACGGACTGGGAGCACTCGTGGTGGAATACCCAGATGTGAAATATTTCTTTGGAAAAGTTACCATGTACCCCCATTTCAATACCGAAGCGCGCAATTTAATCCTTTACTTTTTGCAAAAGCAGTTTGCCGATGATCATAACTTAATGGAGCTTATTGAGCCTATGGAGCTGGGTATGGATTATGAAAAATACAATGAGCTTTTTACCGGAAAAAATTACGACGAAAACCGTCGTATTTTGAATCAAAATGTGCGAAAACTCGGAGAAAATATTCCCCCGCTCATTAATGCATACATGAACTTGTCGCCCTCGATGAAAACTTTCGGTACATCGTTCAATAAATATTTTGGTGGGGTAGAGGAAACCGCCATCATGATTACGATTGACGATATTTATCCTTCTAAAATTGAACGACACGTAAATTCATATAAAAAACAAAAAAGCGGACTGTAAAAGGCCGCTTTTTTGCTTTTTCATTCTGAGTATTTCTAATATGCTCGTTCGTTTTTTCCTTCAATATAGTTGATGAACGATTGATTAACCACTCGGTTACCACCCGGTGTGGGGTAGTTTCCTGTAAAGTACCAGTCTCCCCGGTCGTTGGGAATAGCCTCGTGCAGATTTTCGATGGATTGATAAACAATTTTCACCTCGGCATTTATTCCATTTTGCAACATTTCGCTAATTTTATCTGAAACCTGCTCAGCTGTAAATGGGGCATATATTTCTTTTACGTGGTTCTTCACCTGTTCTTTTGGCAAGCCTTCCTGGTCTTTGCATTTTTTGTATACTTCGTTGATAATGTAATATTGGCCTTTTTCTTTTAGCAACTCAATGGCCGCTTGAAAGGCGATAAAATCGCTCAGCTTGGCCATATCGATGCCGTAACAGTCGGGGTACCGTATTTGTGGCGATGAAGAGACAACGACAATGCGTTTTGGCTTAAGCCTGTCGAGAATGCGAAGTATAGATCTTCTGAGTGTTGTTCCACGCACAATGCTGTCATCAATAATTACCATATTGTCAACCTCAGGCGTGATGGTTCCGTAGGTAATATCGTACACGTGTTCAACCAGGTCGTTGCGCGAACTGTCGCCGGTAATAAATGTACGTAACTTAACATCTTTAACGGCAATTTTTTCAACGCGCGGGCGTGCAGAAAAGATAGTTTCAATGTCTTCTGCCGTTAAGGTGTTTTTATTTTTTAATAGTTGATTTTTCTTCTGTGTCAGCATGTAGGTTTCAACGCCCTTTATCATGCCGTAAAAGGCTGTCTCAGCTGTGTTTGGAATAAAACTAAAGACGGTATTTTCTAGTTCGCCGTTAACTTTCTGAACAATGGGTTCAACCAATAATTCGCCTAGTTTTTTCCGTTCTTTGTAAATTTCACGGTCGCTGCCTCGCGAGAAGTAAATTCGCTCAAACGAGCATGAAAGCTTTTCTCCGGGCTCTTTAACTTTGTCCAGACTCCAGGTTCCGTTTTGTTTCACAATTAGGGCATGCCCGGGGTCAACCTCGTGTATGCGTTCCTCGGGTATATGCATTACGGTTTGTATGACCGCCTTTTCCGATGCTGCAACCACTATCTCATCATCTGCGTAGTAGTGCGCCGGCCTAATGCCGTTACGATCTCTCATTATAAATGCATCGCCGTGGCCTACTATGCCGGCAATTACATAACCACCATCCCATTTATCGCTGGCATTGGTAAGGATTTTTCTGATGTTGATCTCTCGTGCAATATTGGCGCTTATTTCTTTGTGGTTAAGCCCTTGCTTTTTAAATTTCCGAAATAGCTCTTGGTTTTCTTCGTCGAGCTGATGCCCAATTTCTTCCAGAATGGTAACTGTGTCAGTCATTCCTTTGGGGTGTTGTCCCAAATCAACCATCGATTGGAATATTTCGTCTACGTTCGTTAGGTTGAAGTTCCCGGCGAGTGCAAGATTTTTCGATTTCCAGTTGTTTTCACGCATTACCGGATGCACACTCTCAATATCGTTGTTGCCAAACGTGCCGTACCGAAGGTGTCCCAGATAAAGCTCGCCGGCAAATGCGATGTTGTTTTTCGACCATTGTGCGTCGTTCAATAAATCGGGGTTGTGTTTTTCAAGTTCTGTAATGGGACTTCGTACTCCGTTAAAAACATCAACAATGGGTTGGGGAGAGTTTGACCGTAACTGATCGATGTACTTAACGCCCGGAAGGGTATCCAGTTTTACTGAAATCAGACCTGCTCCGTCCTGCCCTCTGTTACGTTGCTTTTCCATCATTAGGTACATTCGGTTGATGCCATACATCCAACTGCCGTACTTGGCTTGAAAATACTCCAGCGGTTTCAGTAACCGAATGAATGCAAATCCGCACTCGTGCTTAATATGTTCGCTCATTTTCTGTTTTCTTTTGCAACACCTCGCGGGCTGCATGAATTATATTGGTTGATAATAGTCCATACTTCTTCATAAGTTCATCGGGTGTTCCCGATTCGCCAAATGTATCTTTTATGCCTACGTAGCTCATCGGGCAGGGGGATGCCTCCGATATTACTTCGGCTACTGCACTACCCATGCCACCCATAATTTGGTGTTCCTCTGCTGTTACAATAGCTCCGGTTTCTTTTGCTGCCTGAATGAGTATTTCTTTATCAATGGGTTTGATAGTATGCAGGTTGATTACTCTTGCATCAATTCCTTCGTTTTGCAGTGTTTTGGCTGCCTGGAGAGCTTCCCACACTAAATGTCCGGTTGCAACAATCGTTAAATTGGTGCCGCTTCTTAGTAACTCGCCTTTGCCAATTTGGAACGGTGCTTCTTTCGGTGTGAAGTTGGGCACAGCCTCGCGTCCGAACCGTATGTATACCGGACCCGATAATTCTTCAATGGCCTGATTTATGGCTTTATATGTTTGTGTGGCATCGCATGGCGATAAAACCGTCATGTTAGGCAAGCTTCGCATTATAGCGATATCTTCCAATGCCTGATGTGTAGCTCCGTCGGGTCCTACAGAAATTCCGGCGTGCGCCCCGCCAATTATTACATGTAAATTATTGTAGCAAATTGAAATGCGAATTTGGTCAATTGTGCGCATGGCAGAAAATACTCCGTAGGTAGCCATAACCGGAATGTAATTTTCAAGGGCAAATCCCGCAGCTACTCCGGCTATGTTTTGTTCTGCTATGCCCATCGAGAAAAACCGATTGGGAAACTGCTCTGCAAAAAAGTTCATGTTGACCGACCCGGTAATGTCTGCCCCTAAACCGATTATGCGATCATTTTTTTCTGCAGCATTTGCCAATCCTTTACCGAATCCAACACGGGTTGGTGTTTTTTTCTGCATGGTGCTAAGTATTCTGTTTGAGTTGTTCTATAAATATTGGTGCCTGTTCTTTTGTGGGTGGTTTACCGTGCCATTTGTAATTGTTCTCAATTTCCGGAACGCCGGCACCCATTTTCGTTTGTGCTAAAATTACCGTTGGGGAGGTCCGATTCGTTCGAATTTGTTCAAAAGTATCGATAATTGATTCCATATCGTTTCCATTGCATTCTTTCACATCCCATCCAAAGGCTCTCCATTTATCGGCAAGTGGCTCCAGCTCCATTACTTTACTTGTTTCACCGTCTATCTGCAGTTTATTTCTATCGACAATGGCAATGAGGTTGTTGAGTTTATGGTGCGATGCTGACATGGCAGCTTCCCAAATAGATCCTTCCTGCAATTCTCCATCTCCATGAATGGTGAATATCCGGTGTTGGTCTTTTCTTAGCTTGGCCGCCAATGCCATTCCCACGCCAATAGAAAGTCCTTGTCCTAACGATCCTGCAGAGGTTTCTAAGCCTGGTATTTCGTGCACTAGAGCAGGGTGGCCTTGCAGGCGCGACCCTAACTTGCGTAAAGTTTGTAATTCTTCTGGCGGAAAGTAGCCTGCATGTGCAAGCGTTGCGTATAGAACAGGTGCTACATGTCCTATAGAGAGTACAAGTCGGTCACGTTTATGCCATCGTGGCGCTTGTGGGTCGTGCGTAAGTTCGTGAAAATAGAGAACGGTAAATATGTCGGCAAGCCCAAGACTGCCACCCAAGTGACCTGACCCTGCTGCTTGTAAGGATTCTATAATGCTGATTCGTATCTGTAGAGCTTGTTGTTGAAGTTTTTCAATAGCGCCTTTCATGTATTCAGGGTTTTGTTTTTACCTTCGTTTGAATCAGTGAGCATCGGCATAGAGGTTTAGGGCTATTATAACTGCGGATAATTTATTCGGGTTTTGACAATGTAGCTATCCGGAAATTCTTTCACTATTATCCGATGATCTTCCAGTGCCTCTGATTTATTTCTGTAATCACCTACTCTCACTTTTATGAATGGTGGTTCATAGGATGAATATACGCGTAATGGGTCAAAATCAGGAAATTCTGTCAGAAACAAAATGCGCACGTCCTGCGATTTATCTCGCGAATCGCTCCCGTATTTACTGAATATTTGAATACGGTAACCGTCTTTTATGCCTCGTTGCCTCTCACTTATCTGAATATCGCGGTCAATGAGTAACCGAAGCGTTGGATCTTGCTGTATGCGTACTTCGCCCCTTCCGCCTGTGGTATCACGAAATAGGGTGTAAATGGAAACCGTGTCGGTTTGTGCCACGGCCACATTCGATATGATGATAAAAAGAATAAGTGCTAACCTGTTCATTATAAGTATTTATGAATAATTCGTTTGTTAAAATATCCATTTGTAAATGCTCGCGCAAGATAGTCAATTAATACTAGTTCGTCAAGTTTGCAATTATTTTCCACTTAATAAATCCCATTCTGTACATAGTTTATAATGTGCATTACCTCGAACATGTCCAGGATGATGCATGTTTGGTTATTGTGACGGGCAGGATTTGTGTGTGGCCATATAATTAAAAAGGATTCTAATCGTTTCAGTCTTTATATAGTATCCATCAATAAACTACATTATCTGCGTTACTCTTACTCAAACCTGTATCATTTACACCGGTAAACTCAGCGGTTTTGAGTTTCGAAAGCCTTGAAAATGGAGCTTATTCTCTGGATACTCCGACTTTATAGACAGGATCTATTTAGTAGGGTTGAATGCTAAGAACGGGAATGGGAGAGTGGTTCACCATTTGTTGGGCATAGGGGCCAAGCCAGATATTTTTTGTGCTTTCAGATTGCTCTGTCATTATCGAAATGAGATCGGCATCGGTTCGCATTGAATAATCGATCGTGATGTCCGTAAGGTTATTCCCGATGATTTTTTCAACTACAAAGTCTAGATTGTTGTTTGCCAGAAATGAGGCAGCCTGATTGCAATATTCGTTTATACGTTCCAGTACACTTTCTTTTTTTGTTTCACTCACCTGTAACAGGTGTAGCTGGGCTCCAAACTGTTTTGCTACGTATGCTGTGTAAGGAATTTTTTGGCGCGTTTCCGGCGTGTCGTCGATGGGTAAGACAATTCGCTGGATTTGGTGCCGTTTGTATGAGTTCCGCACACTCATTACCGGACAAGGAGAATTGTTTACTACTTTGTAGGCATTATTTCCAAGCCACAGTTCTTCAAATCCGCTTGTGCCATGTGCTCCGATCGTAATTAGTTCGGCTTCACCGTATTTAGCCTGATTGGCTATTTCGTTATAAACTTTTCCGCTGCGTATTCGATAATCAATTGTGTTTTTTACTTCTGTTGCGTACTGGGATACCAACGTTTTAAGATTATGAATAACTTTTTCGTTCTTGATTTCGACCAGATTTGAAAGGTTTAGATTTTTTTGATAGAAGACGGAGTCTTTTATCACGTGAATCATTCTTACATTGAAATTCATATGGTTTGCAAAAGCAATGGCCATTTCGAGTGCATTTACGGAGCCTTCGCTAAAATCAACCGGTACAAGTATATGCTTCATAGGGTCAGTTTTTATTTTTAACCGAGGTATTATTTGCTAAGCCCATCTAATACAGTAACTTGTTGGTGTAAGTGGACTTTGCGATGAAAATATCGTTCCTTTAAATATAATTAAAAAACTCAATTCTGCCAAAATAAAAATTTACGAGTTGGAATTTTAGCTAGATGAACTGTTTTATACATTATAGGAAATAAAATGTGTAGGTAGTTGGTAGTAGTACAAATGAAAAAAGGAGACGTGGGTACGTCTCCTTTTCTTATACGTTGTGTAAGGAATTACTGTAATTTTTTTCGTGTTGAATAGTTAATCTTCAACGCATTGGCTTTCCGTAGTTCCTGTTTAATATCGGTAACGATTCCCATTTTTACGTGTTCATCAATTTTCATTGACGTAGTCATAAATGGGCGTTCGTTTTCATCACGCGCTTCGCGTTCTGCAGCAATATAATCAGGAATATCGTTCACTTGTTTAAAGGCGTCGTTAAGCTGGATACGTGGCTCTGAACCGTAAAACTTTTGATAGCTTGCCTTTGGTTCTCCAACATAAATGTAGCTAACCAATGATTTTTTCTCAAGTTTTGTAAGTTCTGTAGCTTCGGGCACTGTAACGTGTATTTTCAGTTCTGTTTCTCGCATGGTAGTTGATACCATAAAGAAGAACAGCAACATGAACACGATATCGGGCAATGAAGCGGTATTGATTGCCGGTGTTCCGCCTGACTTTCCTTTTCTTTCAAATTTTGAAGCCATAATTAATTTCCTATATTTTTCGGTTCAGCCTCTGAAATCCGTTGAGGGATTGCCGCTCTAATGGCATTTACATCATCTTCCTCATTGAGTGCTTCATATGGTTTCTGAAACATTCGCTTAGAGAGACGGTCGCGTACTTCACTATATGCGGCTACGAGCTCATTTTGGACTTCAATGTACATTTTGTACGAGGTTCCCCGGTCGTTTTGTAATGAGATTACTCCTTTTGAAACCGCATACCCCTCTGGAAAACGTTGCTCAAACAAGTTGTGTGGTACTTTTTTGGGTAAATCGCTTCCCGGATAGTATTTGGGGTTCTTAATTTTAATAATCTCGTACTTTTTCTCCGGCAAATCTTCTTGATTAGCGGTGTTTTCGATGAATTCAATTGCTCTTTCGCGCAGTTGCTTCACACGTAATTCTTCACCGTTAACAAGTAGCCGGTCTTGCTTATTGATCAATACAATCAACAGGTTACGCTCCTTAATCTTGTTATCATCCTTTTGTTGTTCCTCATCGGGCATCGGCGGAAGCTGTCGAGACAGACCTGCGTCGGTATCCATTGTGGTAGTTACAAGGAAGAAAATCAAGAGAAGGAAGGCAATGTCTGCCATTGATCCTGCATTAATTTCTTGATTACTTTGACGAGCCATAAATACTTTTTTTTAAACCTTTTCAGCAGGTTTATATTATTTAAAAGCGCCTCGTATTTCGGTATATAAAATACCGACTACGGCAAGCACAAAAAACAGATACATTGAGTACAGTCCGGTACCAACTGCTTGTGAAGTACCCGCAGTTATGTTAAACTTTTCTGCCCCAAAGAATTGTGGGATTTCCGATGATGATAGTATGTAGGCTACGAAAATTACTGCAGCCATAAACCCAATTGAAACCAAACTTCTTTTGGCTGTTTTTGCACTTTTAAATACGTTCAGAAAACTAAATACTATTGTTGATATAGCAGCCAAACCTAATAATAGGTAAACTACGTATGCAAAGGTATCTAGTGACGATCCTACTTGCTCCATGGTAAACATGGTTTTCTCAAGTGGAACAATAATATGTTCCGGAACGGGCTCGCTTGTAACTACTGAGTTGTAGAACAGCAAACTAACGATTATTGAAAGTGCAAATAGGACGTATGATAAAATGCTTGTGAATTTTGATATTCGATCATTCATATTCTATCAAATTATTTTTTCATGTGCTTTGTAATAATGTCTACTAACGAGATCGATGCATCTTCCATATTGTTCACGATTCCATCGATTTTTGAAACGATGTAGTTGAAGAATACTTGAAGAATCATCGCTACGATAAGACCTGATACAGTGGTAATAAGTGCAACTTTAATACCTCCGGCCACAAGTGCAGGAGAAATGTCTCCGGCTGCCTCAATTGAGTCGAATGCTCCAATCATACCAATTACCGTACCCATGAAACCAAGCATCGGTGCAAGTGCTATAAATAGCGAAATCCAGGTTAGTCCTTTTTCTAAAAGACCCATTTGTACACTTCCGTACGAAATTACTGATTTTTCTACTACATCGATACCTTCGTCCATACGAAGCAAGCCTTGGTAGAAAATGGATGCTACCGGGCCGCGTGTGTTACGGCAAACTTCTTTGGCTGCCTCTACTCCTTCGTTAGCCAACGCTTCTTCTACGTCTTTCAATAGCTTGTCTGTATTCGATGAAGCTAAATTGAGGTAAATGATACGCTCAATGGATAACGCTAGACCGAAGATCAAGGATAAAAGAACAACACCCATAAAACCGGCTCCACCTTCAATAAATTTTTGCTTCAATACCTGGTGAGGGCTTTGGACTTTTTCTTCTTCCTCTTCAGCAATGGCTGTTTCTACTTCCTGCTCAGCAACGGCTTCTTCTGCTACTGCAGAATCGGCAACTTGTTCTGTTTGTGTTGCCTCAGTTTCGTTTTCTTCCTGTGCTAGGACCATGTTTGATGCCCCAAATGTGAGCATCCCTAAAAATGCGAATAATGCAAGTAACTTTCTCATGGTTTAAAATTTAATTTTAGTTTTAATTGTTCAATCCTGTTGTCAAAATTAATTAGTTTTTCTTTAATTCCAAAAGCGGAGGAAGTGGGATTCGAACCCACGTTACCCTCTCGGGTAAACACGCTTTCCAAGCGTGCGCCTTAAGCCACTCGGCCATCCCTCCAGGTATTGTTGTCAACCTCTTCAAAATACGCGGCAAATTACAAAAAAATATTAATCAGTAAGGATTAAATTCGTATTAATTTCACCGCTTAAAGATTTTTTAAAACATGCTTCTGCCTCGGTTCTATTCATTTTTTCTCCTAATACATACATCATTTTTGTAAGTGCTGCTTCCAAACTCATGTCGTATCCACTCCATACTCCCGCATCAATCAGGCCTTTACTGCTTTCGTACTTGCCCATTTTAACTCCGCCTGCGCGGCATTGGGTTACATTTAGTACGTATACTCCTTTTGACACCGTTTTTTGCATAACTTCGGTAAACCATTTGTCGGTCATTACATTTCCTGCTCCGTAACTTTGCAGTATCAGTCCTTTTAATCCATCGATGTTGCAAATTTGATTGACCACATTTTCTGTAATTCCCGGAAATAACCGCAGCATAGCCAACGATTGATCCATTTCTTTATAGAATAATGGTTGTTTACTGTTGCTAACGGGTAAGAGGGCGCTTGTATTGTAATGAATTTCGATTCCTGCTTCGGCTAATGCCGGATAATTATCCGATCTGAAGGCATAAAAGTATTCTGCGTTGTGTTTGGTTGTCCTGTTTCCCCTAAATAGTTGGTTTTCGAAGAAAACACAAACTTCAGGTACAATGGCTTTGCCGTCTTTTTTGTCGGCAGCTATCTCAATTGATGATATAAGATTTTCTTTCCCGTCAGTGCGAATGGTTCCAATGGGTAGTTGCGACCCGGTTAAAACAATGGGCTTCGATAAATCTTGTAAAATAAAACTAAGCGCAGAAGCTGTATAAGCCATGGTATCTGTGCCTTGTAGCACAACAAACCCATCGTACTTTGAATAATTGTCGTAAATTATTTGCGCCATCTGAATCCAGTAGGAGGGTCGCATATCTGAACTGTCAATAATTGGGTCGAATGTAATTGCATCTAATTCTACTCCCAATTTGTTTAATTCCGGAACCTGACTTGCCATGTGCTCAAAGTTAAATGGCATGAGTGCTCCTGTTTCAGGATTGTTAATCATTCCTATGGTTCCTCCGGTGTATAGGAGTAATATTTTTGGCAGTGTATTCATAATTGGAAAAGTTCATTTGCGTTATGCGTGGTTACAGATTGTATTGTTTCCGGTGTTGTACCTTTTAGCGTTGCCAGCTTTTGTGCTATGTGTACCAAAAAACTGCTTTCGTTTCGTTTTCCTCTGTGTGGTGTTGGTGCCAGATAGGGGCTGTCGGTTTCCAAAATTAGTTTTTCCAGAGGAAGGTCTTTAACTATTTCTCCAATTCCCGCATTTTTAAATGTTGATATCCCGCCTACTCCAATGTAAAAGCCCAATGCGATGGCTTCGTTTGCCTGTTTTTTGGTTCCTGTAAAGCTATGAAGAACACCTTTCAGCGTGGTGCTTTTATATTTTTTCAAAATTTCGAGAATTTCAGTAAACGATTCTCTGGCATGTACAACGATAGGTAGATTGAGTTTTAATGCCATCTCGATTTGTTGAATAAATGCTTGTTCTTGTTGTACGGCGAAGGTTTTATCCCAGTATAGATCAATTCCTATTTCTCCTACAGCAATGTATTTACCGGTATCGAGCTCTTCTTTTATGATGGTTAAATCGTGCTCATAGTTTTCGTTAACCGAGGTGGGATGTAACCCCATCATTGGGAAAAATAGGTTGGGTTGTAGTTCGACTAAACTTTTTAGTGGTAAAATACTTTCTAGATCAATATTGGGAAGTAAAATTTTTTCTACGTTGTTCTCGAGTGCTCGGTTTATCACTTCGACAATGTCTTCATTGAATTCGGATGCGTACAGGTGTGCGTGTGTGTCTATGTAGCCCATGCTTAGATAGCTTTTGTGTACAAGTTTCCCGGTATTGATTTAACCATGTTTTTAAATTCTAAATTCAGGAGTAGTCCCGAAAGGTGGCCGACGGGTAATCCTAATTTTATCGACAAATAGTCGATAGTCACATTTCCGTCCTGCAAAATAAGTTCCATTATTGATCTTTCTTGTGTGTTTAACCCCTGGAACAATGATGTTTGAGTTACTTGTTCTACGTTTGTTTCTGGTGCCCAGTCCATTACGTATTCCAAATCAGTTATTCCTTCTATCAGCGCTGCTTTTTGCATTTTAATGAGCTTGTTACACCCCGATGAGTATGGGTCGCCAACTTTGCCGGGAAATGCGAAAACGTCGCGGTTGTACGAAAAAGCCATATCGGCAGTAATGAGTGAACCGCCTTTTTCTCCGGATTCTACAACGATTAGTGCATCGGAAAGTCCAGCTATTACTCGATTGCGGGTTACAAAATTGCCTCTTTCGGGTTTGGTGCCCTTGGGGAATTCGGTTAATATGCCTCCGTTTTTTATCATTTGAGCTGCATATTGGCGGTGCTGCGAAGGATAAATTAAATTGGATCCGTTGCCCATAACACCTACAGTTGGAATGTTGTGTTTTAAAGCGGCTTTGTGAGCAATGATATCTATTCCGTAAGCTAGTCCACTAATAATTAACACTTTATGTTTGTGTTCCGCCAGTTCTTCCATTAGCTTTTCTACCAGGTTTGTGCCATAAACCGTAGCATTTCTGGTTCCTACAATTCCAACAACTTTACGATAGTTTAGGTCTACATTGCCCTGATAAAAGAGAATTACCGGGGCATCTTTGCATTGCTTTAGTCGCTGTGGGTAATTGTTGTCGTATAACGATAATACTTGAATGCTGTGTTTTTCACAAAATTCCAGTTCTTCTTCGGCACGTGCAAGGTATTTTGGGTTCGATAATGAGTCGAGTAATTTTGTATTGATGCGGTTTTTTGTGGAGAGGTCTTTTTGTGTTAGACTGAAGACAGCTTTTGCTGATCCCGCAACGTCTACTAGTTTTCTGAGTGTTGCCGGCCCTACCCCTTCAATTAACTGTAGTGCTAGTAAGTATTTTGTTTCTTCGCTTTTCACTGTCAATGGAAATTTGATAGATATGATATGCTGGTTTTTGCAGAAAATTACTCTTTGAGAATGGTTGCTTTTGCTGTTACGATTAAAGAATATGTTTTAGTCCTGCTTTCAATATTTTCCGTGTCGTGTTGGTGGCTGCTATAAGTTGATCAGCTTTGGTTTGATGGTGGATCCTTATTTACACGATATAAAAAAGAGGTTGAGTGAGTGAATCACGTCAACCTCCTTTTGTAAGTTGTCTATTATTAATAGAAATTTATTCTATTGTCTTCAATTTCTGCATTATCTTTTAGTGCTTCAAGCACTTCGCGCTGTACTCTTGATTGCATTGTTCTGGCCATTGATTGTTTCTGCATGGCAATGTTCAAGTTAGCTGGTTCAATAATGTTACTGATCTGGATAACGTAAACAGCATTGTTCCCGGTAATTGGTTCTGAAATTTCATCTTTTTCAAGCGCAATGGCTGTTCCCTGTACTTTAGGTTCGATGCCCAGTCCCGGAATGCTGAATGCTCCAAAAGTTACTCCATTGCTGGTTTTAACGTCGATAGCCAATTTTGTAGCCAGGTCATCCAGGTTGCTGCTTTGTTTGAGTGCATCGTTGGCTTTTGCTTGTAGTATTTTAGCTTTTTTCTCTTTTAAAACTTCTTTCTCAATTGTTGCTCTTACTTCTGCAATGGCAGCATACCCTTCTTCGTATTTTTTTGTAACTACACCAATAACATAGTTGTCTTCCAATTCGAAAACAGGATTTTCCATATTTTGTGGCATAATTAATTTGCTTGCGTCAGATGAAAAGGCTGCGCGAATAATATTGCGAGCATTTTGGAGTCCTGCAATATTTCTGCTTGTTTCTTTTAAATTGTTTGCCTGCTTTTTTACTAATCCTTCTTTCTCAACACCTTCCTGGAAGGCTTTTGCTGTTTGGTAATTGGCAGCAAAAACATTTGCTTTTTGGTACACATCTTCGCGTGTTTCTTCGCTAGGTTCAATATCGCGTGTTATGCTGGCTAATTGAATTTGTTTTACGCTTTCTCCGGCTTGCGTCATTTCAGCAATAAAGATGGCTTGCTGTGTAGGCATTTTAATAAACTCACCTTTGCCTGCATCTAACAATGCTTCGCCGTAAACAAGTTGTTGAACATTTCTCCAGCCTAAATCACCTCCGTTAACGGCGGTTTCCTGGTCGGCGGAGAATTCGGTTGCTAGTTTTGCGAAATTGGCTCCGTTTTCAAGTTGCTTAATAATATTGTCGGCAATGCTATCAACTTGCTCCGCAGTTTGTTGCTCTCCGGGTACCAAAGCAATGTGGCGCACTTTGATTGTGTCGGGTCTTGTTTCTACGTGAGCTATTTTTGTAATTTTATACTGACTGTTTTCTTTGTATGGGCCGTAAATATGTCCTTCTTCATTATTGAACATTATGGAGTCAATCATCGGGTTTTCATATTCTCCTTTTTTGTAGAAAGTTGGATCGTATGTGTTGTCCGACGTTGCTGTTACAAACTGTGCAATATTCTCAGTTGTTTTAAACTCGGGTAATAAATCTTTAAGGTCTGCTTTAATGTTTTTGATGTCTTCCTGAGTAGGTTCTACCTTGTATGTAATGTACTCAACGTCGACAGCTTTTTCTTGCTTGAAAAGGTTTTTATGCTCTTCGTAGTATTTATTGATATCGTTTTCGTTTACCTGAACTTCTTCGTCTTTAACAGATGTGTATGGAAGCGCTACGTATTTGAAGTCAACTTTCTTTTGTTTGTCTATTGCTTCTTCTTTAGCATGTAAGTCGGTTACGAACAGTCCTTTTTGTATAGCTGTGTAGTATTTTGAATTAACACGCTCCTGCTTTAGGCCTTGTTCAAAAGAAAGCCACGTACTACGTGCCTGAGGGTCTTGCTCCAGCCTTGCTAAAAATTGCTTAACCAATGATGGGTCGAATTGTCCGGCTTCGTTTTGGAAAATGGGTATTTGGCGTACTTGTGGGTGAATATTATTTCCCACAACCATGTCTTTTAGTTCTTCTGTGCTTACGCTGATTCCTGATTCGCTGAATTCTTCACCCAAAACATGCTCTTGCACTAATTGCTCCCAAACCTGCGATCTTACTTGATTTGTAGTTTGCTCGTCAAGTGTATTCTGATCTGAATTTCTTTTTACATTTTCGATGGCCTTTTCTATCCGCTGTTCGTAATTTCTGTAATCGATTGAAACACCGTTAATTTCGGCAATTTTAAATTGGTCTTGTGAAAAACCACCACCACTGAACATGTCACCTAAAATAAATGCCAGCAATGCAAAGCCGATAATAATGATTAAAAGGCCTGATCGATTCCTTATTTTCTCTAATGTTGCCATATCTAAAAATATTACTTGTTTTGCGAAAATTTTATTAGGGCACGAAGATAAACATTTTTAGCAAAATGAAGCACCGTTGTAGAAAATAATCTTTAATCGAATCACTAATAACTGTTTTCATGTGCGGTTTGGGGTTTTGATTTTATTTGAGAGCATTCAAAATGTAAAAAGCTCCCTCAGAAAGTCTGCGATTTTAGACAAGTTTCTTGAGGGAGCTTTCGGTATTTCAATTATGTGTTTTATTCTTGTTTTTTGTTTTTTCGTTTCCGGCCGGGAAGTATCTTTGGAGGTGCAAATTTGAGCTCCTCTCGGTAATTGTCGTAAACATATTCTTTTACAGCGTTCCACGACTTGAAATGACGAACAAATGGTGTAAGTGAATATTTTCCTAATTTGCTGAAATCTCTGAATGTTGGCATTTGCCCTACGGTATTTGCCGCTTGAATGAAATCCTCAACAAGTTGCTCTTTTGTAATTTCATTGCTGGGCGGCAGCCTGTAAAGGTTCATCGGGAGCCCTGCATCATGTATGGCTGCATTCCATGTGCCAAATATGTATACAATTTGTCCGTAGGTGAGCTTGGTGCCTTTGCTTTGCGAATACTCGATTTTTGTTGGAGATTTTCTCAGTTTTTTTGCTACCCGGTTGATCTCTTTTCGACAGAGTTCCTTTTTTTGCTCCAATGTTAATTTAGATTTTGCCATATCTTTTTATCTTATAAGGGTAATACGTCTATAAATAAACGACTAAGGAAGCAAATTTGTTTCTGAATTCCTTAATGTGAAATCATAATTATATGTTAAAAATTGCTTTTGTTTGATGTAGGCTCTGTTTTAGTGGCAAATTTTAACTTTTGTGATTGATAATTTGATGCTGAGGATGTGTTTTATTTCTCTATTACAAATAAAAAAAAGAAGCTGTCCGGTTAAGTGGACAGCTTCTTTAATTTCTATCTTATATATCTGCTTATTGTATTGCAAAAACAGATTTTCTGGTTTGGGAGCTATGCATGGATTTTAAACATTCCAATTTCATCTAATTCGAAATTTTTAATGTATGCCGACTTTTCTGCGTTTTCTGCATAAGCCATCTTCATGAACACCTTGGTGTTTTTAGCATAGTTTTTATCACGCATGGTGTCGATGAGTAGGAGCCATCCCATAATGATGTTACCTGCCATTTCTACTAATCTGCGGGCATGAATGTCCAGGTAGTCGTTGTCGTCTGCTTTGTCGTTAATTTCATCAACAATATTAAAGCAATTTTCGTACTCTGCCGTCATTTCAGCCAGTTTGCGCTTTAGGAATTCGTATTCCGGATCGATTTTCACTTTTTCGTATTCTCTGATTTGCTTCAGGAATGAGTTTGTTGTTACTCCACGAATGGCTGCCACAACTTGTAGCTGTGAAGTGCCTTCGTATATGGTTGTGATTCGTGCATCGCGATAAATGCGTTCAATTGGATAATCTTTCATGAAACCTGATCCGCCGTGAATTTGCAGGCTATCGTAGGCAATGGAGTTGCTGTACTCGCTTGAAATGAGCTTGAGCAGCGGGGTGAAAGCGTCGGCCAGTTTTGTGTAGTGTTTCATTTCCTGACGTTCGTCTTTATCCAGTTTGCGTTGTTCCGATACAAAACCGTATGATTTGTAAATGTCTACAAACCGGGTTGTTTCGTAAAGTAGTGATCGCACGGCTTTTACTTTCGCATCCATGTTTGTAAGCATTTCGTAAATAGCAGGGAAGCGGTCGATGGTTTTTCCAAATTGTGCGCGTTCTGCTGCATATTCAACTGCTTCGCGGTAAGCGGCCTCTGCAATTCCTACTGATTGTGCTCCAACACCGAGTCTTGCACCATTCATTAGCGACATTACGTACTTTATAAGTCCCATTTTACGGTTACCCACAAGTTTTGCGGGTGCATTGGTAAACACAAGTTCGCAAGTTGGCGAGCCTTTAATACCCAATTTGTTTTCAATTCGACGTACGCTGAGAGCATTGTCGGCTTTGTCGTACACGAAAAGCGACAGCCCACGGCCGTCTACAGTGCCTGATTCTGAACGTGCTAATACTAACGATACATCGGCATCGCCGTTTGTGATAAATCGCTTTACGCCGTTAAGGTACCACAGATCCTCTTTTTCGTTGTAGGTTGCTTTAAGCTGAACGGCCTGAAGGTCTGATCCTGCATCGGGTTCGGTTAAATCCATTGCTGCGGTGGCACCTTTATTGAATCGGGGTAAAAATTCGTCTTTGATTTCGTCAGAGGCAAATTCATGAATGGTTTCGGCGCAGTCTTGCAGCCCCCAGATGTTTGCAAATCCGGCGTCGGCTCTTGATACCAGTTCAGCTGCCATTACGTAAGGCACCATTGAGAAGTTCAGGCCTCCGTATTTGCGCGGCAGCGACATACCTACAAGGCCTGCTTTGGTGAGTGCTTCATGGTTTTCGGCTGTTCCACGTGCATATTTTACGTGCCCGTCTATTACTTCGGGGCCTTCTTGATCTACTGATTCGGCATTGGGGTCAATAATGTTTCCGCAAATGTCGCCAACAATTTCCAATACTTTATTGTAGCTGTCGAGTGTGTCTTCAAAGTCTTTTGGAGCGTAGTCGTATTGATCTGCGTCGGCATAATTATGCTCTTTCAGGTCGACAATCTTTTTCATCAAGGGGTGGGTGAGATGAAAGTTCAGATCTTTATTATCGCTATAGAAATTACTCATTATTCTCTGATTTTATTATTTGGAATTTTTCTTGTACGCTTTGATCATGCGTGGGATTATGGTGGTTACATCGCCATTTATTACATAGTCTGCAACCTGATTAATTGGTGCATTTTCGTCTGTGTTAATGGCAATAATCATTGATGAGTCCTCCATTCCGGCGCGGTGCTGTATTTGTCCGCTGATGCCGCATGCAATGTAGAGTTTTGGGCGAACGGTTACTCCTGTTTGGCCTACCTGACGTGCATGTTCTGCATATCCGGCATCAACTGCGGCACGACTGGCTGCAACTTCGCCACCAAGTACTTCGGCTAAATCAAAAAGTAGATTAAAGTTTTGGGTTGAGCCCATTCCGTAACCACCGGCTACAATGACCTGCGAGCCCGCAAGATTTATTTTGCGCGGCTCGATGTGGCGTTCGATTATTGCAACGGCAAAATCTTCGTCTTTAACCGATTTTGCCACGTCAATGTTTTTCACCGTTCCTTTGTAAGCAGTGTCGAGAACTTCTTTTTTCATAACTCCCTCGCGTACAGTTGCCATTTGTGGTCTGCAATCGGGATTAATAATAGTGGCAATAATGTTACCACCAAAGGCCGGACGAATTTGATACAATAGCTGATCATACGTTTTTCCTGCCTTTTTGTCTTCGTGCGTTCCAATTTCAAGGCTTGTGCAATCGGCTGTTAATCCTGATTTAAGCTCTGAAGAAACCCGTGGTCCTAAGTCGCGACCTTGCGAGGTAGCTCCTAACAGAGCTATTTCCGGCTTTTCTTCTCTGAATAAATCACAAATAATGGAGTTGTAGGGCAGAGTCAGATAGTGCTCCAGCCTTTTATCGTCTGCCTTATGCACCACATCGGTTCCATAAGGGAATAATTGGTTCTCAATATCTTTCAGGTTTTTTCCAATGACAACAGCTTCCAGTTTTGTTTTTAACTGATTGGCAAGCTGGCGTCCTTTTGTAAGAAGTTCGAGGCTCACATCGGCCACTTTTCCTTCTTCCAATTCACATATTACAAATACGCTATTCACTATAACAGAATTTTAATTGTTCAACATTGGTTAACCGATGGTGTGGTTTTCCATTAGTTCTTTTATCATCTCCTCGATACCGTTATTGGTATTTTCAACCTGGCGTGCATCTTTTGCTTCGAGTATTACGTTTTCGATGGATTTTACTTTTGTAGGCGATCCGGATAACCCGAGCCACTGCACATCGGCTTCGACATCTTTTACACTTAGTTCCTGAATTTTCAGGTAGGGTTTATTCTCGAAAAGTGTAAGGTAGTCTTCGTTGGCGCTTTGCAGTTCGGTAATTGTTTTTGCATGCTTAAATTTCATGGTTTGTTTTGCATGACGTGGTCTGCACTCTGGTGCCGATGCGTTTACTGTAATAACGCAGGGGATTTTTCCCTCTACTATCTCAATTCCGCGCTCCAGCCTTCTACGTATTTTGAGTTTCGTTTTAGTTACTTCGAGAATTTCTTCTGTGTAGGTGATTTGGGGCAAGTGTAGTTTTTCGGCCACTTGTGGGCCTACTTGTGCAGTATCGCCGTCGATTGCTTGTCGTCCGGCAATAATAACATCTACCGAACCAATTTTTTCTATGGCTTTTGATATGGCGTAAGATGTTGCCAGCGTATCGGAACCTGCAAAGGCTCTGTCGGTAAGTAAAATGCCATCGTCTGCGCCTCTGTACAGGCCTTCTCTAATTACTTCGGCAGCTCTGCCGGGACCCATTGTAAGAACGGTTACCGTTGAGCCAGGAACCTGGTCTTTGATGCGTAGTGCTTGTTCCAGGGCGTTCAAATCTTCAGGATTGAAGATGGCAGGTAGTGCTGCCCGGTTAACGGTTCCATCAGCTTTCATCGCATCTTTTCCCACATTTCTCGTGTCGGGAACTTGTTTGGCTAATAAAATGATTTTTAATCCACTCATGGTTAAATATTTCTGTTTGATTTTTGTGACAAATATAATTAAATGATTTGGTTATAAAATTGGAATTGTGTCTTTATCGTGTAACTCGCTGTATTGCAATATATTGCTGCATGATGTTGCCGCAGATATATTGAGTTTTAACTGTTATGGTGTCGATCAATTTTGGAATTCAATGCTGCAAATTCGTTTTTGCCAACGTTCTTTTTTTGTAATGTATTGCAATGAGTCGATATCCGAAAAGCTTATTTGCATTGGCTTTCGGCATAAACTAAAGTTGCTGTTAAAAATAGGACTAACGTTTTATTTGGCTTTAATTTGAAGTATCGCTCCTGTATTTTCATCAAATTGTATTTTTCGGCTCGAATCGTTCAAGTGCGAGGCCGGCAAATATGCATGGGTGCCCCATTGAGCAATTGGTAAGCGTTTTTCTGTAATAACTTTATCACGGAAAGTGACGGCGATTGATGCTCTGGCCGGTAATCTGTAAATAATGCCTTTGTTTTTTATCTGCTCAATATCGCTTTTTCTTCGCTTTTCTGTTAGTAACGTTGGCGTAACTTTTAAGCTAATTGGGGCTCCTTTCCCATTTTGAGTGTTGATGGCGGCTATTGATGGCTTTTGAATACCGAGTGAGCTTGAGAAGAAACAAAGGATGGTTAAATCGTCGTCCGGTGTGTTGCCTTCGGGTCTGTAAGTGAAGTTGTAGGTGAGTGTGTCGGTTTGCTGATGTCCGATGAATAGTTCTAAGTAGGTATTTTCCAGACGGTTAAATTCCTGAACTCTGAATTCTACCTTTTCAGGAATATTGTCAGATTCGCTAATGCCGGCCAGTAATTTAAAGCGATTTTCGCGAATGGTGGAAATGAATTTAGCTGCCGACCATGCGAGTTGTTGAAAGTTTTTCACTTCTGTTTCTACTCTTTTAACAGGAACTCTAACAAGGGCGGAATCTACTTTTTTGTATTCGTATGATATTTTTTCTGAAATATCAACGATGGGGCTGACTGATAGGTCGGTAAATGCAAAACTCCCGGCCTCTGGTGTGTGGTCTCTTTTGTTTTCAAATTTGGGTGTTTTAACGGGCGCTGTATTTATTCCCGATAAAATTCCATTGTGATTTAAGGTTATTGGTACGTTTGCGGCCTCGTCGAGTAAAACGTAATAATGCTCAGCAGGGTCGGGGTGAGCTAATAGGTTGATGTTTACATCGTCTATTTCGTAGGTGGTTTCGTTATACTTTATTATGTCCTTATCGATACGCAAATAGTCATTTGCATAATCGACAAACGGTCCGCGGAATGCTTGTTTCCGTATTACCTTAAGTTGAATGTGGTAGGAGTTGCCAGGCAGGTAGTACGATAGCAGAGCTCCCTCATCGGGCTTGAATGTAACTCTTGGTTTGGTTATTTCTTCTGTTTGTTTACATCCCAAAAGGAGGGCAAAAATGATTGCTGTATAAATTAGTGTATTTCTGCTCATTGTCATTTTTTTGTAATGGTGTGTATCCTGATCTTTTTTAAAAAGCTTGGTTTGTGTATTATTTGTTGAACGGACAAAGATACATTGTTCTGTGGGAATTGTGAAAAATATACTAATTATTAATGAATCAAATTATGCATGTGTATTTGCGTAAAGTATTGTGCTACTGTTTGTTTTTACGCACATACTCAAATGCTTTCCCAATTTGTTCTATGATGTCTGTTGCAATAACCGATTCTACAGATTCATTTGTTAAAACCAATTCTGCAGCTTTGCCATGGAGGTATGTGGCAAGCATGGCTGCATCAAACGGGATGTAGCCTGAACTTAAAATCCCAAGAATCATTCCGGTTAATACATCTCCACTTCCGCCCTTTGCCATTGCCGGACTTCCTGTTGTATTGAAAAATGTCTGCCCATTGGTGTTAATTACCGCAGTGTGGGCGCCTTTTAAAATGATTATTATTTTGTGCTGTTCTGCCAATTTTTGAGCTGATTCAATGCGTTGTATATGAGAAATGTGTGTTTGTGTTAAACGGTCGAATTCTTTTGGGTGAGGAGTTAGGATGCTGTTATTGGGAATTAATTCAAATAGCTCTTTGTGCGTGGCTATAATGTTAAGAGCATCGGCGTCCAGTACCATGGGAGTTTTTACGTGCGATAGGGTAGCTCGGAGCGCGTCTACCATCGATTTTTTTTGTCCGATTCCGGGCCCGGCTCCTACAAAGTTGTATTTTTGAATGTTGCTTGCTGAACAATAATTTTGCTCTGTTTCGTCGATAAGAGCCATGGCTTCTGGCACAGTAGATTGTACGATTTCGTATGCTGATTGGGGAACGTGTACCGTTAGTAATCCAACACCACTTCGTAGGCATGCTTTTGCTGCAAGTAGTGCTGCACCCGTTTTGCCGTAACTCCCTGCAATTAGCAATGCATGTCCGAAATGGCCTTTGTGCGCAAATTTTGAGCGTTTCTGTAGTTTTGGTAAACTATTGAGCGTAGTGCAGTAATTGTTTGTTGCTTGTTTCTCGATAGCTTGCGGAAGCAAGTTTATTGATCGTACTTCCCATTCGCCTACAAATGGTTCATTTTCGGGCAATAAAAATGCAAACTTAGGAAATTCAAAACTTACCGTGTACGATGCCTTAATTATTGCACCGGTATTTTGTGTGTTGTCTTCGCTAAACAAGCCCGAGGGAATATCGATACTCATAATTTCTGTTGCCGACTGGTTGATAGTAGCGAAAAGATCAGCCAACCATCCTTCTACCGGCCGCGATAGACCGCTGCCAAATATTCCATCAATCACCATGTCGAATTTTTGCATATCCGGTAACGCATCCTTTTTAGAAATAGTTGCTACTGTAACCGTCTTATAATTATTAAGTCGGGTCAGGTTTGTTTTGCTGTCTGGCGATAATTGTCCTCCTAAATCGATAAGAAACAGTGTTGTACGTTTGCCTTTTTCTGATAATAATCGCGTAAGCGCAATGGCATCGCCACCATTGTTTCCGGGGCCGGCTAGTAATGCAATGTTTTTGGTATGCGTAAATTTGTGCAGTACAACTTGAAGTAGCTGGTTTGCCGCTCGCTCCATTAGATCAACAGACGGAATAGGTTCACCTTTTATTGTTGCTTCGTCAATGGTTCTTATCTGTTCAGCGGTAAGGATTTTCATATGTGTTCGTTTTTTGTGTTTTTAAACAGTTGGTACTAACTATATGCTGACTGTAGTACATATATTATGATGCTTTGACTGATTATTTGTTCAGAAACTATTCCTGTTAAATTGCAAAAGTAAGGGGTTTTCTGTATTTCTCAATGTAAAATGTTCATCTTTACCATGGTAGTGGCCACTTGTTTTTATTGGTAAAGATCGTTGGTAATTGTCCTGTTTGCCTGTAGGTTTCGATTTTTCACGTTTTTTTGCTATCAGATTGAATGTTTTGGTACGGAAAACCCTATTTCGGGTCAAGAAATGTTTTTTGGGTTGGTGGGGAACGAAAATTTCTTATATATTTGTCGACTTACAGCACGAAAATTATTAACCAAAGATAGATTATTATGTTTAAAGGACATCCAAGAGGACTAATTGCGGCATCCTTAGCAAATATGGGGGAGCGTTTCGGCTTCTATACCATGATGGCTATTCTGGTGCTATTTCTGCAAGCAAAATTCGGACTTAGCGGCACCGATGCCGGGTTGATTTATTCCGTGTTTTATTTTTCAATTTACATTTTGGCCTTTGTGGGCGGATTAATTGCCGACAAAATTCGGAACTACAAAGGTACCATCATGCTTGGTATTATTGTGATGGCACTGGGGTACGTTATCGTTGCGATACCTACGCCAACACCAGTGCCTGATGCAAGTCGTACACTAATGCTCGTGCTTACCAATTTCGGACTGTTTGTTATTGCTTTTGGTAACGGACTATTTAAGGGTAACCTTCAGGCATTAGTTGGCCAAATGTACGATAATGAAAAGTATGGCGATAAGCGCGATTCAGGCTTTTCGTTGTTTTACATGTTTATTAACGTAGGTGCTATTTTTGCTCCTTTTACTGCTATTGGTATCAGAAACTGGTGGTTGAACAACAACGGTTTTAGCTACAATCCTGACTTACCAGGACTTTGTCACAAACACCTCGGTTCGGGCTTGCATGGAGATGCTTTAGTTCGTTTTGAAGAACTGCAACAGCAAGTCGGAGGTGCCGGAATGAGTTTAGATCAGTTTGCCGGTAAATACCTTGGCGTATTTACTACAGGTTTCCACTATGCATTTGGTATTGCTGTTGGAGCTATGATTATTTCGCTAATTGTTTATTTAGCAAATAAGAGCAAATTCCCGGCAGTTCAGAAAAAAACACAAGAAGCCAAAAATGAGATTACAAATAATGGAATGAGTGCAAAGGAAATTAAGCAGCGCCTTTATGCTTTATTTGCAGTATTTGGAGTAGTTATCTTTTTCTGGTTCTCGTTCCACCAAAATGGTTTAACGCTTACCATGTTTGCTCGAGATTATACCGATTTAAGCGGTATTGCCATAAATCTTGGCTTTGTTACTATTGAGGGTGCTGAAATATTCCAATCAATTAACCCGATTTTTATTGTGTTCCTGACACCGGTGATTGTGGGTTTATTTGGTTGGCTACGAGCAAAAGGCATGGAACCATCTACGCCGAAGAAGATTGCCATTGGTATGTTTATCGCTGGTATGGCTTATGTTGTAATGGCAGTTTCATCAGCAGGTTTGCCTGACTTTATGTCTATTGACCCTGCTCGCGACGGAGCGCCGCTTGAACAAGCACAGCGTATTACTCCATTCCTACTTATTGGTACATATCTGATTCTGACTATTGCAGAACTGTTTATTAGCCCATTAGGAATTTCATTTGTTTCGAAAGTTGCGCCGCCACAGTATCAGGGAATTATGCAAGGTGGTTGGTTAGGTGCTACTGCACTTGGTAACCAGTTGCTGTTTATTGGTGCTATTCTATACGAAAGTGTACCATTGTGGTTAACATGGAGTGTTTTTGTTGTTGCATGTTTTATATCACTGGGGACAATGATTTTTATGTTAAAATGGTTAGAGCGTATTGCAAAATAAGCTTACAAAATATTAATAAAAAAAAGGCTGCCATTTGGCAGCCTTTTTTTTGCTTGTGACTATTTTGTTTATGTCTTAAATAATTGAAATGCCTGCCTTGGCCATTTCTTCCCAGAATTCAGGATACGATTTTTCCACTACATCAGGGTTATTTATTATTACTTCAGGAATAACAATCGATAGAATTGCTGCTGCCATTGCTATTCGATGGTCGTTGCGTACATCAACTATGAGTTTTTTAGGTAATGGGTTTGGATAGTTTTCGATACAGATAGTATCTTCGTTTATTGTAGTTTCTGCTCCCATACTCGTTGCTATTGCTGCACAAGCATCAATCCTGTTACTCTCTTTAATGCGCAAGTTGGATATTCCGCTAATGGTTAGGGGGCGTTGCAACCCAACACAAGTTAAAAATACCGAGGGAAATAAATCAGGCGTTTGGCTCAGATCAACCGTTAAGGGTGAATTGTTGCTTTCTGTTTTCCTTGAAAGCGTCGTGTGCTGTGCCGATTGATGTGTTTCTACACCCAATTTCTTGTAGATAAATTGCAGTGCCTTATCGCCTTGAAAAGATTTTGGGTTGAGCCCCAAAAGCTTAATCTGGCAATCTTTGGTCAGTGCTGCAAGCTGATACCAGTACGCTGCAGCGCTCCAGTCGGCCTCTACTTTATAATTGCACGGTTTGTATTCCTGACCCTGGAAAATAGCTATTTCGTTGTTCATGCGAATAACTTTTACACCAAAATGCTCCATTAAATTTATGGTGAGGTCGATATATGGTAGCGATCGTTTCTCACCTTCTAGCCGCAGTTTAAGCCCTTTTTCCAACATTGGAGCAATGAGTATAATGGCGGAGGCGTATTGGCTGCTATCAGAAATGTTGATGGTAACACTTTCGCCTTTCATTTTTGTTCCGGTAATAGTCAGTGGTGCGTAGCCCATGGTTTTATCGTATACAATTTCTGCCCCCATGGATTTTAGTGCATCCACCAGTGGTTTTATGGGGCGCTGGTGAAGCCGTTCGGATCCTTTAATATGCCATTCGCCCACAATTCCTGACATGTAGGCGGTTAAAAACCGTAGTGCGGTGCCACTTTCTCCTGCATCGAGCACGTTTGTATTGGAGTGTAGTGCATTGAACAGTGTTTTTACATCAGTGCATTTGTTCAGGTTTTTAAAACTGGGCATAAAATTGCCAATGGCAGAAATCATGAGTAATCTGTTACTTATGCTTTTTGATCCGGGCAAAATGGTTTTGATGGCTTTTTTTGCGGGTTCGTATTTTACTGTTGGCATAGTGCTATTATTTTTTTTATCGATTCAATAATTATTTCTTTCTCAACCACACAATCTGTTTTGAAATTGCCGATATCGTTAAGCAGTGTGAAATTAATTTTTCCGTGTTCGTTTTTTTTGTCTTGCTGCATATAATCCATTAGTTTATCGATGTCGGTATAGGCCAAATCGGGTTTTACGAAATAGTTTTGCACGAAAGTCTCGAAGTTTTTGGCAGTGGCTTCGTCAAAATTATATGTGAGATGCGAAATATAAAGTTCTGCTGCAAGCCCCCACGCTACTGCTTCGCCGTGGAGTAGCGGAGTATTTTTTTCGTGCGAAAGCGCTTCAATGGCATGGCCTACAGTATGTCCCAGATTCAGCGCCTTGCGGTCGCCTTTTTCTAACGGGTCTTTTGCTACGATACGTTCTTTTACCTCAATGTTGCGTTTTAAGAAAGCAATAAATGGTTTGTTTATTTCCATTTGAGCAAATGTGTATGCCGTTTCGAGTAGTTCGCGCCCCTCTAAAAACCCGTGTTTTAGTGCTTCTGCAAATCCCGAAAGGTAATTTCTACGATCCAGGGTTTCTAAAAACAAAGGGTAAACGAAAACTTCCCCGGGCTGTGTAATAGTGCCTATCTGATTTTTGTAATGTCCGAGATTGATGCCGTTTTTCCCACCAACCGATGCGTCAATCATGGCTAACATCGATGTAGGGATGTTAATAAAACGAATGCCTCGTTTGTAAGTCGATGCAATAAAACCACCCAAATCTGTAATCATTCCTCCGCCAAGGTTTATTATTAGTGATTTACGGTCGGCGCCCAGTCGGTTTAATTCATTCCATATAAATATGCACGTATCTATATTTTTTGTATTTTCGCCCTGAGGCAGAATAAATACATTTTTTGTATCGACCAATTTCTGAAGACTTGTGGCTGTGAAGCAATTTTTGTAAACGTTTTCGTCTGTAAGTATAAATAGAGAGGAGAATGTACTATTCGATACGTATGCTGTTAGTGCATCAGCAAGGTTTGTTGTAAATGTCATTTAATTATTTTTTTGCGATGGTGTAATTTACCTCAATCTGTTGTTTTCCTTATTTTAGCAATGAATTATAAAATAAAACATAGAATATGGATTTTAATAATACAAAGATAGCTTTTCAGGATAAAACTGAAGGTGATTTGCGCCGTGCAAAATTTCTTTTTAATAGTATTCGCCAAAATTGGCTGGTGATGACCGGTAAAGTTGCTCTGGGGATAGCGCAGAAAGTTCACTTCCCCATAGGCTGGGCTATTAAACCAACGCTATATCGTCATTTTGTGGGAGGTGAAACAATAGCGCAATGTGAGCAAGTTGTTGAAAAATTGGCCAAATCCAAGGTGCAATCTATTTTGGACTATTCAGTTGAGGGAACCAGTACGGAGCAAGGAATTAATAATGCTTTTGAAGAAACGCTACGCACTATTGATAATGCCGCAACTAATGCCAATATCCCCTTTGCTGTATTCAAGCCAACTGCCATGATTGATACACGCATCTTGAAAAAAATATCATTTAAAGAAAGTGTATCCGACGAGGAGCAGGAACAGTACAAAGCTTTTGCTCAACGAATTGATATTATGGCGCAAAAGGCTTTTGATAGTAATGTTCGGTTACTTATCGATGCAGAAGATTATTGGTTTCAGCAGGCCATTGATGATGTGGTAGAAGAAATGATGCTCAAATACAATAAGGAGAGGGTGGTTGTTTTTAATACGCTTCAAATGTACCGCACAGATAGACTGGAATATTTGAAAAACTTAATCGCGAAAGCTCGCACATCAGGTTTTTTTGTGGGAGTGAAGTTTGTGCGTGGCGCTTACATGGAAAAAGAACGCGCCCGGGCAGAGCAGGAGGGCTACCCATCGCCAATTAATGCTACAAAAGATGATACAGATAAAATGTATAACGATGCATTGCGCATTTCAATGGAGCACATTGATATTTTAAACGTATTTAACGGAACGCATAACGAAGAAAGTAATTTGCTGCTTGCTCAAATAATTGAGGACAAGAAGCTTGCTAAAAACGATGCGCGGGTATACTTTTCTCAGTTGTACGGTATGAGCGACCATATAAGCTATAACTTGGCTGAAGCCGGGTATAATGTGGCAAAATATATTCCGTACGGGCCGGTAAAGCATGTGGCTCCATACTTGATTCGTCGCGCCGAAGAAAATACTTCCGTTGCCGGACAAACCGGAAGAGAATTGTCGCTTATTTTGAAGGAACAGAATCGAAGAAAAACAGAAAACCAATAGTGCTATGGATATTGATAACAGACCAAACGCCCGGAAAATTAAGCTGGTATTTTTTGCTTTGCCGTTTTTATTTGTGTTTACCGTAGGGCCATTGCTTATTTTTGACATTAACTCCGGGTTCGAAATTATTGTGACCTTGGCCATTGTGATTGCATTGCTCTACCTGTCTCTTAATTTTATGGAATTCAATTATTTGAATATTTCCATTGATAAGAAAAAATTACAAGTCAAGTATTTTGGATTAGCACCACTTAATAAGGAATACAAACGATTTCAGATAAAGGCAACGGAGGTCTATGGTTACGAAATTCAACCTTCATTTTTTGGGTTGAAAAAGATGCTGGTGATTTTTCGTAAAGACCGAGGAGAACTTTTTAGATACCCACCTGTTAACATTAATGCATTGAATAAGCACGATACAAAAAAGTTGATCAAGGGACTGGAATTATTAACCGATATTAATAAACAGTTAACATAAGCTGCGCTTAACATAACTATTTTTGTACCTAAGTAAATTTCAAAAAAAAAGGAAACATGAAAAAAACGTTAACTCTTACATTGATAGTTTTGCTATCTGTTGCCATTGGCTATTCGCAAACATTTAGCACCGGACAAACGCTGAAACCCAAAAAGTGGAGTCTTGGAGTTGAGCCAGGAATTATTATAAATGGCGACAGCGAGTTTATCCTATTTGGTCATGCTGGTTATGGCCTTAAAAAAGGTATTGATTTGGGTCTTAAGGTTGGGTTTTTAAACGATTATGACGAGTATATCGGCGGTGATGTAGAGTTTGGTATCGGTCGCTACCTTTCTGTAATGGGTGGCGCACACCATTTTGGTAACTTTGGGTTAGATGGTAATATTTTGGCAACTTACCCCATACGCAGCGACGTACGAATTACTTCTGGTTTCGATCTCGACATTAACTTTATCGATAAATATGATGATAAAGGTGAAAAGGATGGAAAAGATACTCAGTTTATTGGATGGATTCCGATAAGTTTGGAGGTTGGGCTCAAGAAAAATATGGCATTTATTTTTGAAGCATCAATAAATGTTACTGATGCCGGATATCATTTTATTGGTGGTGGACTGAATTTTTATATTTAGTGATTTCTGGATACCCCTAAAATAGAAGAAATATTAAAAGCTACTTGATATCAAGTAGCTTTTAATATTTATGATGTTTTTTTTATGTTTAGCTCCTGTACTTATCATTGACTATGAGAGTGCTTCGCGTTCTTTTTCCAACGTTTCCACGCCAGCGAGTGCTTCTTCCCAGTCTTTCATTGCTTTTGCAAGCACTGATTCGAGTTCGTGCAGCGTTTTGGTATCTTCTTCATAGTTTGCATCTTCCGGATTGGCAAGTTTTTGGTTTACTGAATCGATTTGTTGCTCCAGCTTTTCTATCTTTTTTTCGTTTTGTTCGGCCTCTCTCTCCATCTTTCGTAATTCCCGATCAAGAATATTACGTTCTTCGTAACGCTTTTTATTGTCTACCTGTTTGGGTTGCTCTTGACTTTGAGTGGTTGCTTTGTGGTTTGCTGTGGCATTAAGCTCGTTAAGCCTGTCCAGTTTTCGTTTTCTGATAAACTCCTCAATTCCACCAAGGTGCTCAATAACTTTTTTGTCTCTGAATTCGTACGTTTTTTCGGTTAGCCCCTCTAAAAAATATCGATCGTGGGAAATAATAATGAGCGTACCATTGTAATTGTTTAGTGCTTGTTTCAGCACATCTTTCGAGAACATATCTAAATGGTGTGTGGGCTCATCCATCACCAAAAGGTTTACAGGTTCTAAAAGCATGCATGCCAGCGATAATCGAGCTCGCTCACCACCACTTAAAACACTTACTGGCTTATCGATGTCTTCCCCACTAAACAAGAACGATCCTAAGATATCGCGGGTTCTGGTGCGCATGTCGCCCACAGCCAAATCGTCGATGGTTTCAAATACGGTTTTCTTTGGATTAAGTGCTTCTGGTTGGTTTTGTGCGTAGTAACCTACCTTTACGTTGTGACCAATTTTTAAATGCCCATCGTAATCGATCTCTTGCATTATAATGCGTACGAGGGTTGTTTTTCCCTCTCCGTTTTTCCCTACAAATGAAATCTTGTCGCCTCGTTCAATGTCGAATGTGGCGTCGCTGAATACCAAATTATCGTCGTAGCGCTTGCCCACTTCATCGGCAACTAATACAACGTCGCCCGAACGCGGGGCCGGCGGGAAACGTAAGTTCATAACCGTTGAGTCTGTTTCGTCGATTGTTACCCGATCCATTTTTTCCAGCATTTTCACCCTGCTTTGCACCTGAACAGCTTTTGTGGCTTTGTATCGGAATTTCTCTATGAAATCTTCTGTTTCTTTAATTTTCTTTTGTTGATTGTCGTACGCCGCCTTTTGTTGCTCGCGCCTTTCGGCAATTAGCTCTTTGTATTTGGTATAGGGGACAGGGTAATCGTAAATCTTTCCCATCGAAATTTCAATGGTTCGATTTGTTATGGCATCTAAGAATGCCCTGTCGTGCGAAACCATTATTACAGAGCCGCTATAGTTTCTTAGTAGTTCCTCGAGCCATGAAATACTTTCAATATCAAGGTGGTTTGTCGGTTCATCGAGCAACAGTACGTCTGGCCGTTGCAATAAAATTTTGGCCAACTCAATACGCATGCGCCAGCCGCCGCTAAATTCCGATGTGGGGCGAGTAAAATCTTTTGCCGTAAAGCCCAACCCTAACAGGGTTTGTTCTGCTAAGCCTTCGCGCTTGTCGCCACCAAACATGTGATAGCGTTCACTCTTTTCTGTTACACGCGTAATTAAATTGAGGTAACTTTCCGATTCGTAGTCTGTTCGGGTTGCTATGGAATTGTTGAGCTCGTTAATTTCTTCTTCCAGCTTATTGATGTGCACAAATGCGGTGAGGGTTTCATCCATTACGGTATGTTTATCCTCAATTTTCAAATGCTGAGGCAAATAGCCAATAGTTGTTTCTTTTGCTATAGCAATGGTGCCTTCATTGTATTCCTGCTGTCCGGCTATTATTTTCAGCAGGGTCGATTTTCCTGCCCCGTTTCTTCCGGCCAACCCAATTTTGTTGCGCGGGTTAACCTTAAATGTAATGCCTTCGAATAGGGCTGCCCCTCCAAATCGTACTGTAATATTCGTTATTGATACCATTTTGTATTCTTTCCTTTTGCTTTACTACTTACTCAAAGTCGTCATAAAGTAAGTACTTTTTCCTAGTTTCTTTGTATTGCGTCAGTTCCTTTTGCCAGCTTTGTTTTATTTCATTGACAGAACTGCCGGCTTCGATCTGTTTTTGTAGCTCGTTGTTGCCGGCCAGTAGTGTGAAAAACGATTTGAAAAATGGTTCTTCGCTGCTTTGTGTTTTTAAATAAGCATCTTTCAAATAATCAATCCGAAGGCCGTGAATATTCGCATTGTTTGTAATTAATGATTGAAAATCAACACCGTAGCACACTGTTCCTGTGTATTTCGGCATCGATGCTCCTTCTGTAGGGAGTGGCATAAATGAGTAATTTTTGTCGACATAGTTTGGATGACCGTATACTTGAAACGGCCTGTCTGTTCCGCGGCCTACACTCATTATTGTTCCTTCGAAAAGGCCCAAAGAAGGGTAGAGATATATAGCTTGCATGTTGGGCAAGTTCGGTGAAGGGCGCAAAGGTAAATCGTACAGGTCTTTATGTGAATAGTTGTTGCAGGGAATTATTTCGATGTCGCATGGTTTTTCTATCCATTTTTCTCCGTTGATCATTTGTGCAAGCTCTCCAACTGTCAATCCATGAACAATGGGAATAGGGTGCATGCCAACAAATGAGCTGTGTTCAGGGTTCAGAACCGGTCCGTCTACATAAAATCCATTGGGATTGGGGCGGTCTAGCACTATAAGGGGAGTGTTATTCTCTGAGCAAGCCTCCATTACATAATGAAGCGTAGAAATGTATGTGTAGAATCGTACCCCTACATCCTGGATATCGAAAATCATAATGTCGATGTCGCTGAAATATTTTTCGTGAGGCTTTTTTGAACTGCCATAAAGTGATATAACCGGCAAGTTGGTTTTTTCATCAATAGTGTTTTCAATATGAGCTCCTGCATCTTCTATGCCCCGAAAACCGTGCTCTGGCGAAAATACGTATGATATTGTAATGCCCCTGTTTAAAAGTGAATCAACAAGGTGTTGATCTTCTATTCTGCTGGTATGATTAGCAACGATGCCAACTTTTTTGCCTTTGAGCATATGTTCATACATATCGAGGCGTTCGGCTCCGGGAGTGATTTCTTGTGCTTGCGAAGTAAAAATGAAGGAAAAAAACAGGACAATCCCAACGATTAAACTATTTTTGCGCATAGTAGTAAAATTTGCACAATAGTACAAAATATTCATTGAATTAAGTGGTTCCATATAAATGAAATTTGCCTTTTACATAGCAAACCGTTACGGAAAGAAAAGTATTGAGGGTAATCGCCTGCTTTCTAAACCCATGATTCGCATTGCCACTTTTGGCGTTACGCTGGGCGTGGCAGTTATGATTGCTGCCGTTGCTATTGTAACGGGGTTTCAGAATGAAATGCGCGAAAAGGTAACCGGGTTTAGTGCGCATATTCAATTGGTTAACCGCGATTTAAACCGTTCGTACGAATATGCTCCAGTTACCGACGAATGGTCTTACCTTAACGAAATTGCGCAATACGATCATGTGAAAAGTATCCATTCCTTTGTCTCCAAGCCCGGAGTTATAAAAATAAATAATGAAATTGAAGCTGTAGTACTTAAAGGTATTGATAGTGCATATGATTGGAGCTTTTTTGAAAAATATATTGTTGATGGAACTCATTTTTCATTAAATGGTGAGAATCCGGCCAATGGTATTGTCTTGTCGCAATATATTGCAGGAAGGCTTCAGTTAAAAGTCGGCGATCGTGTCCATATGTTTTTTATGCAAAACCCAATACGTATGCGGCGTTTTGTGCTAACTGGCATTTACGAAACTAATCTGAAAACATACGACGAATTATATGGAATTGTTGATTTGCGCCACTTGCAAAAGCTAAATGGTTGGGATTCGAATCAGTATTCGGGATTCGAAATTTTAGTCGACGATTTTGACGAATTGCGTGCAGTTCATATGCGCATCAGCGATCGCGTGTCGCTGGAGTTTAACGAAAATGATGAGTCATTACAAACGATATCGACCCTCGAAATTGCACCTCAAATATACGATTGGTTGCAATTGATGAACATGAATGTGTGGGTAATTCTCATTCTGCTCACTTTAGTAGCAGGCATTAACATGATTACCGGTTTGCTGATTAATATTCTGGAAAAGACCAATCAGATTGGACTTTTTAAAGCAATGGGCGCTACAAACAAGCAGGTTATTCAGATTTTTTTGATTACCGCAGCGCGCATTATTGGTAAAGGAATGCTGTATGGCAATATTGTAGGACTTGGTTTGTGCTTTATTCAACTCCAATTTGGCATCATTGGACTCGACCCCGATAATTATTACCTGACAGAAGTGCCCGTGAATTTTAATTGGGGATACATACTACTGCTGAATGTGGCCTCGTTTACAGTAAATATACTTATGATGCTCCTTCCCGGGCTACTCATAACACGTATTCGCCCTACACAAAGTATCCGCTTTGATTAAATATCACGGCGTGAGAAAGGTAAGTACGTTCTCTGGTTGTTAAATTCATTCCGCGATTTGCATCCGACATTCGAAAGATGCACTTCATGCGCAAAAAAATGCACATAACGCACCGCATACAGCATTTAAATGCTTGTAGAAAGAGATCTTTTAGCGGGTTGTTGTATATTCGCCTCGTTCTATTTTTTCTTGTCTACTGTGTCGTACAAGTCCTTTTTAAGTTGTTGTACTTCAGTATCAAGACTTTTAATGGTTAGGTTAACCTGCTGAATTGCATCGATTTCCGATTCTCTGAATTTGCGGCGTAGCCTGTATATTTCAACGAGTAAAAACAGAACCAGAGCAAAAATTACGGCAAGTGCAATTAGAATGATGTTATTGGTCATAATATTTTTTCTTTAAAAATAAGGTAAATTTATGTTTCGAACAACGCTAAATTCACCTATTTTTGTATTTTTTAGGAACAAACTGCGAAATGGACAACTTATAAAATTGTGAAATATAGCATTTGTTGGGTTTACGAATTAAAAAGAGGCTTCAAATGAAAACATTGTATACGAAAAATATTGTCAAAAAATATGGACGCTTAACAGTAGTGAAAGGAGTTTCGGTTGAAGTGAAACAGGGTGAAATTGTAGGGCTGTTAGGACCTAACGGTGCAGGAAAAACAACCTCGTTTTACATGATTGTGGGACTAATTACTCCAAATGCTGGCCGAATATTTCTCGACGATCAGGATATCACGAATATGCCCGTGTACGAGCGTGCAAAAAAAGGTGTTGGATATTTGGCGCAAGAAGCTTCGGTATTCCGCAAAATGTCGGTCGAAGACAATATTGTTTCGGTTATGGAAATGGCCGGATATAGCAAGAAAATGCGTAAAGACCGGTTAGAAATGCTGTTGGAAGAGTTTAATTTAACACAACGCCGAAAAAATTTAGGCATACAGCTTTCTGGTGGCGAACGTAGACGAACAGAAATAGCAAGGGCACTGGCGCTAAATCCGTCGTTTATTTTGCTCGATGAACCTTTTGCAGGTGTCGATCCCATTGCGGTGGAGGATATACAGCAAATTATTTTCAAGCTGCGCGATAAAAATATTGGAATTTTAATTACCGACCATAATGTACACGAGACACTTTCTATTACAGACCGTGCGTACTTGCTTTTCGAAGGCAATATCCTGAAAAAGGGAACTGCCGAAGAACTTGCCGGAGACGAACAAGTAAGACGGTTATACCTTGGTAAAAACTTTCAATTGCGGAAAAACAGATAATGGGATTCCGGAAATCTTTCATATTTTTTCTTCTGTTTTGGCTGGCGAGTGTTCAACTGGTTGCACAAACTAAAGTTCGTGGCACAGTAACCGATGCCGATACCGGAGAGCCTTTGCCTTTTGTAAATGTTTCTGTTAAAGGCACTTCTGTAGGTGTGATTACCGATATGGAAGGGGCGTATTTTATAGAAACCAAGGTGAAAGCCGATTCTATTGTGTTTTCGTACGTTGGTTATCACAAAGAGGCGTTTGCGGTTCAGGAAAATCGATTCCAGGAAATAAATATAGGCATGTATTCCTTAAGTCTCCAATTGGAGGAGGTCGTTATTTTGCCGGGCGAAAATCCGGCTCATGTACTATTGCGTAAAATAGATGAAAACCGTAGTCGAAACAATCCCGATAGATTTGAAACCTACCAGTACGAAGTGTACAACAAAATGGAAATCGACTTAAGTAATATTGACGATAATTTTAAAGAAAGCAGGTTGTTTAATCAATTTCAGTTTGTTTTCGATTACATTGACACCAGTGCAGTAACAGGAAAAAGTTACTTGCCTGTTTTTATTACGGAAACCATCTCCGATTTTTATTACAATAAGTCGCCAAAAAAAGAAAAAGAAGTAATCCATGGAAGTAGTATTTCCGGTGTGAAAAACGAAAAAATTTCAGAATTTACCGGGCAAATGTATCTAAAGGTGAATGTTTATGAGAATTTTATAAGCATCTTCGGAAAGGGATTCGTTAGTCCTATTGCCTCTTTCGGTAAAATGTATTATAAATATTATTTGGTTGATTCCATGTTTGTGGATAATAATTGGTGCTATCAAATTTCATTTACACCAAAACGAAAACAAGAACCCACGTTTACGGGCGATTTTTGGGTGCACGATACCACATTTGCTGTACAAAAGATTAACGTTCGAATTGTCGATGATGCAAATATTAATTTCTTAAACGATTTATATGCCGAAATTGAATATCAGAAGGTGCAAGATTCACTTTGGTTTATTAAGCGTGAACACTATTTTATCGATTTTAATATTGCAGAGAAAACCACAGGTATTTTTGGTCGAAAAACCACATCTTACCGTAATGTAAATCTCAATGTCGACTTCGAAGAAGATTTTATTAATTCGCACGTAGCGCAGGAAACCATTACCGCAGATAGTATAATGGATAAAGATCCTGCATTTTGGAACGCAAATAGGCATGAGCAACTCACAGTAAAGGAAAGCAATATTTATAATATGGTCGACTCTATTAAGGAGGTTCCCATGTTTAAAACATGGATTGATGTTGTGAATACCGCTATTACAGGACATTACGTGATTGGTTTGTTCGAAATAGGCCCCTACTACAAACTCTATAGTTTCAATGCCATTGAAGGAAATCGTGTGCGGTTTGGTGGCCGCACAAGCAACGAGTTTAGCACAACGGTGATGTTTACAACTCATGCAGCATATGGCGGAAAAGATGAACGATTTAAAGGCGCTTTTGGCATGCTGTATATGCTCGATAAGAATCCGCGTCGCTCGTTTGGCTTCGATGTAAAACACGATATGGAGCAGTTGGGAATTAGCCAAAATGCATTTACGCAAGACAATATTCTGGCTTCTTTTTTACAACGCACATATAATAAAAAACTCACTATGGTAAATGAGGCCTCAGCCTTCTATGAATATGAATGGTATCAAGGTTTCTCGAGTACACTGAATGTCTCTACCCGAAGAGTGTTTGGTACTGAATATGTTCCTTTTCAAACAGTTTCAGGAGCCGATACTACAACCTTTAGTCAGGTTTCGAGCACAGAAATACGTTTAAATACCCGCTTTGCATATAATGAGAAATTCCTCATGGGGGAGTTCGAACGGGTCAGTCTTGGAACGAAATACCCGGTTTTTAATTTAGATTTTATCATCGGATTAAATGATGTGCTCAAGAGCCGGTACGAATATTATAAAATTCACGCCAGCATCGATCATAGTTTTAATATTAACCCCATTGGTCGGTTTCGCTACATTGTCGACGCCGGTTATTACTTTGGGGTGGCACCATACCCTATACTTCAATTGCACGAAGGAAATGAAACTTACGCGTACGACGATTACGCATTTAATATGATGAATTATTACGAATTTGTTAGCGATCGTTATGTGAGTTTGCTTGCAGAGCATCATTTTGAAGGGGTTTTCCTAAATCGCATTCCGCTTTTTCGCAAATTGAAGTGGCGCGAAGTGGTAGCCGGTAAAATGCTTGTGGGTCGTGTAAGTGATCGTAACCGCCATGAAATGGTTTTTCCTGACAATTTGCGTGGACTAAAAGAGCCATACATGGAAGCCAGTGCAGGAATTGAGAATATTTTCACCCTATTCCGAATCGATGCCATGTGGCGACTTTCGTATCTCGATATGCCCGAAGGGGCAGAAAATTATGCTAAAATACCCCGATTTGGATTTCGAGCACAAATGAAAATTGAATTTTAACCCCATTGCTCAGCTCATGAAATCCTTTCGCAATCTTTTACTTGTCTTTTTTTGTTTCTTTTTATTGGTCTCCGGGAAAAATTTTGCGCAGACTTTTCAACAAGAACTCGGAAACGTAGCACAAGCCAACAACCTTGTGGGTATGTCGGTAATTGCGATGTGTAACGGACAAATGATCGATTCCTATCACTATGGATTATCCGATATTGATCGAAATATTAAAACATCAGATCAAACGTACTACCGAATTGCATCAATTTCCAAAACGGTTACTGCTACGGCTTTAATGGTGCTCTACGATGAAGGATGGTTCCAATTGAACGATAATATTAATTCGTATCTCGATTTTGATATTAGTAATCCCAATTACCCCAACTCAGAAATTACTTTCACTATGCTGCTTTCACATACATCGGGTTTGTCTGATGGGTCGGGATACCAGCAGTTTTTAAGTGATACGTACAATCAAGCCACACCGCCGCATATTAGTGAGCTATTGCAGCAAAGTGGTGGATATTTTACAAGTAATATGTGGCTCAATACAAAGCCGGGGAATTATTTCAATTACAGTAATATAAACTATGGTGTAATTGCTACTCTCATTGAGCAGATAAGTGGTGTGCGTTTTGATGAATTTGTAAAAAATCGCATTCTTGAACCCCTCGGTATTAGCGGAAGCTTTAATATTGACGACATCGGTGATATTGGTCAGGTGGCGGTGCTATACCGGAATGCTGTAGCTCAGGCCGATAATTATCAGGGTGTAGCACCCGATCCATTCGATGCAGACTCTTATACCGTTGGTACAAATGGGGTTGTTTTTGCTCCACAAGGTGGATTACGTATTACAACTCCCGATCTGTTGAAATTTATGGCACTTCATGCAAATAATGGAACATATGAGCAAGTTCAGGTGCTTTCGGCTCCAGCTGCCCAACTGATGCACTCCCCGGTATGGACATATGATGGAACAAACGGTAATAATTATTACAATCTGTTCAATAGCTGGGGACTTGGGCTGCATTTAACTACCGGACGGCCCATGGGCGATATTGTTTTTAATGATGTTCCGATGATTGGCCACCCGGGCGAGGCTTATGGCCTTATTTCCGATATGTATTTTGAAAAGGAAAAGCAATTTGGTCTTATTTTCCTAACCAATGGATACTATGCCGGAGGTTACGAATATGGAGACCAATCGGCCTTTTACAGTATAGAAGAACAAGTTTTTGATGTAATTGGCGACTTTTTCTGGAATAGTTGTAAACCCGTTGGAAATATTCTTTTGCAGCGTACCCCAGTCGTGAGTTTTTATTATAATCGGCATTCGCATTCACTGCACTTTAACAATGCGCCTGGTGGTCAACTAATAATTGTCAATTCGATAGGGGAAACTGTGTTACAGCAAAATGTTAGTCAGCAATGTTTTTCATTGCCAAAACGACTATCTGGTGGCGTGTATGTAGTGAAGTATTTGTGCAGTAGTGGTGAAGAATATGCTGAATCGTTTGTTTTTTAATACTATTGCCAGATATTGAAATTACCGATACTTAAACCAAAACAAATAGTTAGTGCGTGCGTTTTGAGAATTTTTCAGTTAAATTTTGGTTTTTTTTAGATAGTTGTACGCATTTACGTTATTTATAGGAACTATTAACCCGCATTATTCAAAATTATCAGTGAATAATGCGGGTTAATTTTTGAGTTTTATCGCTTTTGCAAATATTTGCTATAAAATGCCAGCGTATATAACAAGTTTGTATGCATAATTGGCTACAATTCCGGCAAAAATTCCACCAATAGTATGCGCCAATAATGCCTTAGATGTTAGTGATCGATGCCCCAGTGTGTCAAGCATTGCAGTATGTGTACTCAGGTAGCCACTCCAGGTCATTCCCATTGCAGTGAAAACGGCAATTACATTTCCAGTTATCAGGCCTTCAGCCAGAAAAGCCTTTACAAGCGATAATGCAGCCCCTACTGCCCCTAGTGCTGTAATGGGAAAAGCAATAAGTTCAGGACTTGTAAATCCAAATAAGAACTCAAATACTCCGCTTGCATATCCGGCTAGCTTAGGTAAAATAGGAACACCTTCGTATGCCAGTCCTTGATAGCCTAATGCTGCTTCTTTGGGGCCAAACGTGACAATCATAACCATGGTACTGATTATTAATACGCCGGGAATAATGGCCAGCCCTAAATCAACGCCCGATTTTCCACCATCGAGCAGAGCATTAAGAAAGCGTAAGAACGTGTTTCCTTCGCTTTTGAAACGAATATCGTTATCTTCTCCACGTCTCTCCTCAGTGTCTGTGCTGGTTATTTTGTTACGTATTAAACGTTGCATTAAACGGGTGCTGATTACCGCGCCTACAATTGCTCCGAATAACCCAACCAATGCGGGGCCAAAAAAGCCTAATCCGGCCATAAAAGTTAGTACAATCAGCCCCATTCCAAATGCTGTTCCGAAGTTGGCTAACGAAACTAACTCATATTCATGAAAATATTTTTTAAAATTTTTATCGTTTGCCAAACTTATAATTGCCGGATTATCTGAGAAAAAGGTCATCAATCCGGCTAAAGCCGCAACGCCTGGCAAGTTGAAAATTGGGCGCATAAAGGGTTTGAGCAGGAACTCCAATAGTCGCACCACACCAAACTCAATCATTAATCGACCTAAGGCACCACTGAGTACAGTAATTCCCATAATGAAAAATACTGTGTTCATTAACAAATCCCAGGCAGTGTTCATAATGGTATTCAGTAAATTTGCAATACCCATGTGGTGACCTAAATACCCGAAGAACAAAGAAAACAAAAGCAAAAAAACAAAAGCCTCGTATCGCCGCTGATTAACGAAACTTGTTTGTTTAAGTTTGAAGAAAGCATTCATAATAATAGTTGGTTAAGTTTATGGGGCAAATATAAAACAAATCCTTAGTGTCAAAAGATGCTATTTGTCATGCTTGGCTACGAAAAAAAGAAGTCCTATAACATATTTCGTTACAAAAGTTCATCCTGTTTCAGAAGCTGGAAGGTTTCTTGTTTGTCTATTTCTAGTTGTGCTGAGAGATCTTTCAGTGAGTTGAATTTTACTTCGTCGCGAATTTTTCGGATAAACTTTATTGTTAGAGGCTCATCGTATAGATCACCATTAAAATCTATTAAGTGGGCTTCGATAGAAAGCTCATTTCTATTTTGTACTGTTGGCTTATAGCCAATATTCATCATTGCGGGCCATTGTTTTGTTCCCACATGTGCCATACAGGCATATACGCCTATATGGGGAATTAATTTGTAGGGGCAGGTTACTTCAATATTGGCAGTGGGAAACCCAATTTTTCTCCCTAGCTCTTGGCCATGCACAATATTCCCGGTAATTTGATAATTATATTCCAGCATCTTGGCTGCTTCTGCTACGTGTCCATGCGTTAGTGCTGTGCGAATACGTGTGCTCGAAATAGCGTGGCCGGCTCTAACTTCATGTAACTGGTGTAACGTAAACTTGAATTTTTTTGCCAATGGTTTCAGATTGTTGAATGTGCCTTCTCCTTTGTGGCCAAAACGGTGATCGTACCCAAATACCAGATGCTTTATCCCGATTTGTCCGATAAGAATTTCCTGAACAAAATCATCGTATGTTTGCTCTGCAAGCTTTTTATCGAAATTCAGAATGATAAGGTGTTCAATTCCATTTTGCTCGAAAAGGGCTGTTTTTTCTTCAATTGAATTTAGGAGCTTAATATCGCCATTACCCAGCACCATTTGCGGGTGCGGCCAAAATGTAAGCACAACGCTTTCCCCGCGTTCCTTCTCAGCAGTAGCCTTTAACTGGTTGAGCACATGTCTGTGACCCTTGTGCAACCCATCGAATGTGCCCATGGCAAGTACCGGGTTCGATATTGAAATTTCTTTTATATCTTTGTATATTTTCAAAACAATCGATTTTTAACCATGCAAAATTAGAATTTTTAACCGGAATTTTCGGTAAACGACCATTGCGGGAAAAGTTTTCGCACAAATTGAACGTTTCCCGTACGTTTTTGTTAGTTTGCAACTAAATTATTAATCACAATAATTAAATTTATACTCATGAGAATTATCACGTTTTTTATATTGGTAATAACATTATTGGGAGCTTGTCAGAAAGAGGAGCCGGGCAATGAGCTGAAAGGTACAATTTACGGTGCCAATAATGAAACAATATACTTGCTTAATTTATTGGAGAGCGGAGCACAACCCGATTCTTCTGCTATTAATTCCAATGGCGATTTTGTGTTTGATCTAACTGTCGATCAGCCTACGGATTATGTGTTGTTTCTCGATCAGCAGAATTTTATTCGTTTGCTTATTAAACCCGGTGATCATATAAAGGTGACTGCCGATGCCGATGACCTTGCCGCTACGTATGATGTACAAGGCTCCGAAGTAAATGAGGCGGTAATGAAAATAATGAAGCACAATTTACAAAGTGGAGATATTATCGATAGTTTGAATATGGTTTATCAGGCAAATGAGAGTAGTCCAAATTTAGAAGTATTGATTAAAGAACTCCAAGCTGAAAGCCGCAAAGTATATCAAAAAGAACGACGTTTTTTAGAGAGTTTTATAAAAAAGAATAACTACCCGTTGGCTTCGTACGTTGCGCTTTCGTTACGTGTGGCCAATGAGGCTGTTTTTAATCCGGAAAGTGATTTTAAATATTTCGAAATTGTTGATACAGCATTGGCAGCAAGATATAAAAATGCTCGAATTAGTAGTTTGGTGAGTAGTTTTACGAAAAGAGTTAAAACCCAGATCGAACGGAATCAGACCGCTAGCCAGCAATTCGCCATTGGAGCTGTTGCACCTGAAATTGCACTGCCCTCGCCACAAGGCGATACCATTCGGCTTTCATCGTTGCGTGGCAAATATGTTCTTATCGACTTTTGGGCCTCGTGGTGTCGTCCATGCCGCATTGAGAATCCAAGTCTTGTGAAAAATTACTGGAAGTACAAATGGAAAGGATTTGAAATATTTCAGGTTTCGCTCGACCGGAAAAAAGAAGAGTGGGTAGCGGGTATTCGTAAAGACCGCATAGGTAGCTGGAAGCATGTGAGTGACTTGAAAATGTGGGAGTCAAAAGCTGCTGAAACATATAATGTGAAGGCTATTCCTGCTAGTTTTTTAATTGATCCGGAAGGAAAGATTATTGCAAAAAATCTACGTGGAGAAGAGCTTAGCGCAAAGTTGGAAGACGTGTTTAAGTAGTGTCCCTCAATAAACTCCATTTTCTACGTTACTCTTACTCAAACCCGCATTATTTACACCAGTAAACTCAACGGTTTTGAGTTTCGAACCGACCAAAGGGAGCTCATGAGCACCTTTGAAATATAGAGAATTGCGAATAAAGCCTTGAAAATGGAATTTATTCACTGGGCACTCCGACTTTGTAGACAGTATCTAAGTAGCTGTGAAAATATGTTGTCTTAAGCATTTCCAAGGAATGTAATTATGTCGAAAATTTATTTTGCATCAGATATGCATCTTGGGTTCCCAACCCGGGAGAAGAGTATCGTACGAGAGAAAAGGATTGTCAGGTGGTTAGATCAGATTATTGATGACGCCGATGAACTCTATTTAGTGGGTGATATTTTTGATTTTTGGTTCGAATACAAACACGTTGTGCCACGCGGATATACGCGATTTTTAGGTAAAATTGCCGAGTTTGCCGACCGTGGAATTCCAGTGCACTTTTTCACAGGAAACCACGATGTGTGGGTATTCGATTATTTGAAGTCGGAGCTAGGTGTTCAGGTTTACCGCAAGCCTGTTACGCATACCATCGATGGTAAGGTCTTTCATATCGGACATGGCGATGGCCTTGGTTCGGGCGATTGGTCGTTTAAATTGCTGAAGCGCATTTTTACGAGCGGCATACTGCAATGGATGTTTGCACGCATTCATCCAAACGCTGCCGTTGGATTTGCTCATCGGTGGTCGCGTCATTCTCGCTACAGCAAAGGCATCGAAGCCGAAGCATTTATTCCTGAAAAGGAGCATTTGGTGCGTTATTTGGAAGATCATCAGCAAAATGAACCGTGCGATTATTATATTTTCGGACACAGACACATGCCGCTAATCCATCGCGTTAGCAATGCTGTTTATGCTAATTTGGGCGATTGGATTACCCACTTTACATTTGCTGAATGGAGTGATAACCGACTGAAAATTAAGCATTTTTCCGAAAACGACGAGATGGTTATTGTAGACGAAGCTTAGTTGTATGAAGCGTAGATTGATTCGTACGTATTTTTAAGATGGCAATGCCGGTTGCATTTGTCGATCGGAGGTCTACAAAACTATTGGACGCATTAACTTGCTCTTCAATAATTTTTCGTCCGGTAAGATCGTATAGTTCAACTGAAATTTGACCCTCATGTTCCGGTAGATTAAATGAAATTCTTCCATTTTCTAATCGAACAGCAAAATCATGGTTGCTGCCCTCGTTTATTCCGCTAATTCCCAGTAGGTCTTCCACAAGCGAACGAACTTGGTTTGATGGTACATTATACATCTTGTAATTGGGAGCAAGAATGTAATAATACGGCGTGTAGGGAACATGGAATCCAAACGAATCGTTTGTTACACTGTCATCTTCAACCACCGAAAATGCGGGAAACGAGCCTGGGTATTCATCAAAAAAGGCCATAACTGCCGAGTCCGTTTGGTAACTGGTCTCAATAGCCCAAATGTACCCCAAATCTCCACGATTTAGCACATCTGTCCAAATGCTCTCCATTTCGGGCATGGCAAGTTGGCATGAGCCACATGTAGTGCTGAAAAAGTCAATGACAACAACTTTTCCACTGTCTAGCGTGTTATGTAAATTGTATACCTCCGCCTTAGTATCTGTCATTGTAAAATCAGGAATTTGAGCAAATGTTAGAGCCTGAATAGAAATAGCAATAATTATGAGGATGAATTTTTTCATGGGTTTAACTTTAAATGTGTAATTTTGCATCGTTTTATCTTATTTACTCAAAAATCATGCAAATTGTAAACTATTTATATATTTGGATTGTTTTTGACTTTTCTGTGCGGTTATAAGTGACTATTTTATTGAATTTAAGATGTTAAAACGTTATTTTTTTGATTTAAAATTATTATTTTCACGGCCAATGAATTTGATGCCTATGCGAAGTATTTTGCTTATTATTGGTATTGTGACTATCACTGCCTGTAATACAAATAAAGAAGGAGACAATGTCAAAAAAGCGCTACATGATGAGGTAGTTACTTCGGAAGTGAAGCCCGAATTTAAATCTTCCCGTATGGTGTATAGAGTGCCCACTCCAATCGAGTTTTTTCGATTTTATCAAGATGGAGGGGGTCGCTACAATGCAGAATTATTGCTGCCTGTCAATGGCGCCGCTCACTATATTTCTTCGAAGGAAAAGGCGGTAGCCTTTGGATTATTTGCTTCAGATTTGGCTTTCTGCGCAGTTTTTGCGAAAAATCAGCAAACAATTTCATTGTTTGAAACTACCAAGCAAATTGCTGACGAGTTAGGACTGACGGCAGGCTATGGAGAAAGCCTCATGAAACGGTTTAAAGATAATTTGGATAATGTAGATTCGCTTTATCATCTCTCAACAGAATCTTATTGGAAGGTGTTTTCGTTTCTAGAGGAGCAAAATAAAACCCGATTGCTATCGTACATAACTGTGGCAGGGTGGATTGAAAGTTTATATTTGGCAATTAATGCCCAATCGGTAGAAAATAGCGATAAGCTAAAGGCATGCATTGCCGATCAGCAATACGTAATTGAGAATCTAGTATCGTATTTGACGAGTGTTCATGGAGATGAGGCTTCAAATGACGACGTATTTCATCTTGTTTTTGAATTAAACGATGTTTATATCAATTTGTATGAAAACCCGGAAGATGTAATTAGTACAGAAGAACAGTTTAACGAATTGCAAAAAGTAATAACCAGACAAAGAGCCGTATTGGTTAAATAGAGTGTAAATGAGAAAGTCTTATATCATATTTGTGTTATTGCTGGTAGGCCTTTTCGGATACGGACAGCGTTGCGATAATAAGGATTTGTGCGACAAAGATTTTTTTGGCGACTTCGATTTTCGTAGCCAATCGAACTATACCTACGTATACACAGGAGATACGCTCAGGGTTAAAGTTGTTATTTATTCAGGGCAGGAATATCGGATTTTTACGTGTGCAGAACGAAAATTAAAAGATACATATTTCCGAATTATTTATCCGGAAAAACGATTCAGAAGAGTTGTGAAAGAAGTTGCACAAAAGTATGTGCCTATTTATGAGCGCGATAAAGAAGGTAATTTTGTATTTGATGAAACTGGAGAGCGCATTATGACGGGTACCATATTCGCCAACGATACCGTTTGGGGGAGGGAGTTGGAAACTTCGGAGTCTGTTATTTACGAGTCAAACAAAGCCGAGATTCCATACTGGGAGGCCAATATTCATAAAACACGACTAATTATTATTGAAACAATTATTCCCAAAGGTAGAAAATCAGCCAGTGGCTGTATACAAATAATGGTGGGACGAAGGTACAAAAGTGCCAATCCGTTTCGTCGATGATTTTGTAGCGTATGTTATTATGTCAGGTCTTTTTTTCGAAATTGCTTATAAGCAGTTAAAACGACTGAAATACGTTGCCGTTGGTTTTTGGCGTTAAAATTGTTTGTTACAAAGACCGACAAATACAACTATGCTGCTGAAAAAAGCGCATGTTAAAACGAAAAATGTTTAGCAAAAAATTAATATATGCAAAAGAACGAAACATCAAGTGAGATTATTAATAGCATTATAGAAGGCATAAAAGAAAAGAAAGGCGAAAATATTGTCGCTATCGATTTGCATGAGCTCGAAAATGCAGTTACCGACCATTTTATTATTTGTCATGGAAACTCGAATCGTCAGGTCGATGCTATTGCAGATCACATTGAACAAAAGTTGCGCAAACAATATCACGAAAGTGTTTTTCACAAAGAAGGAGCACAGCAAGCCAACTGGATATTGCTCGATTACTCAAACTTTGTAGTCCATATTTTTCAGAAAGATGTGAGAGAGCAGTATAAGCTCGAAGAACTATGGGCCGATGGAAAAACAACTGTGATAAACGATTAAAATTAACAGATACGAACATGGAGAAGAATAAGAAAGCAGACGAAAAGCATTCATCAAATACACCGCAGAAGCCGAAATTTAATATTTACTGGGTTTATGGTGCTATTGCACTTTTAATACTTGGGATGCAGTTTTTCGGTAGTTTTGGCAGTAATGCTGTTGAAACCACCTGGAAAGAGTTTAAAAGTGAAATGCTGGAAAACCACGATGTACAAAAAGTTAAAGTGGTTAACAAGCAACGCGTCGAGGTTTTTATACAACGCGATAAGTTGGGAACCGGACGATATCAGACTTTTAGCACCGAAGGGTTTTCATCCGGACCACAATACTTTTTTACAATTGGTTCTGTAGAGTATTTTCAAAAACAACTCGATGAAGCCCAAACAGATTTTTCAGAAGACCAGAAAATTGGCATTCAGTATGAAACTCGTGAAGATCATGTGGGGAATATCATCGGTTGGTTGTTGCCAATTGTGATTATCGTAGCCATCTGGATTTTTATTATGAAACGTATGACTGGTGGAGCACCAGGGGGTGGAGGACAACTTTTTAATATCGGCAAATCGAAAGCGAAACTGTTCGATAAGGAGGGCGCTAAAGTAAAAGTCGATTTTACTTTTGTTGCTGGACTCGAAGAGGCCAAAGTAGAAGTGATGGAGATTGTTGATTTTCTGAAAAGTCCTGAAAAATATACCGATTTGGGCGGAAAAATTCCAAAAGGAGCACTGCTCATTGGACCTCCGGGAACCGGTAAAACCTTGTTGGCAAAAGCCGTAGCAGGAGAGGCCGATGTGCCGTTTTTCTCTATTTCGGGCTCCGACTTTGTTGAAATGTTTGTGGGCGTTGGTGCATCGCGTGTGCGCGATTTGTTTAAGCAAGCCAAAGAAAAAGCCCCTTGTATTATTTTTATCGATGAGATTGATGCCATTGGCCGTGCCCGTGGTAAAAATCCGAACATGGGTGCCAATGATGAGCGAGAGAATACATTAAACCAGTTGCTTAACGAAATGGACGGGTTCGATTCCAATTCCGGAGTTATTATTCTTGCTGCTACAAACCGTGTTGATGTTCTTGATAAAGCATTACTAAGAGCCGGACGTTTTGACCGACAAATACATGTTGAATTGCCTGACCTGAAGGAGAGGGAACAAATTTTTAAAGTACACCTTGCGCCATTGAAAAAAATCGATACGGAACTTAATCCATCTTTTTTAGCAAAACAAACGCCAGGCTTTAGTGGTGCCGATATCGCAAATGCTGTAAACGAAGCCGCATTGATTGCAGCACGTAAAGGTAAAAATAAGGTTGAAAAACAAGATTTTCTCGATGCCGTTGATCGTATTGTTGGCGGATTAGAAAAACGCAATAAAATTATCTCCCCGCAGGAGAAAAAAACCATAGCTTATCACGAGGCCGGGCATGCAACCGTTAGCTGGTTGCTCGAACACGCCAATCCATTGGTGAAAGTTACTATCGTACCGCGTGGACAAGCATTGGGCGCAGCATGGTATTTGCCCGAAGAGCGACAAATTACCACTAAAGAACAGATTTTGGACGAGATGGCCTCACTGATGGGTGGAAGGGCTGCCGAAGAAGTAACCTTTGGCGTTGTTTCTACCGGTGCATTGAATGATTTAGAGCGTGTAACCCGTAAAGCCGCAGCAATGGTTACTTATTTTGGAATGAGTGCAGAAGTTGGAAATTTAAGCTATTTCGACTCTACCGGACGCAGTGAGTATAGTTTTACAAAGCCATATAGTGAAGATACCGCCAAATTGATCGACAAAGAGATCAAAAAGATTATTGATCTTTCGTATCAAACGGCGTTGAGAATATTGAGAGATAACCGCGAAGGACATCACGAAATAGCCAGACGACTGCTCGAGAAAGAGGTGGTTTTTTCTGACGATCTTGAAGAGGTATTCGGGAAACGGAAAAACAGTAATGAAAGCGACGAAGATTCCAGAAAACCAGAAGTGAGTGAGGAGGAATCGCCTGGCGATGAATAGTTGCAGGTACTTGCGCAAGTATGAAAAATGAAGCATGTATGATTTCATTGTCACAACATAGATGTTTCATCTGATAGTTATAATCAAAATGATAAATAGGTGAAAAACTCAGATTGGGTAATCGCATTTTCAACAACTCAGGCCTATCAAGCCTATATAATAAAGGATCTGCTTGAAGACCACGATATTGATGCTGTGGTTATTGATAAGCAGGATTCTTTTTATATTATGATTGGCGAGATAGAGGTTGTTGTGAAGGCAGATGATGTGATTAGAGCGAAGCACTTAATTAAAAAAGCAAACTTTTGAAAAACTTTTTAGAGCGCGCATTATCAGGTATTTTAATATCAGTTTTGACAGTTTTATCCATTGTTTGGCATGAGTTGTCCTTTGGTTTTTTCTATATGCTTATACTTGTGATGTGTGTTATCGAGTATTATCAATTGAGTAGAAAATTGCACGTTCGGCCGGTTTTGGCCTGGCAGTTAGTTTTGTCTATTTTTTTATTTGCAGGAGCATGGGGTCTATTTGCTGGTATAGTGCCACCAAATGCCTTATCGCTGATCATACCCCTGTTTTTTATCGCATTTATTAGTGAGTTGTATCGCAGAAAAAAACGTGTGGTGCAAAATATAGCTTTTACGTTTTTGCCGGTTATTCATGTGGCATTACCACTAGCTCTTTTTATAGGCTTGGGCTATATTAACGGACCTTATGATTATCGTCCGGTATTAGCTGTTGTGCTTTTTACCTGGACCAACGATACGTTTGCCTATATTGTAGGCGTTTTGGCTGGTAAAAATAAAATCGCACCAAAAATTTCGCCCAAGAAAACATGGGAGGGTTTTGCCGGAGGCTTACTAGCTACCATTGGATTGGGTTTTGTGTTGTTCCATTTTTGGCCGATGTTTTCACTTATGATATGGTTAACGGTTGCAGTGCTTGTATCGCTTGCTGCTACTTTAGGCGATTTGGTTGAGTCCATGTTTAAGCGATCAGCAGGTGTGAAAGATTCAGGTAGAGTATTGCCCGGCCACGGTGGCGTGCTCGATCGGTTTGATGGTTTTGTATTTGCCATCCCTTTCGTTTTTAGTTATCTTTACCTCATTAATTAATACTATGACACATAGAGCGGGAAATATTGTTATTGCCAGAACGGTGGTTTTCTTTTTAGCTATTAGCTCAGTTACCTACCTGTTAACTGAACGTATTAAACTAACATTGGTTGTTGCAACTGTATTATTGCTATTAGTTCTTTTTGTTATTCGCTTTTTCCGTAAACCGAAACGTGAAGTTACATTTGATGAGGGGCAGGTTTTATCGCCAGCGGATGGCCATATTGTAGCCATCGAGAAAGTTGTTGAGGACGAGTTCCTTAATAAAGAAGCATTGCAAGTTTCGGTGTTTATGTCTGTCTGGAATGTGCATATCAATTGGTTTCCTGCAAAAGGTAGTATGAAAAAATATAAATACCATCCAGGGAAGTTTTTATTGGCTAGACATCCTAAATCGTCAACGCTAAATGAACGAACTTCTGTATTAATGGAAACTTCAGCGGGTGTTCCTGTTGTAGTGAGACAAATAGCTGGTATTGTAGCTCGTCGTATAGAAAACTACGTTCAAAAAGAAGATACCACTGTTGAAGCAGGGCAGGAGATGGGGTTCATCAAATTCGGCAGCCGGGTCGATGTGTTTTTACCACTGGATGCCAAGATTCATGTTAAACTTGGTGACAAAGTGCGCGGTCAGCATACTATTCTTGCCCAAATAAATTCGTAGAAACGTTCGTAAATTAGGAATATCAACAGTTTGGACACCTTATAAATTAGGTGTTTTTTTTGTGTTTTCTTCGTTTTTTTCAAAAAAGCCTTATACATTTGCAGCGTTATTATTGAACTTTAAATATAAATACAAATGGCTTACAAAATTACAGAAGATTGTGTAGCATGTGGCAGTTGTCTGCCCGAATGTCCTGTGGATGCTATAGCAGAAGGTGATATTTATGTTATTGACGCAGACACTTGCACAGATTGTGGTGCTTGCGTTGATGTTTGTCCTACAGAAGCAATTATTCCTGCTTAACTGGACCTAATCTCAGGAAAAAACAAAAGTCGATGCCTTTTTAGGTATCGGCTTTTGTTTTTTTAAGTATTTCTTTTATTATCAGCGCGGTATGTTGCACCTGGTTTGTTGTTTGTAATTGATCCCGCGTATCTGTAAACACAATCAAATACCTCCCCCAATACTATAGATCGGCACGTAAGCGGTGGAAGAGTTTAAACATAATGAAAGTACCTAAAAAGGTGACGCCAAGTAAAATACTGCCGGTAATCCAGTTTTTATATATCAGACTTCCAATGCCAAATAGTGCTGCATAAATGGAAACACAACCAATAAATACATTGAGTAACTGAACCGGCATTGCCCACGCCGTTGGGTTTGTTTCTTCCGGTAGTGCTTTAGCTGCAATCCGTTTCCATCCCGGCCCGCCAGGACGGGTGCGCTTATAGAACTCAATGAGGGTTTTCTCATCTTCTGGTTTCGATAAAAATGTTGTGAGCAGCCAAACTGTCGTGGTAATACCAACAGCCAGAAGCAGCCGAACGGTAAAGGCATCGAGCAAGGTTGTCGATAAAGTGGCGTCGTCTATACCAAAAATGAGGATAATAGCTGTTAAGGTTGCGCTCACCATAGCTACAATTTCTGTAAGCGCATTAATGCGCCACCAAAACCATCGCAACAAATATATAGCCCCTGATCCGGCTCCCGCCAGAAGCAAAATATTGAAGGCTTCCATTGCATTTTCCATCACCGTAAGGGCAATAATTCCTGAAAGGAGCATGAGCAATACTGTTGATAATTGACCCACATGTACCAGTTCTTTTTCGCTTGCTTTTGGTTTTACAATGCGTTTATAAAAGTCGTTGACAATATATGAAGCTCCCCAGTTCAGATGTGTTCCTATTGTCGACATGTAGGCGGCAATCAATGATGCTACCACTAATCCCAGCCATCCGGGGCCTAGTTTCGACATCATAACGGGGTAGGCAATATCGTCTTTTAAATACATTTCCGGTATATGACCAAATTCTGCTTGAATGGATGCCAGATCGGGATAAATAATGAGCGATGCCAATGCCACAATTATCCATGGCCACGGACGAATAGCGTAGTGCATAAAGTTAAAGAGGAAGGTGGCTCCAATAGCATTTTTTTCGTCTTTTGCAGAGAGCATTCGCTGAGCAATATATCCGCCGCCGCCTGGCTCAGCACCCGGGTACCAGACGCTCCACCATTGCACTGCAATAGGAATAATGAGCAAGGTAAGCAGTGTGCCGGGGTCAGAAAAATCGGGGATGAACGATAGCTTATCCTGAATGTCCGGATGTGACAGTAGTCCGTCTAATCCACCAACTTCTGGTTGAATTAGTGCGACATAGGCTGCATAAATGGCGCCGAAAAGTGCAATGCTGTATTGAAAAAAATCGGCCCAAATTACACCTTTTAGTCCACCGATGCCAGCGTAAAGCACTACGGCTGCCGATCCGGCAACTATTGTGAGCCAGGGAGGCAGCCCAAACATTACAGATCCGATTTTTATGGCTGCCAAACTTACGCTGGCCATAATAAGAATGTTGAAAAACAATCCCAGATAGAGCGATCGGAATACGCGTAAAAAGGAGGCCATTTTACCTGAGTAACGCAGCTCATAAAATTCCAAATCGGTAAGTACATCAGACCTGCGCCAGAGTTTGGCGTAAATAAATACGGTTACCATGCCGGTAATGAGAAATGCCCACCATGCCCAGTTTTTTGCTACGCCGGATTGGCGGACAAAGTCGGTTACTAAATTGGGCGTATCGGCAGAAAAGGTGCAGGCAACCATTGAAATACCCAGTAACCACCATGGCATGCCTCTGCCGCCTAAGAAATATTCCGAAGTGTTGGCGCGTGCGGTACGCGATGCTACCCAACCAATGCCAATTACAATGACAAAAAACACTCCGATGATTATCCAGTCTAAGCTTACTAAATGCATATCTAATCAATTAAAAAAAGCGGAGGCCGGGAGGCCTCCGCTTATAAAAGTAGTATCTTAAATTCTATTTGTTTCCAGTTATTTCATCTAATTGCATCTTCAAACTCTCAATTTGCACACGCGACTCTTCCTCGACAATTTCTTTTTCTTTCTCTATTTCCTGAATTTTTCCTTCGTAATCTTCTCTTACAGTGTTAATTCGATCCATTGTTTCGCGTAAAATTTCTCCCTGATCTTCCAGCTCATGTTGATAGGCGTGTATTGCACTGTCTTTACTACGTTTTTCACTTACGTCCATCACAAGTGCTACTATTTTGTTGTATTCACCGTCAATGTTTTTTGCCGGTGTGTATGATTCCCGAAGCCACATGTCTCCATCGGGCGTTTCATATTTAATTTCGATATCGGCAGGTATTCCGTTGCGCATCCCGTCCCAAATTTCGTTGTATCGTTCCACGTCATTTTTTTCTTCGTTGAACAGCGTGCGGTGTTCTTTTCCAATCAGGTCTCCTGTTTTACTGAAAATGAGCTGCGCATATTTTTCGTTGACCGAAATAATGTAACCATTGATATCCATATCGAAATTTCCCAATGTGTTGTTGATTGCGTCAATGGTATCCTGCGTTTCAGCTTCCCGTCTGGCCGACTCTTCTTGTGTTGCTTGCAGTTCTTCCATGTTTTGGCGCATCTCTTCTTCTTGCGATGCCAGTTCTTCTCCTTTATGGCGCGACTCTTCAAGCAGTTTTGCTGTTTGCTGGTTGATGCGAACAGAAGATATTGTAGAGGCAATGTTTTCGCCAACTTTTTCGACAAATTCTATTTGATGTTTCTGGAGCTCATTGAACGAGATAATTTCCAGTACTCCGAATATTTCGTTATTGAGTTTCAGTGGAACAAGAAGTAATACATTTGGGTTTGCATCGCCTAGTCCGCTGGTAATGCGAACATAGTTGTCCGGTACTTCTTTAAGGTAAACAGTGGCGCGTTCGAATGCGCAACGGCCAACCAGCCCTTCTTCCATTTCTATGCGTCGGTCTACCATTTTTTCGCGACCGTAGGCCACAGCAGCGGTCATGTCAAAATACTGCCCTTCTTCGTTTTCGTCAGTGCTGAGCACGTAAATCGCTCCCTGTATGGCATCGATATAATTAATGAGATTGTCAACAATGTTGAACGAAAGTTTTTGAATGTCATCGTTGTCCATACGAAGGATATCGCTGAACTTGGCAATTCCCTGAGCTGTCCAGTTTCTAATTTCGTCTTCTTTTTTGCGGCGTTCATCCTCTCCAGCTGCTTTTTTCAGATCGCTGCGCATGCGTAATAGGGCATTGCCCAGTGCGTCATCTTCGCTAAGGGCTTCGTAATCAATGTCGTAGTTTCCTTTTCCTATGGAGAGGGCGAAGTCTGATGTTCGGCGCATGCCATCGACATATTCGTTCAGCGCTTTGCTCATGTCGCCAATTTCGTCGTTGCTAACCTTCATTTGCTCTTCGGGCAAGAGTCCTTTGGTCATGATGAGCAGGAATTCCTTTAAGCGAAGTATGGGCCTAATTGTGGCTCGGGAAATAAATAATCCAATCGCAATAGCAATAATCAACATAATAAGACCCGAAAAGAGAATAAACATCTGGAACGAATCCAGCGAGTCGAACATAGCCATGTTGCGTTCTTCGCTTTTTTTGTTAAGCGATGTTAAAAGTTTGCCCACTGTGTTCAAGGCCTTGTCTGTTGTGTTAATTACTTCGCCGCCATCGCCTACCATTGGCTGAATTTCAAAAACGACCATTGGATCGTCGTAACTTTCAAACGAATTTAATCGGGACATAATTTGTTTGTGATACGGAAACAATGTGTCTTCTATTGTAACGATCAATGAGTCGAACAATGATTGCTCATCTGGTGTCCAGTTTCTATAGATGCTTTTTATTTTGGAGACTAATACGGGGAATTCTTCAGTGTGGAGTTTTCGTAATTTTCGTTTGTCAGGAGTGTTGCTTTTTCGTTCGATGTACACCCAGTTTTTGATAAGCATTTTTGAGTCGTTTACCAATTGGTTCAAGTCACCAAGATATTGCACCGAGGGAGAATAAATGTTTGCAACCTGTTCGTTTAACTGCTTGTTTTTTTGTAGGGTTGTATAGGTTAGAACGCTACTTACCAAAAGGGTTATAATGATAAGGCTAAAGCCTAATAATAAGCGATTTGCGATGGTGAATCTGTACTTCATACCTAATATTTTAATTATTGCGCCAGGGGCGTTCTAATTTGTTTTAAATTTCTGTAAAGCAGGTGTTTATGTGTGTTCTGCTCTTGTGCTTTTTGCAATTGCGCTCGATAAATACGGATTAAAGTATATTCATCAAACCTAAAAATAGATATTTTTTTTCTATCAGCATACAAATTTAAGATATTTTCCGCGGTTCAACTATTATTAAAGATGTTTGCGTATAAAAATGGTATAAATTGGTTAAGTTCGCATCAAATTTATCTATTATGTGTGGAATTGCAGGCTACTGGCAAACGACCGAAATGCTGGGAAAATCGCATCTGGAAAAAATGGCTGAGGCGTTGGCGCACCGGGGTCCCGATCATCAGGGTATTTATCACTCATCCAATGCGGGTTTGGCACACAGGCGTTTGAGTATTATTGATTTGTCTGATGATGCCAATCAGCCCTTCTATTCGCAGGATGGGCGCTACGTTATGGTGTATAACGGAGAGGTTTATAATTTTAAGGAGTTGGCTGCACAGTTTCATATTACACCAAAAACCGGTAGCGATAGCGAAATTGTGCTGGAGTTATTTGCCAAGCGGGGAATAGAATTTGCCAAACTGCTGAACGGGATGTTTGCTATTGCCATTTATGATTTGCACGAGCAACGGTTGTTTTTATTTCGTGACAGAGCCGGTATTAAACCTCTTTTTTACTATTATGCGAACAATATACTGGTTTTTGCGTCGGAGTTGAAAGCTTTACAGAAGGCGCTGCCCGGCGATTGGTTACAAAAAAATACACATGCATACGGAGCCTTTTTGCATTTTGGTTTTATACCTGCTCCCCAAACCGTTTATCACAATATTTTTAAGTTGGAGCCAGGGCATATGATTTTGCTCGATAAAAATGGGTTGAAGCTCCAGCCATGGTGGTCTGTTGAAAGTAAAATTGAAGTTAGACGGTTTACTAATGAAAAAGAACTTTTGCAACGCTTGGATGTGGCGGTAAATAGTGCGGTTAAAAGCCGTCTGATTAGTGATGTGCCCGTAGGTACGTTTTTAAGTGGAGGGGTCGATAGTAGTTTAGTTTCAGCTGTTGCTGCACGCCATTTCAACGGAAAAATTAAAACTTTTACCATTGGGTTTGAACACGTCAAACACAATGAAACAGAGCATGCTGCAAAAGTTGCCAGGCATATTGGAAGCGATCATCGGGAGTTTTTTGTTACCGAAGCCGAAGCGCGTGAATTGCTGCCGCAAATAATAACGCAATACGATGAGCCTTTTGCCGATACAAGCGCAATTCCTACCATGTTGGTTTCGAAAATGGCCCGGCAGGAGGTTACTGTTACTTTATCGGGCGATGGAGGCGACGAACTTTTTATGGGATATGGATCTCATGTTTGGGCAAAGCGGTTGGCCAGCAATCGATACAAAATGATGGCTCCTTTTATGCGTTCTGCACTTCAACTTGGTAATAGTCGGCATCGCCGGGCTGCCGGTATGTTTGGGAAACACACCAACAGTATGTCGCACATTTTTTCTCAGGAACAATATCTTTTTTCGGAGAATGAAGTGAATGCTTTGCTTGTTGGCGAAAATGGATTTCATCCGGAGTTAAAATCTTTTAGTGACTCATTTACACCGCAGGAAAAGCAGGCGTTATTTGATTTTCATTATTATTTGCCCGACGATTTGCTGACTAAGGTTGATCGTGCCAGTATGCGTTATGCACTGGAGACCCGCGTTCCTTTGCTCGATTATCGTATTGTAGAGTTGGCTTTTAATATGCACCCGTCGCTTAGGCTGAATGGTAAAAATGGAAAGTATTTACTCAAGAAACTGCTTTACAGATACGTACCGCAGCACTTGTTCGATCGTCCGAAACAGGGGTTTTCTGTGCCGTTACACCAATGGATGACCGGATCGCTAAAGGGATGGTTCGATGCGCATTTAGATGAATCGGTGATTGTTCGTCACGGTATTGTACGTCCAGAAGTTGTTGCACATCTGCGTAAGCGCTTTGAAAAAAAGTCAAATGCATTTTTGTATAATCGACTTTGGGCTGTTGCTGCGCTGCATGCGTGGTTAGAAGAGTCAGGTGCAAAATAAGGGGCATATTTGGTGCTAAATCGGTAGTTTACTGGTTCATTACATCTTCTGATTTTCTTTATCGCATCTTTTAGCACAACTCGTTCAATTCTTTTGTAAGTTTACTGACACGGCGTTTCGTGAACTTAAATTCGTGCAATACATCTAAATTCTCTTTTAGTTGGTTGCAACAAACGATGTTCTTTTTTAATAATGTTTGCTTGTGCTGTTTTGTCAGGTTTGTTAATATGGTAATGGGGTAAATTTTGTATTGCTCAATAAGTGTTTTTAGTCCTTTTCCTGCCGGGTAGTCCCAGCCAAGTAATTTGAGTCCGCTACATGTTCCGTACTGAAGAGAGTCGTCAGAAAAACGTGTGTTCGTAATTACCCAACCAGTGTAATTCAGGTTGCGGTATTTTTCCATTGTACGCCGTTTTTTTACAATATCGTTTACTCTCGATCGTACGTAGAGAGGAACTTGAACGCTAATTTGCTTGCCCTGGTGTTTGCTGTATTTGCATTCTGTTAAATGTTGCGTGTCGTTTATTGTTGCAATGACATCCATTTCGTGGGTTACGCAGTGTCCGTCGACTACAATGCCAACCTCTGTTTTATAACCTTGTTTTTTAAATAGTTGCCCGATGAGTGTCTCAAATGGGTAGCCCGAAGGTCCAAGTTCCAAAATTGCTTGTTTGAGTTTGTACGGAATTCCTTCTGAATCGGTAAATTTGCGTAAAAGTAAGAATGCCCGGCCATAGATTTTTTTTGTGGTTACTCCGGTAAAGAGCCAGTTTTCGACATCGGTAACAATTTTGGCAATTGTTGTTTCGTCTGCTCCTGCATTACGTAGCGATCCTCTTAGTTTTTGAGCTGAAAATGCTTCTTTTTCGCCCGAAGCTTTTTGTACCAAAATAGGTTCATGCATACTCATGTGATTGGTATATTTTAATACAATGATACGGTTTATTTGCTAAAAAATGTGCTACTATAGGGTCGTAAATAGTGGTTTTTGCTTACAAAATTGCGTTTTTCAGTTGTAGATAATCTATGTAATACAGCACACGCACCGAAATGCTGTTTCTGCCCGGATCGTTGAATGTTTGATCTAGATTTTCGCGGAAGCTTTTTACAACTTCATCTGTGGAGGCGTTTACTTCGTTTTTCCATACTATCGACATTTCGCTGCCCGGGGCAAATTGCCAGGTGTAGGCCAAATCGATGTTGAATGTATTGTAATTTATATCTTCGTCTTTGTTGTACTCTGGGTTTTTGCGGAGCGATCCGTCGGTATTCAGGTACCAGAAATCTTTGTAGTCTACTCTGGACCAGTAGTGACGCAAGTAAAATGAAAGTGATGAGTTGGCCGTAAATATATAGTCAAGGTTGATGGTTTGTTCTATATTTCGGTAACTTCTACGTCCAAAAATAATGGTGTCGCCTTCGGAGTTACGGTCTACGTAGCCGATGGAATTAAAGTCGTTGTCGCTACTAAACCTGTATATGAATGAAAACTTATCGCCCAATCGCAGTCGCGGGCTTAGTTCGAACCAGAATCCTCTTTGGTCGTATTGGTTGCCTGTCCAGCCTCCAAGTGTCACATCGTAAGCAAAAGTTTTCGTATAGTCAGACGATAACCACAGACTGCTGTTTTGCCACGAGACGTTGTGGAATTTTGCTCCCTCTACACGTGGTTCGTGGTAATCGTAGCCGCGAACAGGTTTTGTTTGTGCGTTGAGCCCGATTGTTAAATGGTCAGGTGTTGTAATTCGCGAGGCATAGTTAATTTGAGTGCTCACAAATTTATCGTAATCGTACATGGTGAAATAGTAAAAATGCAAATCGTTGTACCAGCTCAGTAGTTTCCAAAAGGGTTCTCTAATGGAGTAATAAAGGGAGAATCGGTGTGCGCGTTCATCTGCACTTTGAAGGTAGCCCATGTCGTTTGGGTTATAATCCGGACTTTCAGTAAGGTGGTGGAGTGAAAAGCGGAATCGACCGCTAATGCGCGATATGTCAGCCCAGTAGGAATGTCCAAAAGGGTTGTCAAGATCGTATTTCTGACTCACTGTGGCAGCTCCCGAAAATGCAATTTCTTTACGAACCTCATAGCGTCCCTCGGTTCCGGTAACGTTGGCTACGTACTCTTTGTTTGGTTTGTACATGTTTGTGTTGATGAGGCTGATGTATGAGTTGTCTTTCAACGTTTTCTCTATTACACTTACATTGTAGTTGGTAAATGGCTGTGTTGTGATGTTTTCTTTTTTGCCGGTAACTGAATCTTTTATTACGGCATTGGTGTGGCTGCTCATGGCATTTAAAAAGCCTATACTAATGCCATTTTTGGTTTTTCCCGATATTTTTGTTGCGTTGATTAGCTGTGTGGTGCCCGGGTTTTCAATTACTTCGATGCTTCGCTCTTCGGCAATATCGTCTACCTTCTGTGCGTCTGTAGGGGCAGCCCCAATTCTGCGCGAATAGAACAAACCAGCTCTGTTAAACAGTTCGGTTCCTTCTTTGAAAAACTCCCTGTTTTCGTCGTAATAGGTTTCGTAAGGGCCAAGGTTAAGAACATTGTTGTCTGATTTTACTTGCCCAAAGTCGGGAATAAGCATCATGTTTAGTGTAAAACTTTCGTTGATGCCATATTTTACATCCATACCGCCTTTGAGCGAATAGGAGTTGTCGCCGCTGAAATGTTCATAATAAGCCGATGTATACGGGATAAACGCTAAACGCACAGGTGGTTCAACATCTTTGATGCCTTTGAGTACTCCGGCTTGTTTGTTCTCTCCATCCACATCTATATCGACAAAGTTCCAGGTGCTTGTTTCGCGGTTGCGTAGTAAGGTTCGTTTTATGTTTAGACCCCATTCATGGCTTTTTTGTTTCGAAAATCGCAGTGCCGAGTAAGGAATGCGCATTTCTACACTCCATCCGTTTGCGGTGTGGTGCACAGATGATTGCCATACGGCGTTCCATCCATAGTCTGAATAACTGGTGGTTTTTATATCGACTTGTACGCCCGAAGCGGTAACGTAAAAGCAATACGCCGTGCTGGCGTCGTTGTATGGATCAATTGTTACACCAATGTAATCGGCAAGATTAAAATCGTCGCGTTTTCCAAGGCTTTTCGACATTTTATCGGGATGGTTGTCTTCCATAAATGCTCCAACGTAAAGCGCCTGATCGTCGTACAGAAATCGTACTCTCGTTTTTTCTGAAGGCTTATCGCTGTTGTAGGGAGAGTATTGAATAAAGTCTGTGGCAACATCTGCTAAGTCCCATTCTGCTTCAAGAAGTTGTCCGTCTATCTTCATTTTTGAATCAATTCGTGTAGCATCAATCGATTTTTTGTCTTGGGACCTTCCTTGAATAGTTACAGCGAGCAGGAAAACGAGCAGCGGAAAAATACGATAGAGCATAAATCTGATTTTTCTTTGTTGGTTTGTATGGCGATTCTTTATTGAATTTTTCCCTATGCATTCGCATCATTTTATAGTGCGAAACGCAGGACGATATTCTTGTTTTCGCACCTTAAGAAGCAAATATAGAGCCAAACATAGTTGGAGTGCTGTGTGTCAGTTGTGTATATTTAATATCAGAAAATAGGTAGCCTAATGTTTTTTATTCACGGCAAAAAACAGTAGCGTAGCAGATGTTAAATACATAAATGCCAGCACTAAGTGCCTGATTATTTTTGAAGAGTGGTTGGTGTATGATTTTGTTTTGGCATAGTGGATGAAAAACTCTTAATTTGTGCAGTTGAGAAAAGGGCACTAAAATTGAGTTAGATACATTCATCATTTATTACTTTTGCCTGCTTAAGCAGTAGTCGAAATGTATTTGTTTTAACGTGCTGTTAAAGAGTTGTTTATTAAATATTTTTACAAGTGAAAAAATTATATATTGAAACGTATGGCTGTCAGATGAATATGGCTGATAGCGAGGTGGTGGCATCGGTTTTGGGCGAGGAAGAATACGAAATTACACACGATGCACTGGAGGCTGATTTAGTGTTGATTAATACATGTTCTATACGTGATAATGCCGAGCAGAAAATATGGAATCGTCTTGATGCGTTAAAGCATAACAAGAAAAAGAATCCCGATCTTAAGGTTGGCGTAATTGGCTGTATGGCTGAGCGTCTCGGTGATAAATTGACGCAAAGTCCTGTAGTCAGCATTGTTGCAGGCCCCGATACTTATCGTAAATTGCCACAAATGTTACGCATGGCCAATGGCGACAAAAAAGCGGTTGATGTAACACTTTCTACACAAGAAACCTACACCGGAATTATTCCTAAGCGGCTCGAAGAGAGTTCGTTTAGTGGTTTTGTATCGATTAGCCGCGGATGCAATAATTTTTGCACATACTGTATTGTTCCCTACACACGCGGTCGAGAGCGCAGCCGCCCATACAAAGATGTTGTAAATGAGGTGAATGAACTCGTAAAAAAAGGCTACAAAGAAGTTACGTTGTTGGGTCAGAATGTCAATTCGTACTTATGGGAAGATGGCGAAGAAATAGTAACCTTTCCGCAACTTTTGAAAACTGTATCAAAACTGAACACTGGTGTCCGAATTCGGTTCACTACATCGCATCCCAAAGATATTTCAGATGACCTAATCGAAACCATTGCCGAAACACCCAATATTTGTAACCATATTCATTTACCAGTGCAGTCGGGCAGTAGTAATGTGTTGAAACTAATGAACCGAAAATACGATCGTGACTGGTACCTGGAGCGAATTGCGAAAATTAGACAACTGATTCCTGATTGTGGTATTACCACCGATGTGTTTTGCGGTTTCCACAATGAGACGGAAGACGATCATCAGCAAACGCTTTCGCTAATGAAAGAAGTGCGTTTCGATTGGGCATTTATGTTTAAATATAGCGAACGCGAGGGAACATATGCGGCCAAACATTTACCCGATAATGTTTCCGAAGAAATTAAATCGCGCCGTTTAAAAGAAATAATCGATTTGCAGCAAGAGTTGTCCAGGCAGAGTAATGAGTCTGATGTGGGGAAAACGTTTTCAGTATTAGCCGAAGGTGTTTCGAAAAAATCAGTCGACGAACTTTTTGGTCGCAATGAACAAAATAAAGTAGTGGTGTTTCCGAAAGGGGAATACAAACCCGGCGACTATGTAAATGTGAAGGTGGTTTCGTGCTCATCGGCAACTTTGCGTGGAGAATTAGTATTGTAAAACATATCATAGTAAAATAGTATGTCTGATAAATTGACGGAGTACCGTGAGTATCGCCAAAAAATGAATGAGAAAATTCTTGCTGGCAACAATAAAGTGATTAAACGAATTTTTAATCTTGATACAAACACGTACATGGATGGCGCGCTTGATGCACGTACGAAAGAAATGCTGGGGCTGGTTTCTTCTATGGTGTTGCGCTGCGACGATTGTATAAAATACCATGTGGAGCAATGTTTTATACTTGGTGTAAGTAAAGAAGAGCTGTTTGAAATATTTAGTGTAGCCAATGTAGTAGGTGGAACCATTGTTATTCCTCATATGCGTCGTGCTATTGAGTTCTGGGATGAGTTGGAACTGGAGCAGCAAGGGGAGTAGGATATACTACTTCTGATGGTTCGTTTGGTATTATAGTTTCGGCGTTTTTGTAATTGCCTGTCTGTTAGTAATGCAAAACAAAGAAGGCTATACGTTAATTTTGCACTTTCCGAAGGAAAAGGGCTATCTTGTTTGTACAAATCATTAATTGCTAATTATTTATGAAGTGCTAATCCCTTTGAAATACATCCAATGTTGCCTACAGAAAATCACACGGTCGTTACTTTTATAGCGCACAGTATTTGAATAGTACACCATCACCAAAAACCGTCTAAAGAAACGCGATTATGTTTCTTTAACTGAAATGTTTAAAACGATTTCCAAATCTTCGGACATGTACACCCTGTTTAGCTT